>JAYFQH010000090.1:0-9154 GCA_034927265.1 Paludibacter sp.
TTTTTTAATTAAATGATAAAAAATACATTTTTTTTTGCAATAAATATTTGTTTTTACATTTCAATCTATTACATTTGCTGTCTATTAAACAATTTACTTGTGTCTAATCTATAAAAATTTAATCAAAATTATGAACAAAGCGGAATTAATCAACGCAATCGCTGAAGGAGCGGGTTTAAGCAAAGTTGATGCAAAGAAAGCACTTGATGCAACAGTAAAAGCAGTATCTAATGCATTAGTTGCAGGTGATAAAGTTAGCCTTATTGGTTTTGGTACTTTTTCAGTAGCAGAACGTAGTGCACGTCAGGGTATCAATCCTAAAACTAAAAAAGCTATCAAAATAGCTGCTAAAAAAGTTGCTAAATTTAAAGCCGGTGCTGAACTTTCTGCAGCAGTGAACTAATATCGGCTTTTCATTTTTTTTATTAAAGGAATATGAATTTTTCATATTCCTTTTTTATTTCACATTACATATTTAAACATAAATTCACCAATGATTATCTTACTGTCGCCGGCCAAAATCCAGAATTATAAGCCCCAGCAAGAAATTAAATTTTACACCCAACCTGAATTTCTCAACGAAGCATCCTATCTTGTTGAACTCATGAGGAAACTCACGTCTACTGAAATAGGGAGACTAATGGAAATTAACAGGCAGCTTACTCATTTGAATTTCGACAGGTTTATTCAATGGCACTTACCATTCACTCCCAAAAACGCCAAACAGGCGGTACTAGCTTTCGATGGTGAAGTTTACCGCGGATTAAATGCCAAAACTTTCAGTGAAGACGAAATTAAATACGCACAATCACATCTCAGATTACTTTCAGGACTATATGGCATATTAAAGCCTTTCGATCTGATGCAGGCCTATCGGCTTGAGGTAAGTTCAAAACTTAACAATTACGCCGGAACTGACTTTTATCCTTTCTGGAAAGAAAAAGTAACACAATGCATTAAAAGAGACCTTAGTAAATCAGGAAAACCAGAAATCCTGTTAAATTTATCCTCATCTGAATATTCAAAAATGATTGATATCAAAACGGCAAAGATTCCTATGCTGGATGTTGAGTTTCTCGAATATCAGCACGACAGTTTAAAACAGATTGTCATCTATACCAAGAAAGCACGGGGAATGATGGCTCGCTTTGTAATACAAAACAAAATCGACAACGAGGACGATTTGAAAGGGTTTAACGAAGGAGGTTATTGGTACCATCACGAACTATCTGAGGAAAAAAAACTGGTTTTTGTTCGTTAAATTAAGTATTTTTTCAATCTAAATTAGTTATTTAAAGTTTTATCCCTGAATATTTTTCTAACTTTGTGCGGTAATATAAACTATTATTTTAAACATCATAATCTATTTGAAGAAATATGAAAAAGTTAAGTGCAATATTATTAAGCGTATTTTTCAGTGGTTTATTATTAGCTCAGGCTCCTGTTATAAGCTTTGACAACAGCAGTTATGATTTTAAAAAGATAAAAGAACAGGATGGTTTAGCATCTACCGTATTCAAATTTAAGAATACCGGAGATGCTCCATTGGTAATCAACAGAGTACAGGCATCATGCGGTTGTACTACCCCAACCTGGACAAAAGAACCCATTCTTCCCGGTAAAACCGGTGAAGTTACTGCTTCCTATAACCCCGAAAACCGTCCGGGATCTTTCATAAAAACTATTTCGGTTTTTAGCAATGCAGGAACAGCTCCAACTTTACTAACTATTAAAGGAGAGGTAATCCCTAAACCCGCAGTAGAGCGTTAATTTGATCAAATGCATCGTCACAAGCATCCTGAAAATGATCCCGCCTTTAAAGGCCTGACCGTTAATGAAGGCATAGGCTCAGTTCCATCTGTAAACCCTTACAGGTCATCAAAAACCAAACGTCGCAGGTTTTCTGTTGAAGAGTACGTATCAGGTATACTCAGGGGAGACATTGCCATATTAAGTCAGGCAGTCACATTAGTTGAGAGTTCTTTACCTGAACATCAAATGATTGCACAACAGGTGATTGAAAGATGTCTTCCACACACCGGGAATTCCATCCGACTGGGAATTACCGGCGTTCCGGGCGCAGGAAAAAGTACTTTTATTGAGGCCCTGGGGATGTATCTGGTGAAACAAAACCATAAGCTGGCTGTACTTGCCATTGATCCCAGCAGCGAGAAATCAAAAGGCAGTATTCTTGGAGATAAAACAAGGATGGAAGAACTTTCCGTTGCAAAAAACGCCTTTATCCGCCCATCGCCTTCTGCTGGTTCTTTAGGTGGAGTAGCACGTAAGACCAGAGAAAGTATTATTTTATGTGAAGCAGCAGGTTTCGATACAATTTTTGTCGAAACTGTAGGCGTGGGACAATCAGAGACAGCGGTGCATTCGATGGTTGATTTCTTTTTGTTACTTCAACTGGCAGGTACTGGTGATGAATTGCAGGGAATCAAAAGAGGCATTATGGAAATGGCTGATGGCATTGCCATTAATAAAAGTGACGGTTCAAATATTGAGAAAGCCATGGTTGCAAAAACTCAATATCAAAACGCGCTTCATTTATTTCCACTAAACGAGTCAGGATGGTCACCCGAAGTTCACCCATGTTCTTCTATTGAAAATACTGGAATAGCTGAGATATGGGACATGGTATTACGTTTTATTACACATGTCAAAGCAAATCAATATTTTTATACGCAGAGAAACGAGCAGTCGACTTACTGGATGTACGAAACCATTAATGAGCAACTTCGCAACAATTTCTATCGTGACCCGGAAATACAAGCACTGATCGTTGAAACAGAAAAGAAAATTTTATCCAACGAAATAAGCTCATTTGCCGGGGCAAAAATTCTTCTGGAAAAATATTTTAAACTATCATAGCTTTTGCAATCTGTTCAGCAACCTTGCTGCCACTGATGTTTTCAATAATTTTGAGTGCAAATGCTACGGCTACCCCGGGTCCTTTGGCAGTAAAAATATTATCGGATTTTACGATTGCTGATGACGAAATTCGGGCATCCTTTAATAGATGTTCATAACCCGGATAACATATTGCTTCTTTATTTTTCAGCAATCCCATTTTTCCCAGAACAAATGGAGCTGCACAAATAGCCGCAATCTCCCTGCCTTTATCAACCTGATTTTCAATCAGTTTTTTTAACCCTACATGATTATCAAGATTTGCAGCCCCAGGCATTCCACCTGGAAGGAAGATCAGAAATTCGCTATTGAAATCCATATCGGAAAAACAAGCATCCGCCTTTATTGTAATATCATGTGCACCACGAACGTATAAATCATTGTTAATGGAGATCGTCGTCACATCCATGCCTGCACGGCGAAAAACATCTACAGGCGCTAAGGCCTCAATTTCTTCGAAGCCATCAGCCAGAAAAATAAATATCCGTTGCATAAATTTACTTCAATTTAAAGTAATACGTAATTGTTCCCACTGCCACACCCGAACCAGAGGTGAAACGCGCCTCTTTTGCTGCAGCAACTGCAGCATTACGAAGTGAACGATCAGACATCGTGGCTTTTTTTACCGATGCTCCGGTCACATTGCCTGACGCATTCACTTGAATTTCAACTGTAATAAAACCTTCCTCATTCAGATTATACTTTGGAATAGGAATAGAACCCAGTAAACTGCGACCATTCAGCGACCAGAAATTGCCACCGGAGTTTCCTCTACCCACAGGATTACCCGCAATGTTATCACCACCTGTTGCTCCGCTCCCCTCATTGGATGAAGTTCCAAACGATCCTCCAATTAAATCGTCAGCCTGTCGCGAAGCAATTTGCTCATTCTTATAGCGGCTTTCAGCTTCTGATTGGGTATTTTTAGTTGTTTTCTTAGTGTTATTCAGCACAACAGACTTTTCTGTCTGAGAGATCAATTCCTCTTTTACTTCAGATTTGGCCGGACTGATCTGTGAACTTGGCCGGGCTGTTGTTGCTATGGAACCTGCTCCATCAGAGGCATCTCCAAAACTAATTAAGATCCCCTCTTCCTCTGCCGTTTGTAATCCAGGCAAAAAAACGAAGAAAAGCAAGAGCAAAATAACAATTCCGCTTATTACTGATCCAACACAACCATATAATTCGGATTTCTTCATGATTATTTTGCAACTGATTTTGTAGCGACGACAAGCTTTAATTTATGTTGATTGGCAATGTCCAATACTTTAACGACTTCCTTATATGCGATATCCTGATCCGCATACAGGGCAATATAAGTTGTTGAATCCTTTGCAACCAAATCCAAAATGTATGTTTCCAGCATTTCAGGAGCTATCTGTTTTGGGGTGGCATTCCCTTTGGCAATGAAAAATCTTCCGTTTCCGTCAATCGACACTCTCGCAACAACAGAACGGGTAGAGCTTGTTGCTTTACTTTGCGGCAAATTCAACTTAATATCATTGGGTGCCGTCATCATGGTTGAAGCCATAACAAAAAACAGCAACAAAAGAAACACTATATCGGTCATCGATGCCATCGAGAATCCCGCTTCAACCTTTATTCTTTTTTTCAGGGACATAATCTCTAATAATTTTAATCTTTCGGATTTACCCGTAAGGAATTGATTATTTCTTCCTATTATTTTCCTCAGGAAGAATCCGGAGGTTATTTAATTACAAATAGTATAATGATTATAGCTATTACTGAATTATGCCGGCTCATTTAACATATCCAGAAACTCCATAGTCCTTGCTTCCAGCCTTCGCACAACAGAATCAACCCTGGAAACCAAATAGTTATAAGCAAAATACGCAAGAATACCTACAATCAGTCCTCCCACTGTAGTCACCATCGCCTGATACATTCCTTCCGATAGATCAATTAATCGAACATTACCTGAGCTATTCAGCGACATATTATAAAAAGTTGTTACCATCCCTGTTACAGTTCCCAGAAATCCAAGCATTGGGGCACCACCTGAAATAGAAGCCATAATTACCAATCCTTTTTCAAGATTGGCGATTTCCAGATTACCAACGTTTTCAATGGCAACAAGTACATCATTCATCGGACGGCCCAGACGGCTTATCCCTTTTTCCACCATTCGTGAGATCGGATTATTGGTTTCTCTGCATAATTTCTGAGCTGCTTCAATTTTTCCATCATAAATATGATCTTTAATCCGGTTCATAAACGATTTATCTTCTTCCAAAGCTTGTTTCAGGGTCACTAAACGTTCAATAAACATATAAACAGCAATCAGGAGCATAACAGCCAGTACGATCATGATAGGACCACCATAGACAGCCATTGTCCACAAGTTCATTTTCTCTGCTGTATCAACGGCAGCAACTGGTTCCTGCACAGTATTTGTCTGTAGCAAAATAAGCATTAAATTATTCATTTTTAATAGATATTGTGTTTATTTAAGTTGATTCTTATACATTTTAATTGTCTTCTCCAATCCAAAATAAAGTGCGTCTGAAATAAGAGCATGACCAATGGAAACCTCATCGATCCATGGAATCGATTCAATCAGAAAATGCAAATTATCCAGATTCAAATCATGGCCTGCATTTAATCCCAAACCCATCTCACGTGCTTTTTCAGCAGCCAGCACAAAAGGAGTAACTGCTTCATCCCTGTCAGTCAAATAATTGGCAGCATAAGGTTCTGTATAAAGTTCGACTCTGTCGGCTCCGGCTTTTGCTGCATAAATGATGTTTTGAAGATTTGTATCTACAAAAATAGAAACCCTAACTCCTGCCTTATGAAATCTCTTTACAACATTTTTCAGGAAATCCTGATGTTTGATAGTATCCCAGCCTGAATTTGATGTTAATGCCTCCGGGGGGTCAGGTACCAGAGTCACCTGATGCGGTTTTACTGAGCAAACAAGTTGAATAAAATTATCTGACGGATAACCTTCAATATTAAATTCTGTCTGCAAAATGGATTTCAGGTTCAGCACATCCTGATAACGAATGTGACGTTCATCCGGGCGGGGATGCACTGTAATTCCCTCTGCTCCAAATCTTTCACAATCTATCGCTACCTGACAAACATCAGGAGTATTTCCCCCTCTCGCATTACGGATGGTAGCTACCTTATTTATATTTACACTAAGTTTTGTCATGATTTCAAAAAAACTTGCAAATTCAATTTATATGTATTTCCTTTGCAAAATCATTATTTCCAGTTATTTTTGTACAAAAATAAACGAAAAAAATGAACAAAAAAAATATGACAATAGCCATTTTCGGGAATACTTTCCGCCCCACCATCCTCAATATTATTGAAGAAATCTTCAGGTTCTTTGATGAAAAGGGGGTCAAATTGCTTCTTGAAAAAGAGCTGTTTGAATATTATACCAGTAATAAAAAGTCTTACTTTGACCCTCAATACATTATCGATCAGGATAATTTTGAAGCAGATCTGGCTTTGAGTATTGGGGGGGACGGAACATTTTTAAATACTGCCGCACGTATTGGATCAAAAAACATACCAATTCTTGGAATCAATACAGGAAGACTTGGATTTCTGGCGGATGTTTCGGGAGATGATTTGGATAAAGCGCTGAATGCCATTATAAAAAATGAAATTTCCTTAGAAGAAAGAACACTATTAAAAATTGAAACTTCTGATGGCAGAGCAATAAAATACCCTTATGTGTTGAATGAAATATCCATTCTTAAACAAGATAGCTCTTCCATGATGAGCATCATTGCTTTGCTTAACGGAGAGGCAGTACATTCCTATCATGCCGACGGGTTGATCATCTCCACTCCTACCGGGTCAACCGCTTATTCAATGAGCGTAGGAGGCCCCTTAATGGTTCCACAGGCAAAGAATATCATTCTGTCGCCCATCGCCTCACATAGTTTAACAGTGCGCCCTTTAGTAATTCCCGACGATTGGACAATAGATCTTGAGGTGCATACGCGTAGCGGATATTATCAGATATCATTAGATGGAAGGACAATAAAACTTGAAGAAGGAGTAAAACTGAGGATCACAAAAGGAGAGTATTCAATCAGAGTTGCAAAACAATTAAACCATACTTTTTTTGATTCATTAAAAAGCAAATTAATGTGGGGACTGGATAAACGGAATTAAATGGCAGAATTAACAGCAAATAATAAATCAGGTGCAATAGGTATTTTCGACTCAGGATATGGCGGATTGACTATTTTAGAAGCCATCAAAGAGATTTTACCGGAATATGATTACATATACCTTGGTGATAATGCACGTTCTCCATATGGTACACGTTCATTTGATGTTGTATATAAGTATACCCTTGAATGTGTAAACAAATTATTCGACATGGGATGCCATTTGGTAGTTCTCGCTTGCAACACTGCTTCAGCAAAAGCTTTACGATCAATCCAGCAACGCGACCTGCCTTTAATTGATCCTGAGAGGCGTGTGCTTGGAATTATTCGCCCTACAGTAGAGGCTCTTCAAAAAATTTCAGGAACAAAATATGTTGGTATCTTTGCTACCCCGGGAACTGTACAGTCCGGATCTTACCCTATTGAAGCAAATAAAATATGTCCTGATATCCATATCAGCATGGAAGCTTGTCCAATGTGGGTACCGTTAATAGAGAACAATGAGTATTTATCAGAGGGTGCAGAGTATTTTGTTAAAAAGAACATTCAACAGTTGTTAGCTAAAGAACCGAGAATCGACAGAATAATACTCGGCTGTACGCATTACCCCCTCCTGACACCTGTCATCCGCAAATATTTACCTGATGACATTGACATTATTCCACAGGGAAATATCGTTGCAGAAAGTTTAAAAGATTATCTCCTGAGACATCCGGAGATAGAAATAAAATGTACAAAGCAACATCGAATTAAATACTACACGACTGAATCTCCAGAAAAGTTTATAAGCTCAGCATCTATATTTCTTCAACAAAATATTCAGGCAAACCATTTACAACTTTAACAATTTATATAAAGTTTTCAGTATACATTCACGATCCAAAATTATTTACCAATCAAACACTTTACAAATTTGTCACTTTCCTTTGTCTGCCCCTTTCTTTGCATTATCAAACTGATATGCTGATACATGTTTAGTCTCAAGATGAGGCATTCCATATAACATTTTTGGGCATAACAATACAAACAGAGGAATAGCGAAATAAACAAACATCACTAAATCTAACATGAAATATATAATATCAGAATAATTTTTCACCAATGCTTCATTAAAGTACATGTAATTAACCAGATTTTGAACTGTTACAATCAGAAGTATCATGAATAATAATATTTTTAGTCTTATGACTGTATAATTATATTGAAACTTCAGCTGGCCTGTAAGATATATAAATCTGGGTTTAAGTAATCGTATCAGTACAAAACATGCGACGACATATAAAAATAATTGTATTGCCCTCGCAATCATATTCCAGGCATTTGGGTAAAATGGATTTATATTCAAATATTTAAAATTATCAAGATTTGCCAAAGCATAAGATGAAATAGTCATTTTGTCTTCAAAAGAAGTCATCAAATAAGGAATATTTACTGAAAGATGTATCAAAAAGGGTATTAAATGCAACACATCAATCCATCTCAGATAGAAGCGGTCGTGAGCTATACCTCTGACAAAAAGAAAAATCAAAGGAGCTTTTAAAAAAAACAATGGAGAAATTATAAACAGAAACGTATAATAGGTTATATCTCCGCCATAGGTATAAGTGCTATAAATTGTAGATTCTAAAGCAAAAACAATCAGGAATAGTGAAAGAAATAAAACATTTTTATTGATTTTCCAATTATAAAAAATCATTATCAATGCGAGTAGAATATTTATTGCTGAGAAAAAATATACAAAAGTAGTGATCATATTATGCAGTTGACGTATGATTATTTTTTGCAAAGATACGATTTTTGGCGGATAAGTAATAGAGAATAGGGAATAAGTAACCTCATAAAAGTTTGAGTTAAGAGTTGAGAGTTAAGAGTTAAGAGTTGATGGAGAGGAGAAGAAGAAAATAAAGGAAGCAAGGGAGCAAGGAGAAGAACAAACAAACAAAAAACCCTCAGCAGAACATTATATCTGCTGAGGGTTTTAAAAACGGCGGCTATCTACTCTCCCACATAGTTGCAGTACCATCGACGTGACCGGGCTTAACTTCTCTGTTCGGAATGGGAAGAGGTGGAACCCCGGTGCT
>JAYFQH010000007.1:0-130999 GCA_034927265.1 Paludibacter sp.
AATCCGCGGTAGCCGTATTTTCGGCCCGGTGGCCCGCGAGTTGCGTGCTACAAACATGAAAATCATATCACTTGCACCTGAAGTGCTTTAATCTTCGTAAAATTATTTAGTAATGAGTAAATTACATATCAAAAAAGGTGATACCGTTTACGTTAATGCCGGCGTGGATAAAGGCAAAACAGGTCGTGTTTTGGAAGTCCTCGTTAGTAAAAGCCGTGCAATCGTAGAGGGAATTAATATGGTATCAAAGCATACCAAACCTAGTGCGAAAAGTCCTCAAGGTGGTATTGTTAAACAGGAAGCAGCTATTCACATCTCAAATTTGAACCCTGTGGTAAACGGTAAACCCGTTCGTGTAGGTCGCAAATTAAATGCAGATGGCAAATTAGTGCGTGTTTCCAAAAAAACAGGAGAGGAAATTTAAACAATGAATACAGCAAATTTTAAACAAGATTACCGGGAACGCATTGTTCCTGTGTTGATGAAAGAGTTTGGTTACAAATCAGTAATGCAGGCTCCTAAATTGGAAAAAATCGTATTAAATCAGGGATTGGGAATTGCCGTTGCTGATAAAAAGATTATTGAGGTGGCAATCAATGAAATGACAACCATCACTGGTCAGAAAGCAGTTCAAACAATTTCTAAGAAAGATATTTCAAACTTCAAGGTACGTAAAAAAATGCCTATCGGTGTACGTGTTACGTTACGCGGAGACCGTATGTATGAGTTCCTCGAACGTTTGATCAGGGTGGCTCTGCCCCGTGTACGCGACTTTAAGGGTATTGAAAATAAACTCGATGGCCGTGGAAATTATACTCTGGGTATTCAGGAACAAATTATTTTCCCTGAAATCAACATCGATAATATCAGCCGTTTGCTGGGAATGAATATCACTTTCGTTACAACAGCTAAAACCGATGAAGAAGGTTTTGCATTGTTGAAAGAGTTCGGACTACCATTTAAGAAAAACTAATTAAGAAATACAATGGCAAAAGAATCAATGAAAGCCCGCGAGGTGAAAAGAGCCAGATTAATCGCGAAATATGCTGAAAAACGTGAAAAATTCATCGCTGAAGGGAATTACGATGCCCTTCAGACGCTTCCGAGAAATTCATCGCCTATCCGTATACACAACCGTTGCAAAATCACCGGTCGTCCAAAAGGATATATGCGTCAGTTCGGAATCTCACGTATCCAGTTCCGCGAAATGGCTTCTAAAGGGCTTATCCCGGGAGTGAAAAAGGCAAGCTGGTAACAGAAGCGAATATCACGTAGAGGCGTTGCATGCAACGTCTGTACAGAAAATTAAATAAATAAATATTGTCCCGGTAGGCGGGATCAATTTAAAAATCATTTTTATGACAGATCCAATAGCAGATTATTTAACGAGATTGCGGAATGCTATCAAAGCAAAACACCGTGTGGTGGAAATTCCCGCATCTAATCTCAAGAAGGAAATCACCCGTATTCTACATGAACAGGGTTATATCCTTAACTACAAATTTGTAGAAGACGGTCCTCAGGGAACGATTAAAATCGCTCTGAAGTATGACCCGGTTAACAAGGTTAACTCAATCAAAAAATTAATCCGTATATCTACTCCGGGTTTACGTCAGTACGTTGGTATTGATGAAATTCCCCGCGTATTGAACGGATTAGGTATTGCCATTATGTCGACATCAAAAGGTGTGATGACTAACAAGCAAGCACGTGATTTGAGAGTAGGTGGTGAAGTTTTATGTTATGTTTATTAATGTAGGGAGGAAAAAAGTATGTCAAGAATTTGAAAATTACCTATTACTATTCCTGCAGGAGTAACCATTACACAACAAGGTACTGTTGTAACTGTTAAAGGCCCCAAAGGTACTTTAAGCCAGGAAATCAATCCAAATATTACTGTTGCAGTAGAAGGAAACCAATGTGTGGTTTCTCGCCCTGACGACGAAAAACAAAACCGTGCTATGCATGGTCTTTACCGCTCTCTGATTCAGAATATGGTTACAGGAGTATCAGAAGGTTATAAAAAAGTACTTGAACTGGTAGGTGTGGGTTACCGCGTATCCAATCAGGGTCAGGTGTTGGAAATGGCTTTAGGCTATACTCATAATATCTTTTTAGGTTTGCCCGCTGAAATCAAGGTTGAAACCAAATCGGAACGTAACCAGAATCCTGTTATTATACTCGAAAGTGCCGATAAACAATTAATTGGACAAGTTTGCGCGAAAATCCGTTCATTCCGTAAACCGGAACCTTATAAAGGTAAAGGGGTTAAATTCGCGGGAGAACTTATCCGTCGCAAAGCCGGTAAATCAGCTGGTAAAGGTAAATAATTCACGTAAACTTGTATAAGAAAATGGCAAATACAAACAGAAGAGAAAGAATAAAAGCGCATATCCGTCACAAGGTGAGTGGTACCGCTTTAAAACCCCGCTTGACAGTTTTTCGTAGCAATACGCAAATATATGCTCAATTAATTGATGATGTTCAGGGAAAAACCCTCGTTGCAGCATCTTCACTGGGAATAAAAGATAAAATTACAAAAACCGAACAAGCTGCTAAAGTAGGAACTCTGGTAGCTAAAGCTGCTCAGGAAGCAGGTATTACAGAGGTGGTTTTCGACAGAAACGGTTATTTGTATCACGGAAGAGTTAAACAATTGGCTGATGCAGCACGCGAAGCCGGACTTAAATTTTAATCAGGTAAGACAACAGATATGAATAAAGTTAAAACAACCAATGATTTGGAATTGAAAGACAGATTAGTTGCTGTTAACCGTGTTACCAAGGTAACAAAAGGGGGACGTACCTTCAGCTTTTCTGCTATCGTTGTAGTTGGTAATGAAGATGGTATCGTAGGTTGGGGATTGGGTAAGGCCGGTGAGGTAACTGCCGCTATCGCCAAAGGTACCGAAGCAGCCAAAAAGAACCTGATTAAAGTTCCTGTACTGAACGGAACTATCCCTCACGAACAAGTCGCTAAATTTGGTGGTGCCCAGGTACTGATCAAACCGGCATCTCACGGTACCGGAGTAAAGGCTGGTGGTGCTATGCGTGCTGTGCTTGAAAGCGTTGGTATTACCGACGTGTTGGCAAAATCTAAAGGTTCTTCCAACCCTCACAACCTTGTAAAAGCAACCATGGTTGCTTTAGGTGAATTACGCGATGCCTATACCGTGGCTCAAAACCGTGGTGTTTCGATCGATAAAGTGTTTAACGGTTAATTCTCAATCAAAGATGGCAACAATTAAAATACAACAGGTTAGAAGTAAAATTAAGTGTCCTAAAGATCAGAAACTGACTTTGGAAGCTTTAGGTTTGAAAAAAATGAACGCCGTGGTTGAGCATGAAGCTACTCCTCAAATATTGGGAATGGTGGCTAAAGTAAAACACCTGGTGAAAGTAATTGATTAATAGTAGAATCTTTTAATACATAAGATATGAATTTAAGTAATTTAACCCCTGCAGCAGGTTCTGTTCAAACCAGAAAAAGAATTGGTCGTGGTACTGGTTCTGGTCTCGGTGGTACCTCTACTCGTGGACACAAGGGCGCCAAATCGCGTTCAGGTTATTCTAAAAAAATCGGTTTTGAAGGTGGTCAGATGCCATTGCAACGTCGTTTGCCTAAGTTCGGTTTCAAAAGTCTGGATAAAGTTGAGTACAAACCAATCAATCTCGAAACTCTTGAAGCTTTGGCTCAGTCAGCAAAACTGACAAAAATTGGTGTGGCTGAATTGCGGGCTCATGGGTTCATCAGTAAAACCAATAAGGTGAAAATTTTGGGAAAAGGGGCTCTGACACAAAAACTGGATGTTGAGGCAAATGCTTTCTCGAAATCTGCTGAAGCAGCGATCACGGCGGCAGGTGGTACCATTGTAAAACTATAATCACAGGGAATAAATTCCCTTGTGAAGGAAAAAATAAAATATACACATGAAAAAGCTCATAGAGACAATAAAAAATATCTGGAAGATTGAAGATCTCCGTAGCAGACTCTTAACAACATTTCTGTTTGTTTTGATTTACCGTTTCGGTTCATTTGTCGTTCTTCCGGGTATCGACCCAGCCGCGCTGACAGCGTTGAAAGCTCAAACCAGTGGTGGTTTAATGGCCTTGTTGGATATGTTCTCGGGTGGTGCGTTTAAAAATGCTTCAATTTTTGCGTTGGGTATTATGCCTTATATATCAGCATCTATCGCTGTACAGTTGCTGACAATTATGGTACCCTATTTTCAAAAAATGCAAAGAGAAGGAGAAAGTGGTCGTCGAAAGATGAATCAGATCACCCGTTATCTTACAGTGGCAATATTGCTGATGCAGGGTCCTTCGTATATGATTAATCTTGGAGTGCAATTGAAACAAGCAGGCTCGGCATTGCCCGGAGGAATCTGGTTTACAATTACTTCCACAATTATTCTGACTGCCGGATCCATGTTTGTAATGTGGTTGGGTGAGCGTATTACTGATAAGGGTGTTGGAAATGGAATTTCTTTTATCATTCTTATTGGAATTATTTCCAGATTTCCCGGTGCTGTTATAAAAGAATTTGCATCACGTTTTGTTGATTCTGGTGGTGGTTTGGTAATGTTCCTGCTCGAAATTATATTCCTGCTCGTGGTAATTGGTGCTTCTATCCTCTTGGTTCAGGGAACACGTAAGATTACTGTACAATATGCTAAACGAGTGGTTGGTAATAAACAATACGGTGGCGTACGTCAGTATATCCCATTAAAGATTAATGCTGCGGGTGTTATGCCTATCATTTTTGCCCAGGCAATCATGTTTATTCCACTTACCCTGGCAGGTTTTGCAAATTCAGAAGCTGTAAACGGTTTTGTAGGAGCATTCATGAATAATAATGGATTTTGGTACAATCTTGTATTTGCAATACTCATAATTGTTTTTACCTATTTCTATACAGCTATTACGATTAATCCAACGCAAATGGCGGAAGATCTGAAACGTAATAACGGATTTATTCCGGGTTGTAAGCCGGGAAAACATACTGTTGAGTTTTTGGATGAAGTGATGTCCAGGATTACACTTCCAGGATCAATCTTCCTGGCAATTGTTGCCATTCTTCCAGCTTTTGCATCTTTGCTAGGAATCAATCATGAGTTTTCTCAATTTTTCGGGGGGACATCCTTATTGATTTTAGTGGGTGTGGTACTGGATACTTTGCAGCAGATTGAAAGCCATTTGTTGATGCGTCATTATGATGGATTGCTTAAATCGGGACGCATAAAAGGTCGTTCGGGAAATGTATCTGCATACTAAAATTTGATTGAATGATTTTTTTAAAGACTGACGAAGAAATTGAATTGCTTCGTATCAGTAATCAGATAGTCGCCAAAACGTTGGCTGAAATGGCAAAAATAGTTGCCCCGGGCATTAGCACGGCTCAACTTGATAAAGTTGCTGAAGAATATATCAGGGATAATGGCGCTGTTCCGGGTTTTTTGGGTTACGGTGGCTTCCCGAAATCTATTTGTACTTCTGTGAACGATCAGGTGGTACATGGGATTCCTTCAGCTGATGTTATTTTAAAGGAAGGAGATATTATATCGATCGATTGCGGTGCATATATCAATGGTTTTCATGGCGACAGTGCCTATACCTTCGCCGTTGGCGAAGTAAAACCTGAGATTATGGCTCTTTTGCGTACGACGAAAGAATCTCTTTATCTTGGGATAGAACAGGCTGAGGAAGGAAAACGTATTGGTGATATCGGAAATGCAATTCAGTCTTATTGTGAAGAACGTGGTTATTCTGTTGTTCGAGAAATGATCGGACATGGTGTCGGACGTAATTTGCATGAGTCTCCCGAAGTTCCCAATTATGGGAGAAAAGGAAATGGAGTGATGCTGAAATCAGGGATGACAATTGCAATTGAACCCATGATTAATCTGGGTAAACGACAACTGGTTTTTGAAAGAGATGGATGGACGACCCGTACTATTGACAGGTTACCCTCAGCACACTTTGAACATTCAGTTGCAGTCAGACGTGGTAAAGCGGATATATTATCAACATTTGAGTATATAGAACAAGTATTAGGCACAAAAGCAATTTAAACTTATATGGCCAAACAAACAGCAATAGAACAGGACGGTATCATCATTGAGGCTTTGTCAAATGCCATGTTCCGCGTAGAATTAGAAAATGGTCACGTAATCACTGCCCATATTTCAGGTAAGATGCGCATGCATTATATCAAGATCTTGCCTGGAGATAAAGTGAAAGTTGAAATGTCGCCCTATGATTTGTCAAAAGGAAGAATTTCGTTCCGGTATAAATAAAATATTCCGTAAAGACGTTGCATGCAACGTCTTTACGGAAAAACAAACAAATTAATATTTTCAAACAATGAAAGTAAGAGCTTCAGTTAAAAAGCGCAGCGACGAATGTAAAATCGTTCGCAGAAAAGGACGCTTGTATGTTATTAACAAAAAGAACCCAAAGTTTAAACAACGTCAGGGTTAAGTAATTTTATTTTACAAAATAAATAGTTTATGGCTATAAGAATTGTCGGAGTAGATTTACCCCAAAATAAACGTGGGGAAGTTGGATTGACTTATATCTACGGAATAGGTCGCAGTAGTGCAAAAAAGATTTTAGAAGAAGCTGGTGTTGATATCAACATCAAGGTTAAAGACTGGACTGACGACCAAGCAGCTAAAATCCGTGAAATCATTGGTGCCGGATACAAAGTAGAAGGTGATCTTCGTTCGGAAGTACAATTGAACATCAAACGCTTGATGGATATCGGTTGTTACCGTGGAATACGTCACCGTATCGGTCTCCCATTGAGAGGACAAAGTACGAAAAATAATGCTCGTACACGTAAAGGGAAAAAGAAAACAGTTGCAAATAAGAAAAAAGCAACTAAATAAGGTTTAACTGTAGCGAATTTTAGACAAGCTAAAAAAATAATATTATATGGCAAAGAAAACAGTTGCAGCCAAAAAAAGAGTCGTAAAAGTAGATGGTGTAGGTCAATTGCACGTACATTCTTCTTTCAACAATGTTATCGTGACTCTTACCAATGGCGATGGTCAGGTTATCTCATGGTCTTCAGCCGGTAAAATGGGGTTCCGCGGATCTAAAAAAAATACTCCCTATGCAGCACAGATGGCTGCTCAGGATTGTGCAAAAGTAGCCTTTGATTTAGGGCTGCGTAAAGTGAAAGCATATGTGAAAGGACCGGGCAATGGACGTGAATCTGCAATACGTACTGTACATGGTGCAGGCATTGAAGTAACAGAGATCGTTGATGTTACACCGCTTCCTCATAATGGATGTCGTCCTCCAAAACGTCGTAGAGTTTAACAGATGATTAAACGATTTTGAGATTTGTAAATAATCTTTGCGAAATTGAAGCTTGTTTCTGATTTGAATTGCGTTTAACCTCTCAGCAATTGCGGCCTTTTCAGAATAGTTTCATTAAGCAGACAATCAAAAAATAATAAATTACAAAAAAATGGCAAGATATATTGGACCAAAATCAAAAATTGCCCGTAAATTCGGTGAGGCTATTTTCGGACCAGACAAGGTACTGTCTAAGAAGAATTATCCTCCCGGTCAACACGGAAACAACCGGCGTAAGAAAACCTCTGAATACGGCATTCAGTTGCGTGAAAAGCAAAAAGCAAAATATACCTATGGCGTATTGGAAAAACAATTCCGTAATATGTATGAAAAAGCCCAAAGTAACCCGGGTGTTACAGGGGTTATCCTGCTGCAGTTGCTTGAATCCCGTCTTGATAATATAGTTTATCGTTTAGGCTTTGCTCCTACACGTGCAGGTGCCCGTCAGTTGGTAAGCCATAAACATATTACTGTAGATGGAAAAGTAGTGAATATCCCGTCCTATCATGTTCGTCCTGGTCAGGTAATTGCGGTTCGTGAAAAGGATAAATCCATGCAGGTGATTCTTGAATCTTTAAATGGATTCAATCACTCTAAATACCCATGGATCGAATGGAATGAATCAGCGCTTGCAGGTACTTATATACATATCCCTGAGCGTGACGATATTCCGGAAAACATCAAAGAACAATTAATCGTTGAGTTGTACTCTAAATAATAAGTGAGACCATGGCTATATTAGCATTTCAAAAACCCGATAAGGTAATCATGTTGGAAGCTGACAATTTTCACGGTAAGTTTGAATTTCGTCCGCTGGAACCCGGTTACGGTATTACTATAGGTAATGCTTTACGCCGCATTCTCTTGTCTTCGTTAGAAGGTTTCGCAATCACTGCAATCAAAATTGAAGGCATTGATCATGAGTATTCAACCATTCCCGGTGTTATTGATGATGTTACTAATATCATTTTAAATCTGAAACAGGTTCGTTTCAAACAGGTTGTTGAAGATATTGAAAATGAAAAGGTAACCATTAATGTTTCCGGAACAACTATGTTGAAAGCGGGAGATATTGGAAAATACTTCACCGGTTTCGAAGTGTTGAATCCAAACCTGATCATTTGTGAACTGGATGCTTCAGCAAGTTTCCAGATTGATATCACTGTTGATAAAGGTCGTGGTTATGTACCTGCTGAAGATAATAAGTCTGTTAATGGTGATTTAGGGGTAATCCCTATTGATGCAATTTTTACTCCTATCAGGAATGTAAAATATGCTATCGAAAACTTCCGTGTAGAGCAGGTAACCGATTACGAAAAATTAGTGATAGAAATTGATACTGATGGATCAATTCATCCAAAAGAAGCATTGAAAGAAGCAGCAAAAATTCTGATTCATCATTTCATGCTCTTCTCTGATGAAAAAATATCACTTGAAGTTGTTGAAACAGAAACCAATGACGATTTCGATGAAGAATTCCTGCATATGCGTCAACTGTTAAAAACAAAATTGACTGATCTTGAACTTTCGGTACGTGCTTTGAATTGTTTGAAAGCAGCAGATGTAGAGACGCTGGGACAATTGGCCGGATATCACCGTCACGATTTATTGAAGTTCCGCAATTTTGGTAAAAAATCACTTACCGAATTGGATGAAAAACTTGAGAGCTTGAATTTATCTTTCGGAATGGATGTTGCCAAGTATAAATTAGATAAAGACTAAGGAAAATGAGACATAACAAAAAATTCAATCATTTAGGCCGTCAGGCGGCACATAGAAAATCCATGTTGGCCAACATGGCAATATCACTTATTCAACACAAGAGAATCTCAACAACCTTGGCAAAAGCTAAAGCTTTGCGTGTTTATGTTGAACCACTGTTGACCAAGTCGAAAGAAGATACAACAAATTCGCGCCGCGTTGTATTCAGCTATCTGCAAAATAAAGAGGCTGTAACTGAACTTTTCCAGAATATCTCTCAGAAAATCGCTAACCGTCCGGGTGGATATACCCGTATCCTTCGTACAGGTCTGCGCTTGGGTGATAGCGCTGAAATGTGTATTATAGAGCTCGTTGACTACAACGAAAACATGTTGAAAGAAAAAGCTACCAAGAAAGCAGCACGTACTCGTCGTTCTTCAACAAAGAAGGTTGCTGAAAATACTGCTCCTTTGGCCGCTGCTGCAACGAAAACCGTTGAAGCTAAAGAGGCTGTTCCGGCAGTAGAAGAGGCTCCTGTGGTAGAGGAGACTGTAGCTGAAGTTGAAACTCCGGTTGTAGAAGAAGCTTCCGCTGAAGAAAAAGCTGAATAAACATTTTTATTATATTTATGAAAGAGGCTGTCTCAAAAGGGCAGCTTCTTTTATTTTATAGCTTTAGATGCTGTTTAACGATAATAAAGCTGAAAGAGAACGGACAGCCCATCGTATATAGGCGAGTGTGATTATAGTATGCTGAAGATTCCTACGGTAATATGTTAGTCCAAAACGGAAATACGATGAGGAGAAATACGGTAATATGCTGCCTCGATATACACATAAGGAGCCATGAAGACAGATTTATTACTAGCTTTACGAAACAACGTAAGACACCTATAAACTACACTAAGCTTTCAAACTTTTCTGTTGTAGTCTCAAAAACTCCAGTGCATGAACCCATAAATCGTTAGAGTATTATTAGAGCATTATTAGACCTTCGGCTGCTTTATTTCATCAATAGTAAGCATCATGAATTTTAAAAGTTGTAAATACAATAATCTTTAATGTGGAGTTATAAAAGAAGCAATAGTTTAGTAGAAACTATTCTCGCAATATTGGGGCGATTTATTGAAATTTATACAAAAAAATCTGATGTTTTAAACAAGTAAACTTAACATGCTTTTTTGTCCGGTATTTACAGCAAGAATACGAAATACAGGTAAGGAAAAATTATAACTAAAAATCAGGATAATTCAACTCATTTGAGTAGAATCAAGTGTTAAAACTGTTTGTTAGTGCAGCTTTCAGAAGATTTTATCAAAAATCTAACAAAGTTCTAACAAACTTTTATCAAAGTTCTAACAAAAAACACCGTTTTTTCACAAAATATTTTCGATTTTTATTGCGAAAAAGTGAAAAAATATTTGATTGGAGAGAAAATTCTTTCAATTAGGCTCCGATTTTCGGTAATAATATCGGCAGTTCCTGCCAATTCACCAGTAAAACGGAGCTGCTTTTTATTGGTTGTTATCAGATTTTGATCAATACTTACCTCAACCATGTAGTTTTTGTCGTTCGGAACAAGCGAAATATTCTTGATTTTTCCAATAATTAATCCATATTCCAGATACGGATAACCAACTACTTTAATATTTACTTTTTGTCCTGTGATTACTTTTCCGGATCCTCCGACAGGTACTTTTACCCTGGCAATGATCTCTCCCGGATGATCTGAGATGATTGCGAACACCTTATCTCCAATCCCTACATGTTGGTTTTGCTTCCATACATTGTTGAACGTAACTGATCCTGATGATGGTGCAACAAGTACGTAATTATGCTGCCACTGCTCAATAGCTGATTTTAATCCTTCCATGGCGGACTTCAGACTTGAGACCAAGTGATACTTTTCTTTGCTGTATTGAACATTAAGTTTGTCGTAAGATGCTGATAATTGAGATGATACGACATCTTCTTGCGAGAGTGAGGTTTTTAATTGCTGTATTTCCTGTTGTGCGTTCAAATAAGTTTGTTCTGCTTTCTCCAGATCATAATCAGAAATAACTTTTTGTTCGAATAATTTTTTTTCGCGTAAATAGACGCTTAATACAATCTTGTATTCTTTTTGCCTATTCTCAAGTTGTTTTTTAAGGTTGGCAATAAATGTTTTTCTGCTTAATATCTGTTTGTTAATCAGTTCTTTCTCCTGTTCAATCAGATTTGATTGAATAAAATTCCGATATTCAGTATGCGCATCAATAAAAGTTGAAAAGTCGGCTTGGATGTCTCCCAATACGAAATTGTGTTGGAGACTGTCCATCGGGATTTGGATCACAGAGTCGTTAATTGTTGTGAGATTAACAATCTCAGACAATCTTTTTATGTCTTCTGTTGAAGCCGGATTTTCGATGATAGCTAATACGTCACCAGCGTTAACTTTTTGTTTGTCAGAGCAATTGAGTTCTTTTATGAATCCTGAAGCCCTGGCGACAACCCAAACAGGTGGGTTTTCTGTGGTTATTACAGCATCTCCACTGATGATGTCAGGAAAATTGAAAAAGAAACTACCAGCAATCAATAATGCAAGGATACCACATATGACCGATGTTCCGTAACGTATCAGTCTCCGGGGTGGACGCGATAAAATTTCCTGCACTTCATTGCTACGCAGCTCTATTTTCTTTATTTCTTCATTTTTATCTGACATTCCCGATAGAAATTTATAATTCTAACTGATTTTTAATCAACTGATAATAAGCACCTTTCTTTTTTGTCAATGATGAGTGGGTGCCAATCTCTTTGATTTCTCCATTGTCGATAACAACAATCTGATCTGCATTTTTTACAGTGCTCAAACGATGTGCAATGACAATGGAGGTTCTTCCCATAAAGAATTGCTGAAGATTATCCATGATTACCTTTTCATTATTGGTATCAAGTGCATTGGTGGCTTCATCCAAAAAAACAAATTCAGGATCTTTGTAAACGGCTCTGGCAATGAGGATACGCTGTTTTTGTCCCTGACTTAGTGCATGTCCTTCAGATCCTATTTTTGTATCATAACGCAATGGCAGCGATTCAATAAATTCGCGAATATTCGCTGTGATAACGGCATTCAGCAGTTTCTCCTTGTCAATATTCTCTTCACCCGGAGCAATATTTCTGGCGATAGTATCTGAAAATATAAAGCCATCCTGCATAACTACTCCACATTTTTTTCGCCATTCACGCAGATTGTATTGATTTAAGTTGTTGTTACCCAGCAGTATCTCGCCGCTCTGTACAGGGTAGAATCCCAGCATCAGTTTCATTAAGGTTGTTTTGCCACTGCCACTGGTGCCTACGATAGCTGTTTGCTTTCCTGTCGGGATATGGAGTTGAATATTTCTTACCACTGGTTTCCCTGCAATGGTTGTGTCGTAGGCAAACGACATATCTTTCATTGTAATGTCCAGTTGAATAGGTATTTCCTGAATGTATTTCTGAGAATCGTCTTCTTCATCGTCTTTTTCATGTACTTCACTCAACCTTTCGATACTTAATTTTGCATCCTGGGATTCTCTGTAGAAGTTGATTAGTTGGTCGATGGGACTGTTGAGTTGTCCAAGGATGTATTGTACTGAAAGCATCATACCCAGTGTCATTTGTCCGTCAATTACAAATTTCGCTACAAGTGCCGTGATAATTATGTTTTTGGTTTGGTTAATGAAAACTGCTCCGGAATCCTGGTACTGACTAAGAGCTAATCCTTTGATTCTTAGTTTAAAAAGTTTGGCTTGTATTCTTTCCCATTCCCATCTTTTCTGTTTTTCGCAGGCGTTCAGCTTAATCTCCTGCATTCCTGTAATTAATTGAATTACATTGCTTTGATTAGCAGCCTGTTGTGCGAAATTCTTATGGTCAAGCAGGGCCCGGCGTTTCATAAAGAGACTTACCCAGCTGAAATACAGTATACTACCTATAGTAAAAATAAGAAAAATAGTGAAATTGTAGAATAACAACACCAATGTGAAAATGACGATGTTAAAGATGCCAAACAAAATATTAAGACTGGAGTTGGTGAGGTAATTCTGAATACGTGTGTGGTCTCCCATGCGTTGCATGATGTCACCCACCATTTTTGTGTCGAAATAGGACATGGGAAGTCGCATCAGTTTAGAAAGAAAGTCTGATATCAGGGAAATATTAACGCGGGTCCCGATATGTAATAAGATCCATCCGCGAATAAACTCAACGGTTGAAGAGCTGAAAACCAGTACTAACTGGGCTGCTAGCACTAAATAGATATAATTCAGATTTTGGGCAGATACGCCAAAATCTATTATAGATTGGGTGAGAAAGGGAAGTAGAAGTTGTAAAAGACTACCAAAAAATAATCCTAAAAAGAGTTGAAAAATAAGTTTTTTGTATGGGCGAAGATATGCAAATAAAAAAGCGAATCCTTTTTTACGGACTTTTTCACCCTCATGCTGATAAAATTCAGGCGTTGTCTCCAGTAAAAGGGCAATGCCTTCATCTTGTCCCTCGTTTCTGGTGCTGGCCCAGCAGCGACAGAATTCTTCTTTAGTGTATTTGAGCTTGCCGGCACTTGGGTCGGCAACGTATACCATTTCTCTACCGTTTTTCTTTCGGATATCATACACCACCACAAAGTGCTGTTGGTTCCAGTGTACGATGCAAGGTAGTGGAGCCTCTTTTAATTCTTCAAATGAAACAAATACGCCAACTGATCGTAATCCTAATTTCTCTGCAGCCTCACTAATACCCAGTAAAGAAACACCTTCACGGGTAAAATGTGATTTTTCACGGAGTCCTTCTAATGAATAATTGCGGCCGTAATGTGCTGCGATCATCCGCAGGCACGTAGGACCGCAGTCCATCGCATCATGTTGGTGGTAGAGAGGAAATTTGGTCATGCAAACTATTGAACGTTGATAGTACAGCTACATAAGATATAAACAAGTGTTTGCTGCAAAATAATATAGCCGTCATTAAATCGGTTCAAATATAGTTATTTTTTAATATATCTCAGAAGTAAACTTTATATTTTTTTCCGTCTGGTCCTATAATAAATATAAACTGTGCAGCTGCTCCACCTTTTGTTTCGTCTAATTGTTTAGAGCTTAATTTTCTGAAATTATTTTCGTTGATTGTTTTCATTTTCTTTGTTTATTTAGTTTGTTGTTAAAATTGAATTGTTTTGATGATAATATTTTTGTGTTTACTAATTTATGTCCATAAATACGCTCATCGTCGTGAACTGTGATTAATAATAAACTTTATACCTTTTTCCGTCAGGACCAATAATAATAATATAAGTACCTTGTTCTGCTCCACCTTTTGTTTCTCCTAATTGTTGAGAACTCAATTTTCTGAAGTTATTTTCGTTGATTGTTTTCATTTTCTTTCTTTATTTAGTATGTTGTTGAAATAGAATTGTTTTGATGATGTGATATTTTGTATTTACTAATCGTATGCTACAAATATACTCATCGTCCTGGTTCTGAATTTTGTTTAATAATAAACTTTATATCTTTTTCCGTCAGGACCAATAATAATAATATAAGTAGCTTGTTCTGCTCCACCTTTTGTTTCTCCTAATTGTTGAGAGCTTAATTTTCTGAAGTTGTTTTCGTTAATTGTTTTCATATTGCATTTTTTTTTGTTGGTTTGACATTGCAATGTTAATACATTAATTCCAAAGAAAAATGCTCAAAGTTTAACCAATTCTTAACTAAAGTTCTAAATAAAACCATTATATTAGAATTTTGATAAAAAAATTATATCTTTGTCGATGCTTTGACTGTTTGTTTTCATAGTTCGTCGTTACAAATAAAATTATGTCAACTAAGAAAATTACCTATATTGCTATTGTATCAATTGTATTAATTTTATTAACACAAGCTTATTTAGTTGTTGATTATTTTCAAACAGTAAAATTCTCATTGATCAAAGAATCAGATGCAATTATTAAAGAAGCCTTTCGGGTTGATTTAAATCAGAGAAATTTGATTTTTAAAAACAAAATGAAGATAAATACGCTTCCGAATAATTTTCCTGAAAGTAAGGATGATGTTGCTGTTTTTGATATGAGAAACATTAGAAGTAGTGAAGATGGACTGTTAAATAAGTTTGATATTTTAATGCATGGGATTGTAAGCAAATTTACACCAATAAATATTCATGATATTGATAGTATTACAGGCCTGATACTTCAAAAAAGAAACATTCAATCTAAATATTTAGTACAAATAATCAGCCCCACAACTAAAGAAGTAATTTCCAGTTCTAAAGATATCTCAAAAAGTTCTTTTCTTATAGTTCCATCAAAATTATACCCTCTTGATTTTGAGAACAAACAAGCGTTGCAGCTTATATTAATCAATCCCTTCTCTGAAATCATGAAACGAATGGGATTGATGTTGATATTGTCGATTATATTTTCAGTTATCGCTTTGTTTGCATTTCAGTTTTTGATAAAAATATTAGCAAAACAAAAGAAATTGGTAGCGTTTAAGAACGAATTTTTGAGTAATATTGCACATGAATTAAAGCGGCCTGTAACAAGTTTGATTGTGAATCTGGATTGTTTGAGAATGCCGGATTTTTATGAGAATGAAAAGATGAGGGAAATGATGCTGAATAATTCAATTAATTCATTGACAGAGCTTAATGGAACGATCAGTATGATTGTGGGTCTTGCGAAAGTTGAAGAAGGGTTGCTGGTGCTGAATAAATTGCCTGTTGATTTGGTGAAGTTGATTGATGATATAAAAATTAGGTTTATTTCTTCACCCATCAAACAGGTTGTTGTTAATACAACCTATGAGTTGCCAGAGATAATCATTACGGCAGATAAGTTGATGTTGACACAATGCTTTTCAAATTTGATCGACAATTCAATAAAATATTCAAACGCTTCAGTAGAAGTAAATATTATTGTGAAAGTGACAACAAACTCTGTGGTGCTGAATTTCCAGGATAACGGTATTGGCATTCCTCCTGAAAAAATCGATAATATATTTGATAAGTATTCAAGGGTAGACAATAATGTTAAGGTTAATGGGTTTGGTATCGGACTGAACTATGTAAAAACAATAATTGAAAAACATAGCGGCAGCATTGGAGTTACCAGTGAATTAGGGAAGGGATCTAACTTTAAAGTAGTGTTGCCTAAAAGATAAAAAATATGAAAAAAATACTTGTTGTAGAAGATGACCTCAATTTGGGAACTGCACTGGTCGGTTTCCTTGAAATGCAAAAATATGAGGTCTTGTACGTGAGTAATGGAGATGAAGCTCTCTCAGAGTTTCAGCGCTTTGAACCGGATTTGGTGACTCTTGATGTAATGCTGAATTGTAGTATTGACGGCTTTGGAATTGCCAAACAAATCAGAAAATTCAGTAATACTCCCATCATCTTTACTACTTCCCGTGATGGTAACGAAGATTATGAAACCGGATTTGGTATTGAGAATAGCGATTATGTGCGCAAGCCATACCGTTTAGTAGAATTAATGCTACGAATTAACAAGATGGTGGAAGCAGAAATAATGTCTTCTACAATTGCAGATAATCAGTTCAGGATTGGTCGCTTTAAATTTTATCCTGATGAGCAATCTCTCCGGTTCGATAAAGGAGATATTCATCTGAATCATTTGGATACAGTGGTTTTAGCTTTGCTTTGCAGAAATAAAGGAAATTTCCTGACCCGCGAAGAAATTATAAAAATAGTATGGCAGGTAAATGAGCCGGCGCTTAAAGAAGCTGCACTCTATAATTCAATTTCGCGGTTAAAGAAATACTTGTACAATGATGATCAGGTTAAGATTGAGAATAAGATTAGGTTGGGTATCAGACTCAGAGATTACGAAGAAGGGGAGAGACATGATTGATATTAAATAAGGATCTATTTCAACAAAACACCCTGCCATGATAAATGACAGGGTGTTTTGTTGAAATATGTAATATACTTTTATTTTAGTTTAGCCAACGCATCTTTAATTCTTTCATATGCTTTCTTCAGATTTTCATCGGAAGTAGCGTATGACAAACGAATACAATTCGGGGCACCGAAGGCACCACCACCCACGCAGGCTACATGTCCAACTTCGAGTAAATACATGGCCAGATCTCCAGAATTCTCAATTTTTCTGTCGCCATAGGATTTACCGATATAATAACTTGCATCCGGGAATAAGTAGAATGCTCCCTGAGGTTCGCTTACTTTGAATCCCGGGATCTGACGGGCAAGTTCAACTACCAGATTTTTACGGCGTTGAAAAGCAACCTGCATTTCTTTAACAAATGATTGATCACCGGTATAAGCCGCTTCAGCTGCTTTTTGAGCTACAGAGTTTGGTCCCGAGGTATATTGTCCCTGAAGGGTGTTGCAGGCAGATGCAATCCATTTAGGAGCTGCAATCCAGCCGATACGCCAACCCGTCATGGCATAGCCTTTTGATACTCCGTTGATAATGATGACACGGTCGCGTACATTTTCGAACTGAGCAATACTTTCATGGGCACCTAAATAATTGATGTGCTCGTAAATCTCATCAGAAAGAATATAGATGTTAGGATATTTAGCCAAAACGTCTGCCAGTGCTTTCAATTCTTCTTTGGTATAAACACTTCCGGTAGGGTTGGACGGTGAACAAAGAATGAGCGCTTTGGTTTTCGGAGTAATGGCGGCTTCCAGTTGAGCTGGCGTCATTTTGAAATCCTGTTCGATACTTGCTGAAACAAATACCGAAGTTCCGTCAGCCAGTGTTACCATTTCAGGATAGCTTACCCAATAAGGTGCCGGAATGATTACTTCGTCGCCTTTGCCGATAATTGCAAGAATGACATTACAAACTGATTGCTTTGCTCCATTGGAACATACAATCTGCTCTGGTTTGAACTCCAGTCCGTTCTCCGATTTTAATTTTGCGCAGATGGCATTACGCAGAGCCGGATATCCTGGTACCGGAGAATAAAAAGAATAGTTCTCATCAACGGCTTTCTTTGCTGCTTCTTTAACATGATCAGGAGTGAAAAAATCGGTTTCACCAACACTAAGATTGATAACGTCGATACCCTGAGCTTT
This sequence comes from Paludibacter sp., assembly GCA_034927265.1. GTDB lineage: Bacteria > Bacteroidota > Bacteroidia > Bacteroidales > Paludibacteraceae > Paludibacter. The sequence continues at coordinate 18,152 of JAYFQH010000007.1, forward strand.
CAGCTCATTACTTTTTTGTGACATGGCCAGCGTTTCTGAAGGAGAAAGTGCTGCCAGACGGTCTGATACAGGAAACATAATTTACGGTGTTTTTTGTTATTATTTCAGGTCACAAAGATAAGTAAAAAAATCATTCATTCACAATATCCGGAATAATCCTAAATAAAAGTAATTGATTTTTGGTAAAATACGACAAAATATCAGTTTTAGCACCTATTTTATGAGTTTTAAACCGCTGATGGCGGATTCATCATTGGGCCGGAGTGTCAAAGCATGTTGAAAGAGAAGTTTCGCTTCGGTTGACTTTCCCAGATTCAGCTTAGTCCAGGCAAGCATAATCACTGAATCGTAATCCAGTGGATACAGGTTGACCACTTTTTCAAAGAGTTTTACCGCATAAGGATATTGTTTTCTGTTATAGTATATAACTCCAAGCCAATAATTGGCAACTGTATTTTGCGGGTCAATTTTGAGAATCAGAAGATACTGCTGTTTTACCTTTTCCCAACTTTCGGTAGCACTCAGTGGTTTAATAATGCCAAACCGCGCTTCAATGGAATAGGGCTTAAGTCTGATGGCGTTCAGATAGTATTTTTCCGACTCACCGTATTGTTTTGAAAGATATAATAACCAGCCAATGCGTATGTTGGCAAAGTAATCGTCGGCTTTGTATACCTTTTTAATCTCATTGACAGCCAGGATGTATTTTCCTGATTTCTCAGCTTCATAGCTTTTGTAAAACGCACCTTGCCACGCTGTTTGCTGCTGTGCGTTAACTGAGACACCGGTTGTGAGTACGCAGATGATTAATAATTTTCTTATTAAATTTTCCATATGATCCCTCCTGTAATTGAATGTTGATTATATTGCTGTTGACTTATTACAATAAGCTTGTTGTCAAAGGTGTAATTTAAGTAAAGCGTCAGTGGCTTGCTGATGTACCCAAAAACCGATAGCCCGGTTCTGAAGGTTGACGGGTCGAGTGAGTTGTAGAGATACATCCCGTTATTGTCGATAAAATGATTCAGATTTCCGAAGTTAATCGAAGCTTCGGTCCACAAGCGGTCAAAGAGCATGATACCCGCTGTTTGTTTGAAAATATTGCGACTCGAAGTGTTGTTGAAACTTGTTTCGTATATTTTGAAGTAGGAGCTGGTTAAATAAATATTATTCTCGCCCGAGAAACCAATACCGAGCTGTAAACCGTATTGTTTGGTATCAATCCATTCGTTGTTGAAGTTTGCTCCTGACACTGACAGATCGAAACGATTTAATTTATGAGAAATTTTACCATAAATTATATGCCCCGGATATAAATAGGTGTTGGAGTAAATATCTACCTTTGTTCCTACATAATGATACCCCAGACTCAGGTTGGTTTTTGCTCCGGGGTTCCAGCTAATCATTGCAAAGTATTCATTTTGTCTCGTTTGGGTAGTGTCGGTTGATTGACTAAAATTGGAAAAGGTTTGGTACAAACTGAACCGATAACCCAACAATGTATTAAGTCCGATTCGTTGATAATAGGCATTGTTGATGGCAGTAGTGTCCGGAGCTTTATAACTGAATTCCAGATCAAGGGCATCAAAAAGTCTGATTTCTTTTTGACCTATGTAAGTTTTTGAGGCATCAGATAATTTTCCTGCCTGATATCGCGCATATGCGGTAGATCCGGTGTTGATGCCGTTATAATAAAGATATAAACGTGTAATTTCATCTTCTTTGTCGAATGTCAATCCCTTTTCATAATGTTGCATACTTTTGTAGTATTGTTTTTTATTGAAGTAGGCATAGCCAATACGTTGTTGCAACCATTTGAAATCAACTTTGTTTTTTTCTGCCAGTTTACCGGTACGTATTACTTCATCCCAATTGCCCAGCTGAAAGTAATGCAGACTTACACTGTCAATATAAGCCTGCGTTATGCCAGAATCTGCGTATACTGATGAGGGTACACTCGTGAGCAAAACAACAAAAGGTATGAAAAACAGTTTATAGACTTTTTGCATGGATGACTTTTTTACCTGAAACATATTTAAAAGATGAAATTCCCTCATGATTGATTTTTATCGTACCTTGCATATTTTGTGCTTTTCTCCCAAAAGTTGAAACAGATATTTCTGTTGAAAGTTCTATAGCTGTAGTGTCCAGTACATGATCAATTTTAGTGGTTTTTCCTGCATAACCGGCTTTTACAAAATTGAAAAACGGTGCTGTAAAATCGTTTAAACTGTAAATTCCCTTGTTTGAGTTCAATAAGTGAACAGGGACATTATCTCTGACCACAATTTCTGATTCTGCCAATAAAACCTTATAAGCTGTCAGAAAAAAATAATATAGTAGAGATTTACGGCTACCGTAGAAAGCCGTAAAATAGAACATCATATTGTCGCAGGTGTAATAGGCTATAGCCTCGGTTTCTCTGCTGTAAAGATATTTAAGGTTGAAGGCGTCGGTATAGGCATCCCAGTGTTCAATCTTTTCTTTTCCTGACCTGTCGATATATGAAAATTTCAGAGTTGTATCAGGTAATATATTAAATGCCCTGAACATAAATGGATTTTGATGAAGGTTCGAAATCAGATCTTTTTCAGCAGGACGGGAAAATTGTTCCAGTTTTTTTGTCTTGCAATTGAAGTAATATGAAATGGGATAATCAGAAGTTTTTGAACCTAAAACAGGGCTTTCCTGTATTTGGAAATGCAGGTGCGGATAGGGAGATCTGCCAGAATTTCCACATTGAGCCAACACTTCCCCGAATTTTACAAAATCACCTTTACTTACTTTAAACGAATGCTTCTTCAGATGGGATAACTGAGAATATACTCCGGTGATATGCTGAAGAATGATACTGTTTCCCCAGTTTTGAGTTGTATTTACCTCACCTATCTCATTGTCCTCAATATTGTCAATAATGTCGATAACAATCCCATCAGCAGGCGCTGTGACCGGTTTACCGTAACAATAATAATTTGCACAATGTAAACCGGTTGATTTATAGGATTTTCCATCTTCATCCATAACCATAAAATCGAAAGCTTTTCCCCATTCTTCTTTATGGGTGAAGTTTCCGTCGTGACCCTGAGTTACCGTCCATTCTCCCCAGAACGGTAATTGTATGGGAAAATAGAGAAAACGGTTAAGTCGTTCTTTGTTGTTGAGATAGGAATAAAGGTTTGTTTCAGGAGAATAATGCTGTATGGGTGTCAGAATGAGTTTTCTCTCGCTGGCTCTTTGTCGCAGGAAATGTACAAAAGCGATGGTGACAAATGAATAGGGCAGGGTGAAAACAGGTAGTTGAATAAATCCGAAAAGTTTGGTGAAGAAAACTAATACAACAGAAGTAATGGGTACCAATAAAACAGTCCACAAATAAGAGTATTTTGATGGAATAATAAAAAATCCCCCAATCGCTATTGCCACCATGATATAATTGGCGCCAATGTTATAGTAAGTTATGCTTGCAGCCTCGGAGCCGGAGAACTGTGCAAAGACATAAGCAGAAAAGAAACCCAGTAAAGACAATGAGAAAAATATCCGCGAACTGATTAATAAAGCTACTGCCAGAATAATTCCCGTGATCAGGTTGTTCTGAAACAAGATGGAACTTAATGATCGCAGATAAATGTCGAGCCACTGACTAATTTCCCATGAATCGATGCGTTGATAAATACTGAGAAGAGAATTTCCTCCAACTGAGTACATCTCATTGATCCAGAAGATATTCCGTTGAGTCAGTCCCAGATTCTCATACAATGATGAAGGCAGTACTATAAACCAAAAGGCAAGTACAAAAGGGATGCTCAGGAAGGGAAGGCCATATTTAAAGAACCATCCACCCATGGCAACAGATATGATCAGTGTCAAAACCGACGATAGTGCCAGTAAAGTAAAAAATACCAGTCCGGGATCGAAAAAAGTTCCCAAACCAATGCCTGTTATGAGGGCATTAAAACTAAGTACACCATTCCTGAGTTGTACCTTGTCGAATCCCAGAGAATTGGCCAGCAATACAGCTAAAACTACTGCAAGAAATCCACTAAGGCCGGCATAAAAGTTCAGAAATGTGGTCAGCATAATGGCAACAGCCATATAACGGTTATTCAGAAAAAATATGACTGAATAACTGTTTAATATGGCCGGAAATATGATTTCTTTGAGGTTTTTTAATGTTTTGTTCAAGGGACTGTATTTGTTTGTTGAATTGTTGAATTGTTGAACTGCTGAGTCGTTGGTTGTTATGTTGTTTGTCGTGAAAAATTGAAGGTAAAGACCCTTCTGCTCAACAATTCAACAGTTCAACAATTCAACAATTTATCATTAATCTTGTGTTAAATGTTCAGGAACTTCTTCCAGTGAATCAATATATTCCATGGTTTCAGCTTTCCTGATCACATGAGTTTTATTTTCCTGATCAATCATTACTACATTGGGACGTAGGGTGATAAACTGCATCCACTGGGTCATGTTGTAAGCGCCCACCTTATGCACTACTACCTGATTTCCTTTTTCAAGCAATGGCATTACGATGCTTTCCCTGACTACATCAATATTCATGCACAAGGGTCCGAACAACACCATTTCTTCAGTTTGATTTCCCATCGGTTGTGCCGGACTTACCCTGTGTTCGTACCATAATGAGGTAAACAATGAGTTAAGCCCGAAATCAAGAATAGTAGCTCTTCTGCCGTCGGACAGCCTTTTTGTAGCCAACACAGTTCCAAGCAAATAACCCGCATCATCCACCAACGCTCTTCCACTTTCAAGGATCAGCAAAGGTAATTCTTCCTGCTTAAAGCCATATCCGAGGATAAGATCGGTAATGGCATCGGCAAACTGATCGATGGAAGGAACAGTGTCAGTTCCCGGCAGATAGGCTCCTTTCAAAGTATTTGTAGAAGGGAATCCGCCTCCCAAATCAATGTATTGAAGCAGTTTACCGTATTTCTCTTTCACGCTCCACATTAATTCACACAGGTTTCGTGCTGCGGTGGCATAAGATGCAGGCGACAACATGAATGTACCGATATGGCAATGCAAGCCTACCAATTCAAGTCTGGATGAATTAATAATACGTGTTAATGCATTCCATGCCTGGCCGTTTTCGAAATTAAATCCAAATCTGTCCCATTTAGGATAGATGCCTGTGTCCATATTAATACGGATAGCCACACGCGGTTTGAGCTGATGTTCCTCGCTCAGACGAACAAGGGAATACAGTTCGTCATAATGATCGATATGTATCAACGAATTGTTCGTGGCCGCCGTAATAAGTTGTTCGTCCGATTTGTCAGGACCGTTGAAAATTATCTTAGTGCCGGGAACGCCATTTTTAAGGGCTTTGTCATATTCGAATCCGGATACCACTTCAGCCCACGAACCCTCCTGATGGAAAATCCGGCAAACGGCGTCAAGATAATTTGTTTTATACGACCATGCAAACTGTACTTTTGGATAACGAGTTTTAAAAATTCTTGAGGCATTCTGAAAGTTTCTCCGGATTTGTCTTTCTGAGATTACAAACAAAGGAGAACCATAGTCTTTTAGCATGCTTTTAACAGAAACACTTTCAATATGTGTTACCGGTTCATTTTCGGTTTTGGTTCCGAATTTATTCATCAACCCCGTATTCATTTTTCGAAGCGTAGGTCGTTCATATCTTTTCTTTTCCATGATAAAAAATTTTCAGAAGCCTCAAGTTTTTTATAATAAATTATTCTATGACGGGAATTTCAATCGCTCCCAGATTGACATTTACTCCTCCAATAACTGAGACACCTGATTTGAGAGTTTCAGTACTGCCAGTGTTAATGTCACGGATCATCAAATCATAGGTTCCACTATTCAGTCCATGCAGAACAAAAAGGTTGTTTTGCAGGGTGTCTGATACAGTCGAAATCGTATCTCCGTTTGCTGTTTTGGTGAAAACAATCGCCGGAATGTCAGAAGGAACCAGAGTTCCGTAAATGCTGGATGAATTAGCTGAAATATAAGCCCTGATTACCGGTTTCAGCTGATACTCACCATTGCCCTTTTTAATAATGGAACGTGATGCATCAAAGTCAATTACAACTTTGTAACCACTGGTTACTTCAGAGAATGATTGAACATTCAGTTTTAATCCTGATTGTTGCGCACTTGGAGTTGCAATTGTATGAACCGAGCCGTCACTCAAGGTAATTGTGTTGTTGCTTCCGAGTATCAATCTTACCTGATGTATTTTTACTCCTTCTTCAAGTTCAATGTTTGATAATAATGTGTCGGTGCCATTTGAGAACTGCAAAAGGTCAACTGTTACAGGACTCATAGGAAGATCTATCCATGTTTCATCATCGATGGAATACTTGATAGACTGTACGTCAACATTAACTGCTACAAGGCCTACATTGGCAGGTGCATCAGTAAGATAAAATCCGACAGTTTGTTTTTCATTGCCGTCGCAGGCAAAAAAGATCACTGATAAAAGTGATATGAATAATAATTTAGTTGTTTTCATTTCTTTCTGCTTTTTAATTAAACATTAATGTGTCCGGATAATTGAAACAATGTTAACTCTGGGATCCCTGTAAGCTTAATTGTAATATTGTTTCTTTTTCAGGACGATTCTCAATCTTATATTTATTTATACCTCTTTTTCTTGTTATTAAAGCTCTCCGTTGCCGGAAATCGTTTGGAATTCCTTTATATCAGTTATTAAATCCCATGCATAACGGATAAATATCTTTCCGGTTTCGTAGGTTTCAAATGGTGCTACTTTCTCACCCATAGCCATCTTTACGAGACTGGCCGGTTGATTTTGTCCGGCAGCAGCTGTCAGATATATCCATGCCGGAAAACGTGGATTCACCTCCATAATATATGGTTTGCTGTCGTCGGTAAGCATCACCTCTAATTCACAACCACCTCTCCATTTTGTTTTTTCAACAAATTTTTTTGCCAGCGCAATTAGTTTGTCATCATCTAAGGTTATGCCGGCCCAGGCTTTACCTTTATCGGTAATATACAGTTTACGCATAGGAATGACGCTGATGGCATTTCCTTCACCATCTCCCAATGCGGCTATGTTGATCTCGGTTCCTTTTATAAAATCCTGAAGGATAATGGGTAATCCCCATTTTGAGGCAATCTTATAATAGGCTTTCTCTACCTGATCAAAATTTCGGGCAATAATAGCATCATAAAATTTTCCTTTCACTACAACGGGATACTCCAGTTCATCTTCCATTTTTTTCAATTCCCGCATTTCATATATGATTTTGTCCTGAGGTACCAAAAAACCATGTTTTTGCCCAAAGTCATACAATTTCATTTTATCTCTTGCTTCGAATTGCTCAAAATCCGGAAGGAAGGTGCTGATTCCCATGCTTTTTAACTTGTCCTTCAGTTTAATGAAATTAAAAAGCTCCGCGTCAAAATTAGGAATGATCAGATCAAGCTTTTCGTTGGCATGAATGTACTCTAATCTGCCCATTAAGCTGTCAGTTCCTCCTGAAGGATAGGGTATTTGATATGTTTTGTCCACCAGATCATGCATATACAACCCCGGCTCCAATGCTTCATAGGATAATCCAATAATCCTGACACTGAAATCCTTGCATTCACGTATTGCCCTGATTACAGCGACACCCGGTCCCGGACTGTCGATGGCATTAAGTGCTGTAACTGCTATGACAAGATGTTTTTTCATAAATACTTATTATTCAAGTATACTGTATTCTTTTAACAACGAAGTGAAATCTTCCAAATCTCTTTCAAAAAGAATTTTGTCAACATCATAATGCTCACAGATGATATCAGAAATCTCAGCTGGACTTTTATCCTTTTTTAATAAGCTGATAATCTCTGATCCAATCAGGTTGGTGGAGAAGGAATCTCCTGTTGTAGGATTGAACAGGAAACCTTCGTCGCTCGTTGCTATGTTTTTTCTGATCCTCATAATGGTGTGTTTTGAATGATGCAAATGTAAAATCTGAAATTTCTACTTCCAAATATTTTCAGTATACAGTTGGCTATTTTCAATAAAATTCAGTTCAAAGAATAATCTTTTCAGTAAAATCATTGATTTTTACAATGAATATGCCTCTGGCCGGAAAGTTGAGATATTTTTTATATTCTTCAGCTTTAGTGTTAATAAATAATAGCCCTTGTAATGAATAAATCTGAATCTGATCATTGGAATGCAGCCCTTCAATCATTATCCCTTCAGAAGTTCTGAAACATTTATATTTTTGAATGTCGTGTGCAGGAACTTCTGTATTGAAATTTGTTTCGTTGATTTGTGAAAATTCACCCCAGTAGGGGGCTTTTTTATAGATGGCTGAGGTGCCGGTTGGGACCGTTAAAACACAGGATGTTTTGTTGATAGAATCAAGTGCAAAGTAATCAACTATAGGTGGAGTGGTGTTGGCTATGGCGAATTGCTGCAGATTTTTACAGGCATAGAAGGCACCAATGCCAATAGTATTTACGTTTTGCGGAATCAACAAACTGTTCAGTCCCGTACAATACTCAAAAGCATAATTACCAATTACCTGAAGTGATGAAGGCAGATTGATACCAGTGATGTCGCTACATCCGTCAAAGGCCGATACACCAATATATTTTACGGTTGAGGGGACATTGTATGTTCCTGATTTTGATAAAGGGCAAATATACAGGGAATCCTGAAGTTTATTAAACAAAACATCTTCAGATGCACTGTAATAATTATTGTCGTTTTCAACAACGAAGCCGGAAATGCCTGTACAGTTATAAAAGGCATAATCGCCAATCCATGCCAGTGTGGATGGGATGGTTATAGGGCCTGACAGTAGTGTGCAGTTGTTTAAAGCACCAGGATCAATAGATCTTAAACCTTCTGGAAGCAAAAGATTACCTGTTTTGTTTGCAGGACAGATGAGTAAACGGTCTTTCTGTTTTGAATAAAGAATTCCCTCAACAGAGCTAAAGTATTCATTTGAAGCATCTACAACATAATTGCTTATCTGACTGCATCCAAAGAAAGCATAATAGCCAATATAATCAGTTGAGCCAGGAATTGTGATGGTTCCTTTCAGATTACTACAGTTGTAAAACGCATAACTCCCGATTAATTTTACGCTGGAAGGAATGTTAAATGTACCTGTTTTCCCTCCCGGACAGATAAATAAGGTGTCCATTTTTTTGCTGTACAGTGCATCATTCCATGAAGAATAAGCAGCATTGGAGCTATTAACATCAAAGGATTTTATATTATTGCTTTCAAGAAAACAATAATAGCCTATGTTGGTAAGTCCGGCAGGAATTGTGACAGTACCTGTAAGTCTGTAGCATCCGTAGAAAGCGCCATTGCCGAGCTTATGTAGTGTTGACGGCAAAGTTAAATTGCCAAAAATGCCAGAGCAGTAGGCAAAGGCATTATTCCCAACTGATTGAAGTGATGCTGGTAGAATTAATGAGCTTAAGTTGTAGCAGTTTTCAAATGCTGAATTAGCAACATGTTTTACAGTTCCCGGGATAGTGTATGTGTCGGATTTTCCATTCGGGCAAACGAAAAGTGTGTCCTGAAGCTTATTAAATAACACTCCTGATAGTGATGAGTATCTTGTGTTTAAAGGATCGACTGAAATTGAAGTCATAGCATAACATCCATAGAATGTATATTCAGCAATTGATACTACCGATGCAGGAATGTTAATGGTACCCAGATTCCATGAATAGTAAAAAGCAAGTTCACCAATTGAACTTAGGTTAGAGGGGAGCGTGATACTTTTTAATGAGGGTTTGTAAGTAAGCAACTGCGGATTAAAAAAAGCATAAGCTGGAAGCACATTGGCTGAATAATCTGTTTGAATACCAGAGTTAGTTCCATCAATACCCGAATATGCTTTGATGGAAGATTCAGAAAGATTCAAGGAAGCGACATTTTTGACCTTGTCGCGAATGAAGGCAATGTCACGTGCATCGATATTCCCTGAAACTGATAAGTTAATCAGAGTTTCCTGTTCTGTGATTGATAATTGGTTTGCAAGCGTTCCCGGACTAGTGATTTTGACGGATTTGGATATTTGAGCATATATCAGAGAGGTAAAAAGAAAGAATAAGAGCAATAATGTGTTTTTCTTCATGGATATCTACTTAATAAAATTTTTCCCTAAATATTGTTGAAAACCTTCTTTGTATTGTTCACCGATAGGAATAGATTTTTTATGCTCAATGAAAATACGGTTTTTCTCAACAGCTATTATTTTTTCAAGATTGACAATGAAAGAACGCTGAACCCGCATGAACTTTCCGGTAGGGAGGGTTGATTCAATATTTTTTAATCTCATGAAGGTAGTTATTGTTTCTCCTTTTTCCAGATAGATTTTAATGTATTCATTGGCACTTTCGATATACAGAATGTCGGAAGTCTTAATTTTTACCATTTTATAATCAGCCTTAACGAAAATATAATCGTTCACATTCATATTGGCTGACTGAAGTGTCTCTTGTAATTGCTTGCGTTCTTGTTCTTCTCTGATCCACAGTAAGATAACTTTATAGGCAGTGCCTGTGCCAATGACCAGTAATGCTATTGCAAAACTTTGAAGAAATTGTAACTCTGCCGACGGGCGAATGTTCTTTTGTTGAAGACGGTAGCCGACAGGAGGAGGCATGTCCTTTGAAAGTTCCATGGGAGGCATGTCAGGTCCGATCTCCATGGGAGGCATTGCCGTAATTTCACTGTTTTTGTTGAATTTCTCGGCATATTGACTGATGCATAATACCATTGGAGCAAGAACAACAATTGAGAGAATATATCTTAGGTATTGTTTCTTGTGGAGAAAAAGAGGTACCAGAATATAAATGTTGATTATAAAGAGACATAGAAAAGCTCCTATCTGAATCCAGGATGTCAGAATTTTATCCCATAATACTACCCCCATTGTTCGATTAGTTAAAACGGGGATTAAAAAAACGCCTAACCACAGGACTATGAAAATGATGCTTTCAAGTAATTTAAAGTTTAACCTGGTTGTTGTTCCGTTTTGCATATGCTGGTTTTGGTGATTTTATACAAAAGTAAACCGCTTGGGACAAAACACCAACTAAAATCAGTAAAAACGTGGTTATTTTCAGTAAAAACCTTTTTTGTTTAATACGTCTTTAGCTGTTTGGTATCCTGAGTCGAATATCTCTGCAATTTTATCGGTTTCAAACAGATCAAAATCATAAATATTCTCAGGTTCAATAATGATATCGCAAATTTCTTTGTCAGGAAGGGTATTCGCTCTGAACATAAAATGGTAGGTTCGGAAAGCCACATCCATAATATGAACTTTGTATTCTTTAGCCACCAATGGTCCTGCGTTCACTCCAATCACTAAATCGCAATCGTCTCTGATTGTTGAAACGGGAAAGTTTTTAAGCAGCCCTCCATCAACATAATAATTGTTTTTTATTTTTTGCGGAACAAAAAGAACCGGAATGCTGCTTGAAGCGAGTACGGGTTTCAGTAAATTACCTTCTTCAAAAGTTTCGGGAACCCCAGTGTCGAAATTTGTGGCAACTACTCTTAAGGGAATATTCAGTTCTTCGAAGGTTTTTGCTCTTAATCTTTTTGACAGAAACCTTTCAAAAGCATTGATGCTGAAAAAGCCACCTTCAGGAACAATCAGCTTAGTCATTTTCTTAAAACTGATATTCTCAAACATTTTTGCAATTTCCAAGGGTTTATATCCGTCAGCATATAATGCACCAACAATAGAACCTGCACTAACACCTGAAATAATCTCAGGTTTAATATTTAGCTCTTCCATAGCCAGTAAAGCTCCGGCATGCGACAGTCCTCTTATACCTCCACCACTGAGGGCTACGCCGATTTTATATTTTGGTTTTCGCTTCATGGTATAACTGGGAGTAACGAAAATGCTGGAAATTTTTTCCTTTATTGGCCGAACGACCTGACAGTTATTGATTTCTATACGGTATACTGTGAAAACTTACCCATCACTTTGTCATAATAAGTCTTTGAAACGGGTATGTCGGGTGCATTTGGAGCATCTAATTCCATGAAAATTCCACTTTTGGTCTTTCTTAAAACTTTTACTTTGTCAAGATTAACCATGTATGAGCGGTGGCAACGTACCAGCGGACTGTCCTTGGTGAGATTTTCTTCCATCCATTTCAGTGAATTGCGTATCAGAAACTTCGTGATTTTGTCTTTGTTAATATAATGGATGGTAGCATAGTTGTCTGCAGAATCAATATAAATGAGATTGTCGAGTACAATCGAAATTTTGAGTTCGCCTTTTTCATCAGGGAAAGCAATAAGTCCTTTTTTTGGAGATTCAGGATTATTCTCTGTTTTTGTTTTTTCAGCTAAAAGTCGGAGATTCTCTTTCCATGAGAAATATAAGAATGAAATGGAATACGGTAGCAATAGTACGAGACTTGTATTAATGGAAGATTTTTGGAAAAGCTCCATAAAGTCTTTTGCTTCCCCTCCTTTGGGGACAAATTTTGAAAAAAGAGCATAAAAAAGCGACATGGCAAAGATCTCAGCAAAAACCCAAATAGTGTAATGCACATAGCTTATTTCATTTTTTCGGGTGTAAAGACCTAACAGAAGTCTGCTGATTACAACCACCAACATTCCGGTCAGGATGATGAGACTTGAAAAAAAGAAGTATTTGAATTCAGAGATGTTTGGATACCAGTTTCTGGATCCGAAAGGCTGAAAGATATTGATGAATAACAGGGCAAAAAACGCCGTGAACAATATCAATCTTATTGTATTGCCTTTTTCAAGAAGGTAGTATGGTATTTTCTTGTCCACTGTATTGTACTTTTTATTTTCAAATACGCAAAGGTATATTTTTCTATTCATAATTACAATAAGTTTGTCCCAATCAATATATATTTAGCCCCTCTATTAGGTTTTTCATCCCCGATAATCCTCTTTAATCCCTTATGGATGTTTCATTTCTCAAAAAATTGATGGACCAGATAGTATATGCTTTATTTGCAAAAAAAAAGATCATGGATTATTTGTTTCGTTTTCAGGAACTTGCAGCACAATTTCGAATTGGTCGGGATCAGCAATTCGGGGAGACTGATCTGATCGTTCGTTTTTTCCCTTTTCAAAGTAATGCTAATGCTGCTGACTTTGTCTTGAGCAGGGTAGATACTACTGTGGTTAATGATTTTGTTGAGGAGAATGAATATTTTGATTATCCTGTTTTCTTACATTCAAAAGTAAAAAAACATAATGAGATGATATTATTGTTGCACGGGTTGAATGAACGAAACTGGACGAAATATCTTACCTGGGCTGAGTACCTATGCAATTCGACGGGGAAGGCTGTGTTGTTATTTCCTATTGCCTACCATGTGAACCGTTCTCCGCTTTCATGGTCAAATCCAAGATGCTTGCAAAAAATAATGGAATTACGTAGAAAAGTTAACGGGAATGACAGATCGTTGAGTTTTGCTAATGTGACACTTAGTGAGCGATTGAGCGACAATCCTCATCGTTTTTATAATTCGGGGCGCCAAAGCTATTTTGATATTGCCAGATTGATTTTGGATATTAAACGAGGTAAACATCCATTGTTTGAAAAAGATACAAAGGTAGATGTATTTGCATATTCAATAGGAGCGTTTTTATCACAGATATTGTTTCTGACAAACCCTGGCGAATGTTTTTCAGAGTCACGACTTTTTATGTTTTGCGGAGGTAGTATTTTTAATAAAATGTACGGAGAATCACGCAGTATCATGGATAAAAAGAGCTTTGAGAGATTGCTTGAGTATTATCAAACCGGATTTTGGGCACAGGATATTGCCATGAATACCGGAGATGATGTGTTAAAAGCATTTTATAGTATGATTGCTGCGGATAATGCTAAAGAGAGCAGAGAGTCAATGTTCCGGCAAATGAGTCAGCGAATAAGCGGGATATCTTTAGCCATGGATAAAGTTATACCTTATGCAGGAGTGGTTGCGGCGCTAGGTCACGATTGTGCGTCAAAAAACATTACTTTGCTCGATTTACCTTATGATTATACTCACGAAAATCCATTTCCTGTCAATGCAGGTCAACATCAGCGGGAAGTGAATCATTCTTTTACAAGGATATTCGAACAAGCAGCAGGCTTTCTTGGTAACTAGTTTTTTACACCTGTCATGATTTCATCTAAAGACATCAGTTTTTGTTCGCCGGTTTTCATGTTTTTCAGCATCACTTTGCCTTCTTTCATCTCAGTTTCTCCTACAATTGCCACAAAAGGTATATTTTTATTATCTGCGTAGCCCATCTGTTTCTTCATTTTTGAAGGTTCAGGATAAATTTCTGCATTGATGCCACTGTTACGCAGAGATTTTAGCCATGGCAGGCAATACATTAATTCTTTTTCTCCAAAGCTTACAAAAAGAATCTGAGTCTGTTCTGCAGAAGTTTCGGGATATAAGTTCAGTTGGTTCAGTACATCGTAAATCCTGTCGGCGCCAAATGAAATGCCGACACCTGAAACACCTTCCATGCCGAAAACGCCTGTAAGATTATCGTATCTTCCTCCTCCTGTGATACTCCCTATTTCTACATCGAGAGCTTTGACTTCGAAAATGGCTCCGGTATAATAATTTAATCCACGAGCTAAAGTCAGATCCAGCTCGATTTTTGTTGAAATTCCTACAGATTCACACAAGTTAAAGATGGTTTCAAGTTCGGCAACTCCTTTTAAGCCCGTCTCAGATCCTGATAATACCGTTTTTAACTGAAAAAGTTTTTCGGCATTGGAGCCGCTTAGTTTTAAAATGGGTTGCAATTTATCAATTGCTGACTGCGTGATTCCTTTTGAGGCAATCTCCTCATTTACTTTTTCCAGACCTATCTTGTCCATCTTGTCGATGGCAACTGTAATGTCAGTAATCTTTTCAGCTTCGCCAATGATTTCTGCAATGCCAGATAGTATTTTACGGTTGTTGATTTTAATACAAACATTAATTTTCAGACGACGGTATACTTCATCCACTATTTGAATAAGTTCGAGTTCATTTAATAAAGAATCGCTTCCCACTACGTCCACATCACATTGGTAAAATTCTCGGTATCTTCCTTTTTGAGGACGGTCGGCACGCCAAACCGGCTGTATCTGGTATCTCTTAAAAGGAAATGAAATCTTGTCGCGGTTTTGTACCACAAATCTGGCAAAAGGTACAGTCAGGTCATAGCGCAATCCTTTTTCTGCAAATTTCCCGGTAAGTTTAGTGCTATTTCTCTCTAATAACTCCTCATCAGTAGTACCTGAAATAAAATCACCGGAGTTTAAAATTTTAAAAAGCAATTTATCTCCTTCTTCTCCATATTTCCCCATCAGTGTAGAGAGGTTTTCCATGGCAGGAGTTTCAATCTGTTGGAAACCATAAAGCTGAAAAACCGATTTGATGGTGTTGAATATGTAATTGCGGTTTGCCATTTCCTCTGGCGTGAAGTCGCGGGTTCCTTTGGGAATAGAAGGTTTTTGCATAACAGTATTTTTTTGAAAGCATACGATAAAAGAAGGCACAAATTTACACAAATATTTATGTAAGGCCTTTTATTAAATATTTTTCTTCAGTCGACTGATGATGATGTCTGTAGCGCCTGAGTTTTGTTTAACATAATTACCGGCAATGATACCCGGAGCATTGTTTTCGAGAAGATTATTCAGTTTGTTCTCCAATTCTTCATAATTATTTATGGTATAACCTCCACCATTTGCAATCAGTTCTCTTGCTTCTCTGAATCGCTGATAATTAGGTCCGAACACAACCGGAAGATTCCATACGGCAGCTTCAAGCGTATTGTGGATGCCAACTCCGAAACCTCCACCAATATATGCCGCCTGTCCGTATCTGTATATGGATGACAGTAAACCAATGGTGTCGACGATTAAACATCTTTCGTTTGTGAGATCTTTATTTTCAGTCTGAGTATATCTTACATGATTCTCACCTGTCAGTTTTATGATCCCGGAGAGGTGGGCTTCATGGATTTCATGAGGGACAAGAATCAGTTTTACATCAGTATGATCTTTTGTATACCGTATCAATAATTCCTCGTCTTTTGGCCAGGAACTTCCAGCAACAATAACTTTGTTGCATCCCTGTACAAAGTTTTCAACTATAGGGATGTGTTTTGCCTGTTTTGCCAGATCGCTTACCCTATCAAATCGAGTATCGCCTGCAACTACAGCATTATTAATTCCGTTGTTTTCAAGCAAACGCAGCGAGTCGGTGTCCTGAACAAATATTTGTTGGAATGACTTCAGTAAGCTTTTGTACCATCCCCCATACCATTTGAAAAATATCTGATCAGCGCGGAATATGGCTGAGATAGAGTAAACAGGGATCTTTTTTTTGCTGAGAGTCATCAGAAAGTTTGGCCAGAACTCATATTTGATAAAGACCGCTTTTGCAATCTGCACAGTATTGAGAAAACGTTTAGCGTTACGTGGCGTATCCAAAGGCAGATAGCAGATGAGGTCAGCGCCATTGTAATTTTTCCGGATTTCATAACCCGATGGAGAAAAGAAAGTCAACAGGATATTGGCGTCAGGACTTTCTTTTTTAAGTTGTTCAATCACTGGTCTGCCTTGTTCAAACTCGCCAAGTGATGCTGCATGGAACCATACGTATTTTTTTTCCGGGTCTGTTTTTCCCTTGAGTAATTTAAACACTTCTGATTGTCCTTTTCTCAGTTTTCGCGCTTTTTCATTGAATAATCCTGCGCAAAATATCATCAATCCGTACAGGCTGATTCCCACCTGATAGATACACAGGGGCAGAAAGTGTTTTATTGATGTTGCTTTATATTTTGTGTCCATATAATTTCAATATTACCACAAAAATTAAACTAAGAACTAAGAGTTATGAACTAAAGTGTACTTATGTGACTAATGTGGTTTAAATTATCTTTTTGTGGTAAAAACAGATATTAAAAAGTCTGATTCTAACAAAAAAGGCATCTCAAAAAAATTGAAACGCCTTTTTTATGAGATTGGGATAAAATTACTTTCTGATTCCCAGCTCTTTGATAATAGCACGGTAACGTTCGATGTCAATATTTTTCAAATAATCCAACAAACGACGACGTTTTCCTACTAATGTCACCAAAGCGCGCTCAGTACTATAATCCTTTTTATTTAACTTGAGATGCTCAGTTAAATGGTTGATACGGAACGAAAACAATGCAATCTGGGCTTCAGGTGAGCCAGTGTCAGTGTTAGACTTGCCGTATTTACCAAAGATTTCCTGCTTTTTTTCAGCTGTTAAATACATGATAATGTGTTATAATTAATTAATAAATAGAATTTAAGCCACGATGGACTTGCCTTCATTTTTTTCGGTGCGCAAAGATAGTAATAATTTGTTAAACTACAATTTTTTTACCACAAATGACATCACTTGTTCCGGTTTGTCGGGAAAAGAATGACTAAGGAATCACACAAGAATAACTCTGAGTTAAGAACTAAAGCGGACTCATGTGACTGATGTGGTTAAATTTCTTTTCGGGCCCGCAGCATCTCGCGTTTTCCGGGAGGTCCGGGGATGCGCTCTACCTGAAATCCGGCTGATTGCAATGCCCTGCGAACATTACCCTTGGCGCAATAGGTGGTCAGGATGGCGCTAGGACTGCAGCAACAATAAATCATTCTGAACCGTTCTTCCGTCCACATCTCAGGTTGTTTCTCCGGAGAAAACGCATCAAAATATATCAGGTCGAAATTGCCTGTTAGTGTCATCGATGAATAATCTTCTTTGATTTTACAAAGTTCAAACTGACTGGTAAGTTGAATATGATTTTGCCATGGAGATGTGTGCAATTGGTAAAATGTATCCTTTTTTTCGGGGGCTAAGAGATCCGGATAATTCAATA
Organism: Paludibacter sp.; assembly: GCA_034927265.1. Classification (GTDB taxonomy): domain Bacteria; phylum Bacteroidota; class Bacteroidia; order Bacteroidales; family Paludibacteraceae; genus Paludibacter. The sequence continues at coordinate 36,033 of JAYFQH010000007.1, forward strand.
AACTTGCTGATGCTGTTGATAAAGGATAAAGTTCAATCGCGGTGTAATGAACTTCCTGTCCGGATAATTCTGTTTCAAGTTGTGTCAGGAAGGCATTGAGACCAGTTCCAAAACCAATCTCCAGAATGTGGATAGGATTTTTTTTACATAATTTTAACCCGGCTTCAATGAAAATATGTTTAGACTCCTGAATTGCGCCATGGATGGAATGGTAAGTTTCATTAAATTCACTTTGTAGAAGCGAATGAGAGCCGTCTTCTGTGAGGATAATTTTGCCGGACATGTTTTTAGTGAATGGCGAATAACTAATAGCGAATAGCGGAGGGAGGTTTTTAAAAGAAACAACCGTTATCCATTTGGTTTAACGGCTGTCTCTTTTATAATTGTCGACTTTTAATAATTATTTTTCTTTTCTTCGAAATAAGCCTGAGAATGGTTACAAGCCGGACAGGCATTCGGAGCTTTTTTACCTTTGTGGACATAACCGCAGTTACGGCATTGCCATTCAATTTCTTCGTCACGTTCGAAGAACTTTCCGGCTTCTACTTTTTCCAGTAACTGACGATAACGTCTTTCGTGTTCTGCTTCTACTTCAGCAATTTTGCGGAAAGATACCGCAATAGCTTTGAATCCTTCTTTTTCAGCTATGTCGGCAAACATAGGATAATCGTGCGACCATTCTTCGTGTTCACCCATGGCGGCTGCCAACAGATTCTCAGCGGTAGTACCCACGATGCCTGCCGGATAAGAAGCGTTGATTTCAACCATACCGCCTTCTAAATATTTGAAAAACTTTTTGGCATGTTCTTTTTCCTGTTCTGCTGTTTCTAAGAAAACACCTGCAATTTGTTCAAAGCCTTCTTTTTTTGCCTGACTTGCAAACATGGTATAACGCATGCGCGCCTGACTTTCTCCTGCAAAAGAAATTAATAGATTCTTTTCGGTTTGTGTTCCTTTTATTGATGCCATTTCTTAATTTTTTGGATGAATTTCTATTTCATCAGTGGATAATTAATTTTTTAACTCTTATGGCAAAGATAATATTTTTTGATGGTTTGAGTAGGTGCAAAACACAAATTAACACATTTTTTTCATCTTTTGATGACTTGTTGCAATAATGAGTTTGAGATATAAAAAATGTATCTTTGCATTGTTAAAAAATATATGTTTAGTTAGCTTCAGATAGAAAATCTTACCAAATCGTTTGGTGATCAGTTGCTTTTTGAGAATATCTCTTTTGGAGTGGCAGATAATCAGCGTGTTGCTTTAGTGGCCAAAAATGGTACCGGAAAGACTACTTTGTTGAATATCCTCTACGGCCGGGAAGATTATGATAGTGGTACCATTTCTTTCCGTCGTGATCTGAGGGTGAGTTATTTGGAACAATCGCCTGACTTTCCCAAAGAACTCTCAGTTATTGATGCGTGTTTGCAATCGGAAAATGAAGTGATGAAAACCATTGCTGAGTATGAGCATGCCATGTTGTCGGGAAACCATGAGAACTTATCGGAAATCATGGGTCGCATGGATTTATATAATGCATGGGATTATGAAACGCGTATCAAACAGGTATTGGGGAAATTAAAAATCACCAATTTTGAACAGAAAATAGGTGAATTGTCAGGCGGGCAGTTGAAAAGAGTAGCACTCGCGAACGTGTTGATTGGCGAACCGGATTTGCTTATTTTGGATGAGCCGACCAACCATCTGGACCTGGAAATGGTGGAATGGCTGGAGGATTTTCTGCGACGTTCGTCTATGGCTTTACTGATGGTAACGCACGATCGTTATTTCCTTGACAGGGTATGTACTGATATCATAGAGCTTGATCAACAGAAATTATTTCAGTATGCTGGAAATTACAGTTATTATCTCGAAAAACGCGGGGAGCGCCTTGATGCCTTTAATGCGGAAACGGAAAGGACTGTCAATCTGTATCGTAAAGAACTTGAATGGATGCGTCGGCAGCCGCAGGCAAGAGCGACAAAGGCAAAATCACGTATTGATCGGTTTCAGGATATTGAGGAGCGGGCAAAACTTCGTATAAATAATGATAAGGTACAACTGGACATAAAAGCATCTTACCTGGGATCAAAAATATTTGAGGCAAAATATATCTCTAAAGCCTATGGCGATCTGAAAATCCTGGATCAGTTTTATTATAATTTTGCCCGCTATGAGAAAATGGGCATCATTGGGAAAAATGGTACCGGTAAAACGACTTTTTTAAAAATGTTGCTAGGAGAAGTTAAGCCCGACAGCGGTTCATTTGATGTGGGTGAAACGGTGGTTTTCGGTTATTATAGTCAGGACGGACTGGCGTTTGATGAACAAATGAAAGTTATTGATGTAGTGCGGGATATAGCGGAAGAGGTACATCTTGGCAATGGAAGGAAAATGTCAGCTTCTCAGTTTTTACAACATTTTCTTTTTACTCCTGAAACCCAATATAACTATGTGTATAAATTAAGTGGTGGGGAGAAACGGAGGTTGCATCTCTGTACCGTACTCATGCGAAATCCCAATTTTCTGGTGCTTGATGAGCCTACCAACGATCTGGATATTGTGACCCTGAATATATTGGAAGAATATCTTCAGTCATTCAAGGGTTGTGTTATTGTGGTAAGTCACGACAGGTACTTTATGGACAAGGTTGTGGATCATTTATTGGTATTTAAGGGAAATGCGGAAATAAAGGATTTTCCCGGAAATTATACAGATTTCAGAGAGTGGGAGGCTGTTAATGAAGAGCGAATAACGAATAATGAAAAGCGAAAATCAGTTTCTGAAACGCAAAATAGTACTTTAAAAAAAATATCTCCAAATGCTTCGGAAAATCAGGCACAACCTGTCAGGCGCAAGATGAGTTTTAAAGAAAAACAAGAGTTTGACGCTTTAGAAAAGGAAATTCCTGCATTGGAAGCAGAAAAACAGGAAATTGAAACGGCACTTTCATCAGGCGCATTGAATAATGATGAAATTATGTTAGCCTCAAAACGCTTTGCTGAGTTGAATGACCTGATTGATGAAAAAACAATACGGTGGCTCGAATTGAGTGAAATATGAAAGCATATCTGGGAATAGGGAGTAATCTGGGGGATAAAAAAGAAAATATCAACCATGCAATTCGTCAAATTTCACGCAAAACAGGTGAAGTTTTACATCAATCTGGTTATTATGAATCCAGCCCCTGGGGCTTTGAGTCAGAAAATGATTTTGTGAATGTTGTAGTTTTGGTTGAAACAAATCTGGAGCCACTCGACTTGTTGGCTAAGCTTCAGGGGATTGAAATAGAAGTCGGTAGAACAGAAAAATCAAATGAAGAAGTGTATACTGACCGGATCATCGATATTGATATTTTACTTTATGATGACAGGATAATTGATTTGCCGGAACTGAAAGTCCCGCATCCTCATATGAAGACACGGGACTTTGTTATGAAACCTTTAAACGAAATTCTTGGGTTGATTTAGACTTTTTAAAGTATTATTCATCGTACTGATGATATTCTTTCAGAATTTCCCAAGCATTATCAATATCTTTTTCAAAAACCATGAGAGCAACACCTTCGTCAATCTCGTAAAGCATTGGAAGTACATCTGCGCTTGTTGAGTTGTAGATGGAACTGGAAATTTTATTTTCCTTCAAAACAGACTGATCAAGCATCGCCTCTTCCATCCTTTCGTAATTTTTAAGTCTTACAATTTTTTCTTCCATAATTTCAGTATTTAGAGGTGAAACTTTCTATGATAATAACAATACTGTGCAAAAAAATGTTTATGGTCAAACGATTAATTTTCAATAGCCCGATATTTTTTTTACTTTTGTATCCCGAAATTCATCAGCAATGGAAATAGAAAATCTTCCCGATCATATAGTGTATTCGCCACAGGTAATTGATTTTGTAACAGTTGCAGCTGAAACTTGCCTTTATTTAGAACGTGCAGCTGATTTAAATCGTGAAGAGTTTGTCTCCAAAGGGGCAAAGATATTAGCATTATTATATCTTAAGACATCTATGCTGGAGATCCCGGAGCGGATTTATGACGGTATGACAGAACGGTTTGTTTCCGAAGAGGAATATAATGATGTCAAAGAGCAAGTAGAATTGCTGTTGGGCGATAGAGATTCCTATCTGGAAACTTTTCATCCGGATATGTCGCTAAGTGATACACCAATTGCTGCGTTTATCTCTGAAAACCTCGCTGATATTTATCAGGAATTAAAAGATTTTGCTGCTAATTATCAGTTAGCCGATACGGATGTGATGAATGATGCCCTGGTTACCTGTCTTGAAACTTTTGGTGAGCACTGGGGACAGAAGGTATTAAATGCTTTACGTGCATTACATAATATAAAATATAATGACGGATCGCCGGATGAATCTTTGGAGGATGTTGATTCTAAAAAAAGAAAAATGAATAAGAATACTTTCCTGGGATTTCTCAGAGAAGATGATGATGTAAATTCTTATTTCTAAGATGTATAAATCAAAAATAAGTAAAGAAGAAGTAAATACTTTGCCTGTCGCTATTTTTGAAGGCAGAATTACTGTTGTTGATGATCTGAGCAAGGTGCATGAAGCAATTGCGGTATTAAACCAACAAAAAATTGTAGGCATCGATACAGAAACAAAACCTTCATTTAAAAAAGGACTTCTGCATAAAGTTGCTTTACTGCAAATTTCAACTTCTGATCAGTGTTTTCTGTTCAGGTTAAATATGATTCCCTTTCCTAAAGAATTAGGTGTTTTTTTGTCGGATGTATCGATAAAGAAAATCGGATTAGCTTTAAAAGATGATTTTGCTGCTCTGAATAAACATCATACATTTAAACCGGCCAATATAGTTGATCTGCAATCGATAGTGAAAAGTTACGGGATACTGGAAATGGGACTACAAAAAATATATGCCATAATCTTCCATCAGAAGATATCCAAGAGTCAACGTTTAACCAACTGGGAAAGTCCCGTGTTGACAGACCAACAGCTACGTTATGCAGCCACCGATGCCTGGGCAGCACTTATCATTTATCAGGCATTGATGAAGGAGAAGAAACTAACAAAGAAGGAAATTGAACTACTTGAAACATCAGTCGCCGAAGTATCCTGAATTTTTCCTGATTATCGAGGAATAACATATAGCATTCTATGATAAGAATATTTCTAAAACCAAAAAAAGAAGAAAGTCTTCAACGGTACCATCCATGGGTGTTTTCCGGAGCTATTCAATATATTGACGGAAAACCTGCAGAGGGAGATCTGGTGGAAGTTTATGCTTCAGATAAAACTTTTCTGGCAATTGGTCACTATCAGATTGGAAGTATCGCAGTGAGGGTGCTTAGTTTTTCAATGATTGAGATTGATAATCACTTCTGGTATGAGAAGGTAGCTGCTGCTTTTCGCTTACGGCAGAGCATAGGATTGATACGTGAAAATAATAATACCTACCGGCTGGTTCATGGAGAAGGAGATAACTTACCGGGACTGATTGTAGATGTTTATGGCGATACAGCTGTTATGCAGGCACATTCGGTAGGAATGCATCTGATTCGTAAAAGTCTTGCCGAAGGAATTGTTAAAGCAGTTCCGGGAGTGCAAAACGTGTATTATAAGTCTGAAACCACCTTGCCTTTTAAAGCACCTGTTGACCCCGAAAATGGCTATTTGATTGGTAAAGAATCTGAAGTCTGCATGGCGCTTGAAAATGGATTGAATTTTCAGGTGGATTGGTTGCGTGGACAGAAAACCGGTTTTTTTGTGGACCAACGGGAAAACCGGGCTTTACTGGAACTGTACGCAAAAGGTAAAAGTGTGCTGAATATGTTTTGTTACACTGGTGGTTTTTCGGTTTATGCCATGCGAGGCGGAGCCAGACTGGTGCATTCTGTTGATAGTTCGGCGAAGGCAATTGACCTGACCGACAAAAATGTTGCTGTTAATTTTCCCGGAGACATCCGCCATGCTTCTTATGTTGAAGATGCATTTAAGTTTTTGAATGCCAATCAAAACCAGTATGATTTGTTGGTGCTGGATCCTCCTGCATTTGCCAAACACAGGGATGCACTCCGCAATGCGCTTAAGGGCTATAAAAGATTGAATGCAAAAGGCATTGAGCAAATCAAACCCGGAGGTATTTTGTTTACTTTTTCTTGTTCGCAGGTAGTGACAAGAGAACAGTTCAGACTTGCAGTATTCAGTGCTGCAGCTGAAACCGGCAGAAATGTACGTATTCTGCATCAACTTTCGCAACCTGCCGATCATCCGGTAAATATCTATCATCCGGAAGGGGAATATCTGAAAGGATTGGTATTGTATGTCGAATAGATAAGATAATATTAACTATATTAGTCACATAGTAAACATTAGTTGTAAGTTCTGTATTTGGTTGAGAAAGCTGTTTGTTAGCATATTTTATGAATTTTTTTTTGTGATTTAAAAACAAATACATATATTTGCAGCCCTAACAATATTTTTACTAACACTCTAAACTCATTTGCCTATAGCAAAAAATTACGCTTAAATCCCTAAAATTAAGCAGTAATGAATAAACTGAATCAATTAACCGATGATATTCTGGTTAAATTATATGAGGAAGGAAACAATGCGGCATTTGAAGTTTTATTAACACGTTACAAATCGAAGGTTTATTATTATATCTTTCAGATTGTTCGTGACAAAGAACTCACCGAAGACATATTTCAGGACACTTTCATAAAAGCTATTATGACGATCCAGCAGGGTCGCTACTTTGAAAGTGGCAGGTTCCTCAGTTGGATTAACAGGATTGCTCATAACCTGATTATTGATTTTTTTCGCAAGGAAAAAAACGAAAATACCATCTCAGCAGATGGCTATGATTATGAAATAATCAATAATACCAAACTTTCGGATCTCAGCATCGAAGATATTATGTCTAATGAGCAGGTGCTGAATGATGTGGTGAGAATGGTGGATTATCTTCCTCCTGTCCAGCAGGAGGTGGTACGTATGCGCTTTTTCGAAGATCTCAGTTTCAAGGAAATTGCTGAAAAAACCGATGTCAGCATTAATACTGCTTTGGGAAGAATGAGGTATGCACTGCTGAATATGCGTAAGTTGGCACAGGAAAAAGACGTTTATCTGGAAATAAAATAGTAAGTAAATGTTATGTAAATCATTTAGTTTTTATGTCGATATATCCTGTACAACAAACCACCCTGTCAGTTATCCTGACAGGGTGGTTTGTTAAATATTAAAGCTTACTTATATAATTGTTTAATAAATTTGCCTGCTTTTATCAGATTTCCATTAGTCTCTTTGAGTTTTAATAATTTGTCACTTTTCTGATTCTCTTAAAATCTGATTGTAAATTTTTATATCATCATTTCAAAGAAAAAATGTTCTTGCTTCTGAGTTGAATACCCGGCTGAAAAAGGTATATTGGGATTATGGAAAGTATATTATTTCAGAAACCCTGACTGTTTATTCTCAATGAAACAAAGAGACTTCCCGGCATGCCAGGACCGTACACATAACCGGCATCACGTAAAGCGCCCCTATCTAAATCATTTTGATAACTGTTAAGTATATTTTTCATTCCTCCGCTTATTTGAAGATTCGTACTATTTATTCTGAAATCGTAGTTTACCTTTAAATTGATATCAAAAAATACTGGTGTTGTTTCTAATTTGTCATTAGCGATATATCCGGCAAAGTGGGGTGCAAGCATACTGCCTGTGTATGTGCCTGTTGCTGAGAGTGAAAGTTGCTTTGTTGGATTTATTGATAATGAAAAGTATCCGTAGTTGTTGGGAGTGCGAAGAATTTTTCTTTCAGCTGCGACGTTGAGATCGTCCGACCAACGTTCTGCTCTGTTATATAGACTTTGCTGTAATGTATAGCCAAACTGTAGCTGAGCTTTAGTAGACGGTGCAAACTTTCCTTCTATGTTTATTCCGCTGACTTTAGCGCCGGAACCGTTTTGCCTTTCCATAATGATATTTCCGTTGGCATTCAGTCCGGTTTCTGTCAAAATAAAAATATCATTGATGCGTGTGTAAAAGCCTTCTGCAAGCAGGTTGGCTTCCATTTTGTCTATTTTGAAATAGTAATCGAGTGAAGTGCTGAAGCTATGAGAATATTCCGGACGCAAATCGTCGGCAAGTTTAATCAGTTTCATGACACCAGCAACCGCGTCAATATGCAGATCCTCATCGAAAGCCTGAGGAGCACGAAAACCTGCAGAATAGGAACCCCGCCAGTTAAGGTCAGATGTAAAATTGTATTTTAGGGTAATACGTGGACTAAATACCATGTTGTTTAGCAGATTGTGCTTATCTAATCTTCCTCCGAGTATAATATTTCCCCTGTTGTTTTTCCATTCATTTTGTGCAAATATTCCGATTGTTCTCGTGGATTGTTTTAGATTCCTGTTGTATCCCGGTATTTGATCGTGAAGATCATCGTGCTGATATTCACCTCCTATAATCAACTCTGAAGGCATAAATAATAATTGTTCAAACTTGCGGATGTATTGTGTTCCCACAATTGCAGTCAGATTGTCGGTACGACCATAAGCATTGGGATCTTGTCCTGCACCATAGTAACTTTTACGTAATACATTTTGTATCGAGGAGTAAGCATTTATCTTGTGCTTGCTGTCGTGACTGTACCAGTTATATGCCAGTCCACCGCCATTAATTTCATGTTCCAATTGTTCAGTAATGTCAGTTTCATGTGGTTGCAGCTCGAAATCATTTCCTCCTCTGCGAAATTCATGGATATTGTGATATTCAAGAGTGATCTTGCTTTGCGAATCCAAGCGATAAAAAGAACGCATCCCCAAAGTATGATTGATTAATTTGGTTACTTCCGAGAAGTTGTCTCCATTGAAATCATACGGTGAACGATTTCTATGGTTACCATACAGATACATTCCGGTCTTATTATCGTCCGAAACGATTGAGGTATTAAGATTAACTGTATTATCAGGGGTGCTACCTCCAATTAGTCCATAATTATAACCTGCAGAAAATGAGTTGTTCAATGCTTCCTTAGTAATGATATTAATGGTGCCGGCTATGGCATTTGAGCCATAAAGAGCTGATCCGCCTCCCCGAACAATTTCCACCCGTTCGATCATGTTTACCGGAATCTGTTCAAGTCCGTATACTCCGGATAAAGCACTGAAAACAGGACGGCTATCAATTAATATCTGGGAGTAAGGTCCCTCCAGACCATTGATGCGGACCTGTGTAAATCCGCAATTGTTGCAGTTGTTTTCTACACGTACACCAGGTTGAAAGTTCAAACCATCTGCCATACAAACCGAGTTGGTGGCTGCAAAAAGTTTAGGGTTAACTATTCCCACGACCACAGAAGCTTCTTTGCGATTCGTTTCGTTACGGTTGGCGCTCACTACAACTTCGTTGAGCGACAAAGAATTTTCATGTGTTATGAAGTTTATTTCTAGTGTTTTTCCAGCCTCTGTAACTACTTCTTTTTCTACGGTTTTATATCCAATGCCACTTACTTTGAGCGTTAGTTTGCCTGTCGGCAGATTCTTCAAAAAATAATGTCCGGTGCCATCAGTAGTGGTTCCCAATACGGTATTGTTGACTGTTACATTAATGTAAGGGATATGTTGCCCGCTATTCGAGTCTTTCACATCACCAATGATATTGGCGTCAGTTGCTTTTTGAGCTGTAGCAGTATAAGTCAGCAAAACAGTTGCTATTGTTATGAGTAATTTCATATGATTGTTATTATGTATAAGTTTAATTGATAGTTATAGTTATATGAATAACCACCATGCTCAGCAGGAATATTCTCCTGATAATAGAGCGGAATGATTTAATTGTTTGATCCGAAACAAATTGCCTGGTCAGAAGTCAGATTGAAAGAGTGAGATTAACAGACTGGAGGAGCGCGTAAGCTTAATTGATCCGGTTCGTGGTATCGGATTCCGTAAGTTTTATATTCAGTTAGTACAAGAATATAACTTACAATTGGTTTGGTGAGTTCAGGAATATCTAGATTCGCAGTAAGGCTGATCTGATTGAAAAGTTGTATTAAGTTAAACTGGTTGGCAGTGTGTGTATGAGTTGATACAGGAATGCCTGTGTCATTGAGGTTAAATCCGAAAAAATGTGAGTGACAATATATCCGACCATCAATTTCGTGCGTGTGGTAAAACATAGTAGAGTTGCTATAATGCGCAATGAAGAACAATAGCAACGACAACTTAAAAAAACGGATGATATGTGACTGCTGTTTTGGCATGTATTGATGCTGCCAGATAGAATATTTTGTCTTGTGTTTATTATGAAACAATGAAATGAAAACATTGTTCTTGTAAAATGATAGAACCAAAGCATTTTACTCAATTGTTGAACTATAAAATATCAATTTTTTAGGTCAAATATAATTTTTTCAACCTACCTGCGTTTATTATTCAGAAACAAAAAAAGTTATAGCCTATGCAGGAAATCATTACACCGTTAAACAAAGCTGATTTACAAATTTCAAAAAAGCAGTCAAAGGACTGCAAAACAAGTATGCAACCATCAGAAACAACTGTTCAGAGAATTTTACAGTTTGCTGCTAATTACAGAGTGCAAAAAATAAGTGAAAATCAGTTTATCGAAATGAATCTAAGTTAAAAAAAAGACTTCCGTAAAATCGGGAGTCTTTTTTTATTATTTTTGTCCAACACAAACAATAATAGAGTTTATTTTTATTCATTTTTAATCACATTAGTTACATAAGGATACTATATTAAAAACTAATATCTCTTTACTTTTAGTTTATAAAGCCTTATCTTGTTAAATTATAATACTTTGTAATTTCAATAAATATGCACCGAATTGTTTCCCCTTCAATTTTAGCGGCCGACTTCAGTAATCTGCAGGCTGCTTGTGAGATGATTAATCAAAGTGATGCTGAATGGATTCACATTGATGTGATGGATGGCGTTTTTGTACCCAATATTTCGTTTGGATTTCCAGTGATTGAAGCAGTGAAAAAACACTGTAGAAAATTTATTGATGTGCATATCATGATTGTACATCCGGAAAAGTATGTAAAACGATTTGCAGAAGCAGGAGCCGAAATGCTTACTTTTCATTTTGAAGCCTCTGAAAATCCTGAAGTAGTGATTGATCTGATTAGAAAGGAAGGAATTAAAGTTGGGATTACAATTAATCCCGATGTTCCGGTAGCTGCTTTAAAACCTTATATCGATAAAGTAGATATGGTACTACTAATGTCGGTTTTTGCCGGTTATGGCGGACAAAAGTTTATTGAGGAAAGTTATCAGCGACTTGACGAGTTGAAGAAGATGATTGATGAATTGAACCCTGATTGTATGATAGAGGTGGATGGGGGAGTGTCACTTGATAATGCGACAAAGCTCTATGCCCATGGCGCTAATGTGTTGGTGGCTGGTAGTTCCGTTTTTAAAGCAAATGATCCTGTAGTGATGATCCGGCAACTGTTGGAAGGTAGCTGAATGTTTGTAGTCAACAGTCTACAGACAACAGTTGTTTAGTTTTTTGTCCGTCGACCGTCGACCGTCGATCCTTGACTATATAGAGTCCCTGTAAAATTCTAAGAACCTAATATTATTCTGTTTTGTTTATGGACTTCCTGCAACGTACTCCGTTTTTCAGGTTGCTGATTTCGTTGGTTGTTGGTATTGTCGTGTTTCAATACCTGAAATTACACCTCCTGTTACAGCTTATCATTCTGATAGTCGCTGTTTTATTAATGTTATTTTCCTTTCTGCTCGCCAAATCATCCCGGGCCTATTTTTGCCGGTGGTTTTTCGGTTTGGGCATCAGTTTTTTCTTGCTTCTTACAGGATATCTTGTTGCAGGATATAAAGAACGAAAAGCAGCTTTTGTGTCTCCCGAATTTTCAGGGATATTTAAGGTTGAACTGACAGAAACTCCTCTTGAAAAAGCGAAGACGGTTTTATGCCGCGTTAATGTAAGTGGTTTTTATGATAGTACGCAAATGGTAAAAATTGCATCTCCATCATTGATTTATTTTTCAAAGGATAGCAATTCGTTGCGTTTAACTAAAGGGGATATTCTGATGTTGCGGACAACTTTTCAGAAACCCTCAAAAGTATTAAATCCTGAAGGTTTTGATTATGCAGCATTTCTCAAGAGAAAGGGAATAACCGTCACTGCATATGTAAATCCCGGAGAATGGAGAAAGATATTACATGTCAAGAGATTTTCAGTCAGATCTTTATCTGAAAAGTCACGTGACAGTTTGTTGGAATTATACAGAGCAGTTGATTTAGAAAAAGATCAGTTTGCGGTTCTTTCTGCATTGACATTAGGTTATCAGGATGAAATTGATAAAGATATCAGGGAAGACTATAGTTATTCCGGCGCCACACACATTCTTTCTGTAAGTGGTTTACATGTTGGTGTGATTTATATCATCCTCAATTTTATACTCTCGTGGATATTCAGGGCTCCCCGTTGGAAGATGCTGAATATAGTTCTCATTGTTTCTTTTTTATGGATATATGCCTTTATTACAGGACTTCCTCCGTCAGTAATCCGTTCTGCTACCATGTTTTCGTTAGTTGCTGTTGGCTCCGCTATCGGGAGAAAGTCGCAGATTTATAACACAATAGCAGTTTCCGCATTTTTTATTCTGCTATTCTTTCCCGATTATTTATTCGATGTCGGATTTCAGTTAAGTTATATGGCAGTGATAAGTATCATTTATTTTCAGCCTAAGATTTCGTCATGGATTTATGTTAAAAACAAAATCCTGCGTTGGTGGTGGGAGCTTACTTCTGTTTCTCTTGCCGCGCAAATCGGAACCTTACCACTGACCTTGTATTATTTTAATCAATTTCCTAATTATTTTCTGCTTTCAAATTATCTTGCAATTCCCTTATCCAGTTTGATAATTTATTTTTCGGTGGCTTTTATATTCTTCTCATGGATAAGTTGGATGAAGATTTTTATCGCTTTGATACTAAGATATTTACTTTGGTTGTTAAATTGGTCGGTTTCATGGATACATGATTTGCCTCATGCCATATCAATATTCTATATCAATGAGTGGCAAATGATGATGTTATTTGCTTTCTTTATATTGATATCATTTTATTTTGAAAATAAGAAATACTGGTCGTTAAGCGGTTCGCTAGTCTGTTTATTTTTGTTTGTGGCTATGAACATGGTTCAGCATATAAAAACCATGCGAAGCAATCAGATCGTTGTATTTGCGGATCGTAAGCACAGTCATATAGATTTCATTTCACAAAAATATCATCAATTGATGACTAATGATAGTCTGGTTGCTGAAAAAATCGCCGGTAGATTTTGGAAAAGCAGGAAATTGCATCAGCCGGATTTTATACAATTAGATAGAAGTTATTTTAAACAGTTTATGGGGAAAAAATGTTTGATCCTGGTAGATGACTTTCTGGATGGTAAACGAACATTACATCCGATAAGTATTGATTTGCTTATTATTGGAAACGCTTTGAAGCCTGATTCTGAAGAGCTTCTCAACTGTGTGAAACCCAAATGGTGCGTGACTGATCAAACAATTTCGGCATGGTATATGGAGAAATTGAAGGAGGCTTGCAGGAAAAGAAAAATTAAGTTTTATGCAGTGTCAAAAGAAGGAGCTTACATTTGTGACCTTAAACGGCCGTAATGCAGACTTTATGTCGTAAATTTTTGTTATTTTTGTCTCCGTTCTAAAACATTATACATGATTTCAAAAATTATTGCAGAAGACCTGATTCACAGGACAAAAGATGCTGTTGCTGATGCAGAGAAAATCGTTATTGTTGTCCATGTCGGACCCGACGGTGATGCTATGGGAGCATCATTAGGGTTGTGGCATTATCTGATGACAATTGAAAAAGAGCCTGTGGTAATTGTGCCAACAGCTTTTCCGGATTTCTATGCATGGATGCCAGGATCTGATCGGGTCATAGTTTATGAATATTCTCCTGAGATTGCTGAAGACAGAATTAATGAAGCTGATCTGATTTTTGCCCTTGACTTTAATGTGTCAAGTCGCCTCGGGAATATGTCAGGGCTTATTTTGAATTCCCCGGCAACGAAAATCATGGTAGATCATCATTTACATCCCGACGATTTTGCTAAAATTGTGATTTCCTATCCTGAAATTTCTTCAACGAGTGAGTTGATATTCAGGATGATATGTCGATTGGGCGATTTTTCTAAAATAAACCTTGCCTGTGCAGAATGCATCTATACAGGGATGATGTCGGATACCGGCGGATTTACGTATAATTCCAATAATCAGGAAATATATATTATCATTTCGGAGTTGATTAAGATTGGAGTGGATAAGGATGAAATTTATCGCAGAGTATTCAATACCTATTCAGAACAGCGTTTGCGGTTGATGGGCTATTGCTTGTATCATAAGATGAAAGTTTATCCCGAATACAAAGCTGCTTTGATAACCCTTTCGGCAAAGGAAATGAAAGAATTTAATTTTCAGAACGGGGATTCGGAAGGTTTTGTGAATATTCCCCTGTCGATTTTGGGAGTTGATTTTTCAGTTTTTATGCGTGAAGATGAGGATAAGATCAAGGTGTCGCTACGTTCGCAGGGAACTTTTCCTACCAATAAATTTTCAGCAGATATATTTAATGGAGGAGGGCATCTGAATGCTTCAGGAGGAGAAAGCTATACCACAATGAAAGAGGCTATACGCAAATTTGAAGAGGCATTGCCATTGTATAAGGATTTTTTGTAATAGTAATTGCGCAATACGTAAAAACACACTGAAGCTGGTATTGCCTTCAATAGGATAAAAAGTAAAAATTAATTAATGAAATACATTATAATACTTGGTGATGGGATGTCGGATGAACCCATTGCTTCATTAGGTGGAAAAACCTGTTTACAGACTGCAAACAAGCCCTATATTGATAAAATTGCCACTTTGGGGCGTTGCGGTATGCTGGATACTATTCCTCCTGGTTTTGCTCCCGGAAGTGAGATTGCCAACATGAGCGTGATGGGTTACGATGTGCCGAAAGTCTTTGAAGGGAGAGGTTCGCTGGAGGCAGCAAGTATGGGTATCTCAATTGAAGAGGGAGAAATGGCTATGCGTTGTAACCTCATCTGCATTGAGAATGGAAAAATTAAAAATCATTCTGCCGGTCATATCAGCAATGAGGAGGCTGAGGAACTGATGAATTTCCTGCAACAAGAACTGGGAAATGAGGTGGTCAGCTTCTATCCCGGAGTTTCCTACAGACATCTTTTGAAGATGAGAGGAGGGAAGAAACAGTTAAAATGCACACCTCCGCATGATGTGCCCGGGACTCCTTTTTCAGAAGTAATGATAAAAGCCGTGGGTGATGAGGCAGTTGAAACAGCAAAAGTTCTGAACGAACTGATATTGAAATCACAGATCTTGCTTGAGAATCATCCTGTGAACCTGAAACGTGCTGCTGCGGGTAAAGATAAAGCCAACAGCATATGGCCCTGGTCGCCCGGGTATAAGCCAGAGATGAAAACACTACTTGAATTGTATAATCTGAAAAGCGGGTCAGTAATATCAGCAGTGGATTTAATTCGTGGGATTGGAGTGTATGCAGGGTTGAAAGTGATTCAGGTAGAGGGTATGACCGGACTGTACAATACCAATTATGAAGGTAAGGCACAAGCGGCTATTGAGGCCCTTAAAAATGATGATTTTGTGTATTTGCATATTGAAGCCAGCGATGAAGCAGGACACGAAGGAGATGTGAATCTGAAAATTAAAACCATTGAATATCTTGATCAGAGGATAGTTAAGCCAATCTTTGAAGCAATATCGGGTTGGAGCGAACACGTGACAATTGCAATTCTTCCCGATCATCCTACCCCCTGCGCCCTGAGGACACATACATTGGATCCGGTACCATTTATTATATACCGCACAGGAGAAAAGGGAGATGATGTTCAGGTGTATGATGAATCGTCGTGTAAGCAAGGTAGTTATGGTTTGCTAAAAGGAATGGAATTTATGCAGGCTTTAATTAAGAAATAAACTTAAAATATCTGTATGAAAGATGAAGGAAAAATTACAACACAGGGAATCAAATATGCCGGTTCCAAGTTGAAAATTATTCCTTATATTGTTCAGATAGTAACAGAGTTGAAGGGAGTTAAAACGGTGCTCGACGGGTTTAGCGGAACGACGAGGGTATCGCAGGCATTTGCCCAGCTCGGTTATGATACAACTGCCAACGATTTGGCCGTTTGGTCGGAGGTGTTTGCCAACTGCTATCTGATTGCCGACAAGCCCACAGCCTTTTATCAGGAAATAATTGATGAACTGAATTCTCTGAAAGGATATGATGGATGGTTTACCCAATGCTACGGAGTTGATGGTGCGCTGAGAAAGCGACCTTTCCAAAGAAAAAATACGCAGAAACTCGATGCAATAAGGTGCGCAATTGATCAATTGCATCTTTCGTGGGAAGATAAATGTGTAATCCTGACCAGCTTGTTATTGGCACTTGATAAGGTAGATAGTACTTTGGGACATTTTGCAGCCTATTTGTCGGACTGGTCGCCAAGGTCGAATAAAGATCTGGTATTGACATTGCCTGATCGCTATCAATTGAAGGGAAAGAACCGGGTGATGTGTGGAGATGTGTTTGACGCTATTGATGGCAAATACTATGATTTTGTATACTTTGATCCACCTTATGGTTCCAATAATGAAAAGATGCCGTCGAGCCGGGTGAGATATCAATCATATTATCATTTCTGGACAAGCGTTATAAAAAATGATCAGGCTGAGTTATTCGGGAAAGTCAACAGAAGAGAAGATACCCGCGACAATAAAGCGGTTTCAGTATTTGAGTCTTTCAGAAAAGATGAAAATAATAGATTCATTGCTTTGGAAGCATTACGCAGGTTGATTGAAAGTACAAATGCCCGCTATATATTACTTTCATATAGTTCAGGAGGAAAAGCGACAAAAGAGGAACTGAAGGAGATTATTTCGGCGTCAGGTAAGTTGTTAAAGGCTGTCGAAATTGATTATAAGAAAAACGTGATGGGAAATATGCGCTGGACCAACGAATGGATCAATAGTGATGGAAAATATCACGAATATCTGTTTTTAATGGAAAAATAAAAGGAACGAGATGTTTACGCCCGGTAATTGAAAATTATAAATCGTCAAAATCGTAAATTAAACATATGCTTTATTACAGTACAAATAAAAAAGTTTCGGGAGTTCAGTTGAGTGATGTGGTCATTAAAGGGTTGGCCGAGGATAAAGGTCTGTTTATGCCTGATGAAATTTCTGTTTTGCCTGAGAAATTCTTTCAGCAGATTGACCAGATGACTTTTCAGGACATGGCATATACAGTGGCATATATGCTCTTTGGAGAAGATGTACATGCCAACATGCTGAAAATGATTGTTAATGATACGCTCAATTTTGATGTGCCTTTAGTTAAAGTTGAAGATAATATTTTTAGTCTGGAGTTGTTTCATGGCCCGACATTGGCTTTCAAGGACGTTGGCGCACGTTTCATGTCGCGCATGTTGAGCTATTTCATTCAACGAAGTGGTGATAATCACCAACAGGTAAATGTGCTGGTTGCCACCTCAGGTGATACAGGAAGTGCTGTGGCCAATGGATTTCTTGGAGTTGAGGGGATTCATGTTTATGTCTTGTATCCCAAAGGTTTGGTTAGTCCGATTCAGGAATGTCAGTTTACAACCTTAGGTCAGAATATCACTGCAATTGAGGTTGATGGTACTTTTGACGATTGTCAGGCACTGGTAAAAAATGCCTTTATGGATAAAGAACTGAATGAAAAGATGAAACTTACATCGGCCAATTCCATCAATGTGGCACGTTTCATGCCGCAGGCGTTTTATTATTTCTATGCCTATGCTCAATTGAAAAAGATTTCTGAAGAGGCAGCAAATAATATGGTGGTGTGTGTGCCTAGTGGTAACTTCGGAAATATCACTGCCGGATTGATTGCTAAGAAGATGGGCTTGCCAGTGAAGCGATTTATCGCAGCAAATAATAAAAATGATATTTTCCTTGAATATCTGAATACCGGTGAATATAACCCAAGGCCCTCTGTTGCTACACTTGCGAATGCAATGGATGTGGGAGATCCGAGTAATTTTGCCCGTATTCTTGATTTGTACGGACATTCACATGAGGCTATTAAAGCCGAAATCAGTGGTTTCAGGTATAACGATGATCAAATTTCAGATACAGTAAGAATCTGTAAAAAAGAAACCGGTTATCAGCTTGATCCTCATGGGGCATGCGGTTATCAGGCATTGAAGGATGGATTAAAGGATGGAGAAACAGGAGTGTTTCTGGAAACTGCCCATCCGGCAAAGTTTCTTGAAACCGTAGAGAATATCATTGGAGAAAAAATTGAAATCCCTGAAAAATTAAAAGAATTTATGAAGGGAGAAAAACAAAGTGTCCCAATGTCAAAAAATTTCAATGATTTTAAAACCTATTTAATGCAATAATTCCGGATATTTCATGAATAGCCACCGGATTTATCCGGGGGAATATATAAAATGAAAAATATAGCCAATTTTTTCCGGATTTATCCGGGGGATGAATAATTGAAAAAATATATCAATCCTACCGGATGATTTATCCGGGGGGAATAAATAATCGAGAAAAATAATATCAATAGTGCTCCGGATTTATTCGGAGAAATAAAAATTAATCATCATGTTTTCAGGAATAATTGAAGAAGCGGCAAAGGTAGTAACCCTTCGTAAAGAACAGGAAAACCTGCATATCACTATGGAATGTTCTTTTACGAACGAGTTGAGAATCGATCAAAGCATAGCTCACAATGGGGTGTGTCTCACGGTGGTTGAAAAGAGTGCAAATACTTACACAGTTACAGCGATCAAAGAGACGCTCGACAGAACTAATCTTGGGTTGCTTGAAACAGGAAGTAAAGTGAACCTTGAACGTAGTATGATGATGAATGGTCGGCTGGATGGGCATATTGTACAGGGGCACGTCGACCAAACCGCAATATGCACGGAGGTAAAAGAATCTGATGGAAGTTGGTATTTTACTTTTGAATATCCATTTGATAGGGATATGGCCAAACGGGGCTATATGACTGTTGATAAAGGTTCAGTAACCGTTAACGGAGTCAGTCTTACTGTTTGTAATCCCACCAACAATACATTTCAGGTGGCCATTATTCCGTATACATATGAACATACCAACTTTCATCAGATCAAAGCTGGTACTATAGTGAACATTGAGTTCGATATTATCGGCAAGTATGTGAGCCGAATGATGTCATTTTGAAACTATTCAAATAAGTTAAATTCCCATATAATTATTCGGTAAAATAAACATAATACTTTGTGTGTTGTTAATAATCAAGACAACATACAAAGTTGTTTTTTTTGTAACATTATGAAACGATATATCCGGGAATCATTTTTTAATCCTATTTTTCACATATTACCAGTGCTGATTTTTTTAGTGTTGGATGATGTTTACGGGAAGACTGTTGCCTGGATATTTTCACTCCCGATAGCACTGGTACTGTTTGTATATGTACTTATTTACTATAAATCCATCTATCGGTGGCATTTATTTTCCCTTTGTATCTATTTGCTTTTGGGGATTATCGTTACCATTTTCGAAGATAAAATCATCCCGGAACCATTTGACAGGGTATTTGGCGAACTGGTTGCAGCAACCTTTACTGTTTTATTGGTGCTGTTTAAGAATTACTTTTACAGGATGGTTATTTCTGTTACTTCGAAAAGAGTAGCCATGCAGAATAATCTGAATGAATTGATAAGGACGGTCAATATCGTTTCAGTAATTCTTATTCTTTTTGTATTAAGTTATTTGATTGGTTTTTATTTTGTCAGGGATGCTTCGCATTCTTCATTAAATTTTATTTATCAATTGTATATTTTTCTCCTGATATTACTTGTGTTGTATGAGTTTATCCGGGTATTTGCCGTAAGGGGCCGACTGTTGAAAGAAGAGTGGCTACCTATAGTGAATGAAAGAGGACAGGAAATCGGATCAATACAACAGGAAGTGAGCATGTCGGAACAAAAGAAATATATTCATCCTGTAATCAGAGTGATTGTGATTGAGGGGAACCGGATATTCCTCCGAAAGAATTCCTGTAAGAAAGATATTGACGGGTCAAAATGGGATAATGCTATTTGTACTCATCTTCGTTTAAAAGAAGATATTCAGGACGGCATCAGCAGATCTGCGGAAGAACTGTACGGAATTACTGATATTAATCCTGTTTTTCTTTCGAGTTACCTTTTTGAAAATAACTGTGAACGTCAGTACGTGCATTTATTTATCTCCTGCCGGATGAATGATGTCCATCCCAACCCAGAATTGAGTGATGCCGTAAAATGGTGGACTCTTCAGCAAATCAATCAGGAACTTGAATCAGGGATATTTACCGATAGTTTCCTGAAAGAATATGATATACTTCAGCGCAGCGGGTTGATTGATACCGGCAGATGTACCTGTGAATGTAAGCTGAGGGATGAAATAGACAGCAGGATTTAATTTTGCGAAGATAAAGATTTATCCTGAATCTTTATCTTAATTATTGCTTTCTTTATTATACCTTCGCCTATTGCAGGGGCATGAGCATCTTCCGGAAAGACAACTGCAAATTGGCCCGGTTTCACTGTAAAATACACATCAGGCACATCCGAAAACAAAACATAATCATTGTCCTTTTCATAAGGTTTTGTCTCATTAGTACATTCCTCTGTTTTTTTCCATCCAATCGTTTCTTTGGTGTTGAGTGGAATGTGGATGTCAAGATACTCCTGATGTGCTTCTATGATTTGTTCTTGTTTGCTTTTCAGTGCAAATTCGACAATATTGATGAAGAGTTCTTCCTCTATTATAGATATTTTTCCTGTTGTAAAAGTATTCAGGTCGTTTGTTTTTAGAAAGTTATTTAATTCGTTAAAATAAGGGATAATTTGTTTATAACGTCCTAAATCCCTGAGGTCTGCTAAAATCATATTTTTGTTGTTTTAATTAATGATCTTGATGTGTATTCAGATGATTGAAATAAATCAGATAGTTTTTTTTTGTTCTGATGCCCGGTTTTATTTCTCCGTTGATAATTAGTGCTTTGTCGTTAAGTGAAACCATAACGGCACCCGCCAGAGCAATCCGTGAGTCTTCAAAAAGAATTTGCCATTTGTCTTGTATTGAATTATATAGCCAACATTTCTGATTGAACTGATAGTATTCAGGTGATTTTGTCAGATATTCCCGGTTGAGCTTTGATAAAGAGTCAATTCCATTGATGTTGTTTTGAGCTTTTGCTTCGGATAACTCCATCGCTATTTTTAACCCATAATGAAAAATATTTGTGTTTACGCCTCCTGTAATGATAAGAGAAGTGTCATTGATTATCGTACCTGTAGCTCCTGTAAAAGTAACAGCCTGTCCTTTGTAGAGAGGAGCTGAACATTCTTGCCAACTTTTATTTGCTATATCGAATTCCCAACAATCAGTATGTACGGTTATGTTGTTTGTTGTTATCCCATATCCACCGGTAAGTAGTAGCTTACTATATGAATGGTTCAACAGAGATAACAATACAGGCTGAACTCTGGGTAGATTCTCCGGAAGTGTACCTGCATTTTTCCATCCTGTTGTTGTATCTTCAAGATTTAATTCTATGAATTGGTTTGATTGACGTCCATTTGAGTTTCCCCCTGAGAGATAAATGTGATTGTTGATTAATGTCCCTGATGAATTATCAGTCGGTAAGGGTAAAGAAGGATACGGGATTTGAGATATTTTGCTTTTTTCCGGATCGTATTGAAGCAAAAAGACATCGGAAGTAGATCTTTTTTCATTCATACCTCCTATACATAACAGACCATCGGGAATAGTAATAGAAGTCCCGTATGCTAAAGGTTCTGTGAGTTCACCTATCTTTGTCCAATTTTTTTTGATAATCAGAGAATCTTTATGGATGATATAAATTCCGGAATAGAATTTCTTTTTTCCTCCATCCGCAACCGCTACACCCGGAAAATTACACCCACCTGCAACGATAATATAATCTCCGTGAGTACCTCCAAAGGGAGCCGAAATTCCATCAAGTTGTGTATCCAGTTCAGCAACTTCCTGTATGACATATTCTTCTTTCTGACTTTGTGTACAACTGCTAAATAATAAAAACAAGAAAGCAAAAATTATTAATAGATTACTTTTCATACGATTTCTTTGTTTCAAAAGTTGATGCTGGTAATCCGGCTGTGTTTACCAAATTGGCACGGGTAAATGGTTGCCATGCATAACGGGCGGAGCGTGGTTTTTTTACGGCATCAGAATGAAGGTGTATTTTATTGCCTGAGACGATAGCTGTTGCAGGGTAGTAAAGACCATCTTCTCCGCATATTTCAAATCCCCTGATACTGTTTCCGTCTGATGCATGTAATCCATCTGCATACTCGAAACTGATGATAATTTCTTTTCCATCAATAGAATAAGAATTATACAGAGGCCCACTAAAAGGGACATTTTGTTTATATACTCCGGAGAGTGCGCAGGCTGCCATACGCTCGCCGACAGGATGTTTTCGCTTTGGATGTACATCCAGTGAGTCACCAAGATCTGATGTGACAGCCATGTACACATTAGGAACTTCTTTTGATAACAATCGTTGGGTGTTTCTGAAGTATGGCCACGAAGGACGGTCGATGGAAGAAAGTTGTGCAAAAATTATGGGGAGGTTACTGCTCCATTCGTGTCGCCAGCATTCCACGAAAGATTTGAACAGCAATTCATATAATTCTACATTGTGTGCGTTTGATTCTCCCTGATACCAAATAACTCCCTTTATATCAAACTTATTGAGAGGCTTAACTCCTGATTCATACAAATAAGCAGGCTGATATGGATGACGTTGTTGTAAACCAGAGTTTTGACCGGTGTTTGTTCTTGCCCTGGTGCGGCACCATTCCTGAATCCGATCATTATTGTAGAAATCCGATAAAATATCAACTAATGCGGGATCTTTTTCAATAAATGAACGTGATATCCATGCTTCCTGAGGTGAGCCGCCAACAGCATTTTGAATCAAAGCAATGGGTATGTCCAGAGAGTCAGCAAGAATATTCCCAAATGAAATTGCCACTGCGGAAAATGAATGCAGAGCAAGCGTATCTGTAACTTTTGCCCATCCATCAGTTTTGAAATACGACAAACTATTTACATTATACTTTATCTCATTATCCCATTGCTTATTATTAGTTTCTGCTACAGGAGTCATCCGAAAAAGTCTTATGTTCTTGTTTATAGTTTGTCGTTTCAATTCAAATTCAGTTGAAGCATTAAACGAAAACGCCATATTCGATTGTCCTGAACATAACCATATATCGCCGACTACCACATCCTGAATACATATTTTTTGTCCGTCACTTTTAATTGTCAAGCTTCTGCCGTTTTTGTTAGCTGGCATGGAGGGTAGCTTTACTTTCCATTTTCCCTGAAAATCAGCCACGGTCTTCTGTTTTATTCCGGCAAATTCTAGGATGACAGTTTTCTTTGCATTGCATGTCCCGGAAATTAAGATTTCCTGTTCCCTTTGGAGTACCATTCCGTCTGAAAATACCTCTGAAAGTTTCAATCCTCCAAAATCACCTGTTAGTGAAGCATACACACGTTTAGCAATGATCTCAGCTCCATATTTGTCTGGATGGATGGCATCAGGAAAAAGATCCGGACGAGTGGCCAGGTCTTCATTTAAGTCGATGAGCGGCAGTTCTCTTAGTGAAGCTACTTTTTCAATAGCTTGCTGAATTTGGTGATACCAGGTATATGTGCCCGACTGAAAACGCTTGTGCCAGTCAAAAATGGGGGTCATCCTGCATGGGAAGATTTTCACTTTTGGATTTTGTGACTGAAAATCCTTAATCAGTTGCAGGTAATCTCCAATAAAATCATCCTTGTAATTAGGCCAGTTACGTGGGTCAGTGTCATTTAAACCAAGATGTATTACCACAATGTCCGGGCAGAAATCCAATGCATCCTGAAATTCTTTTTGTTGTCTGTATGGTCTGTGCCCTTTGTTTAACAATGTGGATCCACTTTTGCCGAAGTTTCTCACGACAAATTTATCTCCGAGCATTTGTTGTAAGCGGGCAGGATAACTTTCTTCAGCCGGATTTTGAAGTGTTGCTCCATAGGTGACACTGTTGCCTACACAGGCAACCTTAACGAGAGCTTCAGTGTGAGAAATTACTCCTGTAAAGCATATTATCAGTATTGTTTTCTGTAATAACCTTGATTTTCTACTTTTCTGATATATCGCTGTTATATTTTTACAAATATGTTTCATTCGTACTGTGAAGTTTGTATTACTGAACCAAAATTTTTATTGATTTTTCCTGTGTCTTTATCATATAAATTCCGGGAGCTAAAGTCGATTTTTTATCAATTTTTTGTCCCGTGATACTAAATACATCATATAAATTTTCTGGAAAATCAGTGATAATTCTTTTATTTACAAGCCGGAACGAAGGTACGCTATTTTCGGGATTATTGATTGATGAAAGAGCGTCAATCTCGTATAGACGGAAAAAATTATTGGTTTCGTAATTGCTGTTACTTTTGTATCCGACTCTTTCGGCGGTAATGCCGGTTCCTGTAAATGGCGACCAGAATCTGTTTGCTGTAGCATTTGTTTCAATGGCAATCCGGGTGATGCCACTGTGAAATTCCGGTTCATCCATCCAAATGGTAAAAGTTTTATTTGCTAAAGGGGTGTTGTCATATGCAGCCTGTTCGGTTACCTGTGTCAGATTGTTTATAAAATCTCCGTTTGTGCCTGGCTTTTCAGTGCGGTTATTAATGAATGCGAATTTTCCTGATTCAACTTCCAAAATATTCCAGTTACAGTACCCGGCGTGGTATGATTCAAATAACTGGGCATAGCTTCCTAAATCTGATACGTTATCGATAAGTGTATTTCCTACATACCAGTTGGTACGGGTATTTGCAACAGTTCCTGCATATCGAATTGCGTACGTTCCTGGTTTGTTAAAACGATATGTTCCGTTTAATTTGAAATTAAGAGAGGCTTTACGGATTGAGTCAATTGCTTCCCGGATCAAAGAAGTATCCGGATTAGTTTGTTCAAGAATTTGTTTCGCATAGAATAATGCATTAGAAATAACGATTCCGGAACCCACCGGGTACTGATTAAAATAAACTCCTTCTTCAGCCATATCGAGATCTTGCTGTGCTTTGTTTACAAGTTGAATTAATTCTTGTTTGATGTCACATTCAATGAAATCGTAACGACCATTGGCAACATCTAGAGCCCTCGAATATAAACCCGTACCTGAGGCTCCGAAATCGAACCTCACAGCATAAGACAATGGAGTACCTCCCAATGTGCCCTTTTGGTATAATAAACATTTGCCTGATGGTAGAGGAGATAAAACCAGTAGCAGAGGATTTTCGGTAGTAAGCGGATAGGTAGCACTGTATACTGTTGAACTTCCTCCGCTGCCGCTTCCTGCTGTATAGGGCACCAGGGGGACATATTTTGATTGGATGGCTTTATTTTCCATTCGGTAGGCATTGTTTTCAGAGCTTAGATTGAATGACCAGAATTTTCGCGCATTATCAAAATCAGGTGTTGCGGTAGATGTAACAACATTCAAAAAGTTTCCATCAAGAAGGCTTAATGTGCCACCTGAGCCTGTTGTCCTCTCATTTTTAACCTGATACCATGTTTTAGCCTGATCGTCAGAAGCCACCGGAGCTTTTACAAAAACAAAAGGAATGCTTAAAGATGAATCAGCACTTAACGATAATCCCTGATCTCCATAACATAGCCATCCATTTTCTCCCTGAATCCGGAAACAAGGTGGTGTGGCAGGTATAATCCGGAAATAAGAAGGTATTTCAGATAAATTTCCCGTTGAAGACAGATATTTACCAAATGCTTTGTTGACTATTGTGTATAGATTTCCATTTTGCTGGAATCTCCAGAATTGACTATCTGAATTTTCATTCAGCGGAGTGTGGATGTATGTTGTACCAGTACCTGTGTTATCTGACATTAGAATTGTTTTTTCTGTAGCTGACAGTAAGAAAAACCAGACAGGGTTGGTTATTTCACTGTCAATGGGTGAATCGTAGAATGCTGCTTGTGGAAAAGTGTTTATGGGACTGACCGGTTTGATTTCTATGTCAATGAGTGGCGCAATGTGATTAGCCCAGGCAATATATCCTTTTGCGTTAATATCACTTTTGCTCAACGTATAGTAAGCATTCAGATTATCGTTGTCTATATTCTTAAATTCCCCGAAAAGATTAATGTAATGTGCCTTATTGGTTGATTCACAGAACTCTTTCAGTAGAATGTTAGTTTGTTTTGTTTTTTCTGTTTCAACAGATGATACCCTGGGTAGTATTGACTGTACATATATTTCTGTGTCAGGAGATGTGTTTATTATTGTGTCTGTCATTTCAGCGATTTTGTCCCGGATGTATTCTGCTGTGGCATTGTTGGAAAATAAATCATATGCTCCGGCATAAATAAAAATCCGTGCAGGCCTCCCATTAATTACATTAGGCAACAGGGTGCATAGATGGTCAATGGTTGTATTGATACCTCTGCTTTTGATTCTGGTGTCATTGAATAATTCAGACCAATCAGCAGAGTTGATAGTGTAATCGCCATACATGATGATATCTGAAGTGGAGGTGTTGAGAGCACTGTATTGAGATACAAGTTGTTGAGAATAAGTTGATATGCCATTGCTGTTTTTGTATTGAACTCCGCTTCTGATTCCGGATGTTTCTGAACCGGTATATGGTTTGATAACTGATGCCCATAATGCATATCCTTCTCCCAATAAATGTAGTCCGTCGTTAGTATAAGCCGGATTAAGGTTATTGTTGGTATCGCTTATTCGTAAGCGGGAATGTACGTCGATATAGGTGATATTTTTTTGTTCGCAAAGTGATTTTAGTTTTTCATTTACTTCCAGAATAAGTGCTCCTTTTTGATTGTGCGAAAAATTAGGGAAAGAACTGTTGACAGGAAAAATACTCTGAACATAAATTGATGTTGTTGGACTTTCATGTTTTATCTGTTCGATGATTGCTGTGATGTTGCGGAGTACGGGTCCGCTCTCAGTTGCAGAAGGAAGGTCGTTGACGCCGATAAGCAGAAATATCTTACGGGGATGCCTTTCTGTGATCATTAATAAGCGATCGAGTACCATGGGGGTAGTGTTGCCTGATATTCCCCTGTTCTTTACGCTGATATCCGGAAATATATCAGCCCATTGCCCCCCGTTGGTAATGCTGTTCCCAACGAAAACAATGTCATCAGATGAAACCGGTATATTTCTGAACAGATCAAGGCGTTGCTCTTTTATTTGTGATTGTGTAGCAACTAGATAGAATAAGAAATAGAATAAAAAAAGTATTTTTCTCATCTTATTAAGGATTGTATTGGTTGGTTTTGTTTAAACCGGTATGGGTGAATACAATATCAATTCACCCATACCGGTTATTGGTAACTAATATTTTAGAAATTTATGGACAGAATTTTTATCATTAGTAGTGAAAGAAATAATATACACTCCGTTATTCAGCATATTCGTGTTAAGACTGCCGAAAATATTTTTCTCTGAAAGAACTCTTCTTCCATTGATGTCAAATATTTCGACTTTTTCTGCTTTATTCATGCAGATGTTTTTGCTAACAGGATCATAATAAAAGGTATTATCCTCTATTTCATCATTGATGAAAGTAGTCGGGCTGCTTTCATAGGCGCCCAAATCAACAATACTTTGTGTAATGCGGTCGTTACCTGCCAAATCTTTTGTTCCATATACAGCCGTGTTATTGCCTGTATTCCGGCATGTTGATCCGGCCAGCAGACTCCAGTCATATTCGGGTAACGACGACTGATGCCCGACATTTAGTATTGGATTATTGAATTGGTTTGATGTTAAATCGATATTATTGTTTCCTTCAAAATCAAGTGGTAATTCTTCGATGCCATTATATGTGACAATTACGTTGTCAGGAGTATTAATGTTGATGTTATTAACTGTTTGAGGATCGCCTGCTTTACGGTTACCTGAAATGATGCAGTTTGTAATTTCCATCCCGTTTGCTGTGGCAGTGAACATATTTACGCCTCCAAATCCGGTATCTCCTCCCAAGTTATTGACTACCGTGCAATTGATTAATTTAGCATTTAAGGCTGAGGTTGAACTTCCCATAACAAAACCTCCGGTTCCTGCAGTAGCTAATGTTGTGTTATTGGCAATGAGCGTATTGTATACTTCTGCATTGTAATTACCTATAAACACTCCGCCACCACTTGCGCTGTTTGCTACATTGTTGGTAATGATGCAATTAATGATTTTGATTGGAGGTAAAGTATTATTATGTCCTCCGGCAACACCACCACCTCCGTTTTTTGCAGTATTATTTGTGATAACACAGTTTTCTATTGTTGCTCCATTGTCGAGGTACACTCCACCACCATGGGCAGTTCCTGTTGCCGAAGCATTATTTCCTGTGATGATGCTGTTGCGAAGTGTATTTCCATTATTTAGATATACAGCTCCACCTGAGCCGGTATTGCCCGACGCGCCGGTAAAGGTAAAACCATCCCATACCGCTGTTTTTACAGATGTTGCAGAGTGCCTGATAATAACTCTTTTTGCGGTAGCAGATGGCATAAGAGTTGTTACATTTGTACGCCAGTTGCGCATCTCTCTTTCTGTCTCGTTACCGGCAAATCCTCCGTAAACATTGACATTCGTTTGCATATAAAAAGATGCCTCTGAGTATATGCCAGCTTTCACCCATATTTCAACAATATCACCCGCCGCCGGTTGACCTGCAACAGCAATTGCAGCAGTAATTGTTTTGAATCCTGACTCCCAGCTTAAACCATCTTCAGTTGCCGTTGATCCGGGATTAACACGCAGGATAGTTGTTGTGCCGAAGGTTGTTCCTATGCCTAGCATGATGACAACCCATAATAGTAATTTTTTCTTCATTTTTATAAAATTTAATTTTAACAATATATTTGATGGAATATAATTTTTTCTGGATTTCTGAAAGATGGAGAAGATAACAGATTGGTATTCATACGTTCATACTTTCTGTCAAGCTAACCGAAGATTATTTTTCTTTAATAATATCATTAAGTTTGATTGTCTGGAAAATCAATTGGCTTGCGCTCCCTTCGTATAGTATTCCTACTGTTTCAGCATCAATCATAGTTAGACAGGAGTAGCCCCAACCCCATTCTTCATCAAGAAGTAACTGGTTTGCTTCTTTCCATGTTTCTCCCTGGTCAAGACTTGCTTTAATTGTCATCTTGCTTCTGTTGGGACGTACAGTTTGATTGGGATTTGAAAACAACAGAATATCTTTTCCCAGATAATTTTCGTTTTTACGTACGTTTATAAGACTGGCCATACAAACAGGTTCCTGTAAAGCTTTTCTCGATGTTGGATGTTCTTTCCAGCTTTCGCCGAGATTATTTGTAGTAAAAACAGACCTTGAGCCTCCCCGGTTATCTCTCATGTTGAGCATTAATTCTCCTGAAGTAAGTTCAACCACTTGTGCCTCTGTCGTATTCGTTTGTGCGTGTCTGGTAATTTTCCAGGTTTCTCCCCGGTCTGTACTATACATGATGCCGGCATTTGGAGTTTTGGTAGAATCAATGAACTGTATAGGTACTACGAGTGTTCCGTTCTGCATGGTAATTCCACGTCCGGGGCCCTGCAGTAGTAAGGTCCATGTTGGATCTTTTACCTGTTTGGTTATATTTACCGGTTTACTCCATGTTTTACCATCATCTGAGCTTTTTACATAGAGTAATTGCCCTGTTTCAGAAGGTTCCAACCCTTTTCCTGAAGATGTCCAGGCAATATTATTCCCTAAACCGTGTGTCCACAGAGCAAAGATATAAATGTCGTTTGTCTTGGTGTCAACTAAAATGCACGGGTCACCTACACCGTTCTGAGACTGAGGCAATCCACCCCATTCTTTCATGTCCATCACGATCTTCATCTTTTCCCAACTTTTTCCACCATCTTTACTTCTGCTGAGTCCGACATCAATATCATCCTGTAAATCTAAAGAGGTCCGGTGACGAACATCATAAACTGCAAGCAGGGTTCCTTTATTACTTGTTACCAGTCCGGGAATTCTGTAGGCATATACCCCGTCATCTCCATGATTTCTTAAACCTAATCCCAAACGATAATCCATACTTTCAGATTTATTCAGAGTTTTAATCTCATCATTTAGCTTATAACCTGAAATATCAAGATTGAAAGTCGTTGATAAATCTTTAAACTTATCAACTTCCATTGTTACAATGAAATAATTTTTTCCCTTGACAAGCTTTTGTTTGGGTTGGAGAGAAAATTCACGGGGAAACTTTTTTGTTTCATCTTTAAGAATACTGTACCTTGGTGAACTGTAAACCTGTTGACTTCCTCCAATTCTTTTAAATTCATCATTTAAAGCCCACGATCTTGTTTTACTTTTTAATCCTGAAGTAGTGCCGAGATATAACACTCTTATAGCTTTTGGAGTAAATGTTTTATTATTATATCTGAAGGAAAAAAACACTTCTGATAGTTCATGTTCTTCTCCGGCATTATTTTCAATTTCAATTTCGGCAACAATATTGTTTTCCTTTCCGATGATAACCGGTAGCTGAGTTTGATTTATTACTACGTTGATTTGTGAGAACAAATTACATCCCAATAATAGTAATAATACGATAAGTGTATATTGTCTTTTTTTCATGAATAGCAGTATTATTTTAATCTTCTTTTTTGTCAATTGTTTTTGGTCTCAGTATAGTCAGCTGAAGTATGACGGCAAATACGATAACAAGTGCCAACATGGCAAAATCGCGCCCCAGACTGCCATTATCCATTGATTTTCCTAGAATGTCGGTAATAAAAGCACCGGCAGAAACACCAGCCAGATTCATAACCCCATAGGCTGTTGCTCTGTAACGAGAACTGATGAACTGACACAGTATCGGCATATTATTGGTATCGAACATTCCATACCCAACTCCAAAACAAACAGCACCCATGATAAAACTGATGATATCTGTTCCAAACCCAATCAGAAAAAGAGCAGGAATGGTGAGTGACAAGCCAATAACGCTTGTATAAACACGGCCTTTTAAATTTTTAAGCACCCATTTGTCGGAAAGCACTCCACCGATTAGTACTCCGATAAATGAGGCGGCGGCGATGAGTATGGTTGAAAGTGGTCCGGCATGAGACATGTCCATGTGTAATGATTCTGAAAAAAGTGTTGGTAGCCAGTTTTTTACTGCCCATCCCGGAACGCTGGATGCCGAAAAGTAAAATAAAATAACCCAAAAAGCAATGTTTCCGATGAGCATGCCAATCCCTTTTAATGAATTTCTAATGTTTTCTGAAACAGGTGGTTTGTTATCGATCGTGTTGGATTTAATGACATAAGTTTTTTTCTCACGTAGAAATAAGATCAGGATGATACTGTAAGCAATACCTGCAATTCCGAACCAATGGAATGTAACCTGCCAGGAGAAATTGCTCGCTATTGTCGCCCCGAAGCCTCCGAGTGCCTGACCCAGATAAATCCCGGTTGTGTGAATCCCGATAGCCAACGAACGTGTCTTATCCTGGTGATAATCGGCAATAAGGGCTAAGGCTGCAGGGATGTAAAAAGCTTCACTGATACCCATTAATGCCCTAAGTGCATAAAGTTGTTCAAATGTTTGGGCATAACCCATCATCAAAGTAACACCTGACCAGACAAACAAGCTTCCTACAATTAACCACTTCCTGTTCAGTCTGTCCGCAATCATTCCTGAAACCGGACTCATAAATGCATAAATCCAGAGGAATATCGACATCAGTCTCCCAAAGTTTGTTGCCGAGATTAATTCTTCAATGTCAATCATCATCGATGGTCGCATGGTTGATAACATTTGTCTGTCGAGATAATTCAACAATGCCACAACCCAAAGAAGAGAGACGACAAACCAGGGATAATACTTGTTATTTTTCATCATTTGTATGCTAATTGGGGAATTATTGGTTTTTATAAGCGTTATTTTGTTCTAATAACGGGTCTTTAGACATCGTACTCATGTCGATTGGCCATAATAAGAACTCCGGATCATTATTTTTTACCAGTTTTAAGGCTTCAGAACCTTCGCTCAGTCTGCGTAACTGGTACCAGTATTTCCCTTCAGCAATAAACTCAACGGCATATTCACGTAATATAGCCAGTTCTGAAGTAGCTTTGTCAACATAAGTAAACTCAGGATAGTTCCGTCCATATGCTCTGCGCCGGATGAGTTCGATGAAGGTTTTTACTTGTCCGGAGTTATCCTGTGCGTTGTAGCATTCTGCTAACATCAGCGCAATGTCTGCTGTCCTGTAAATTGGCCAGTCGTCTGTAAACCAGCGGATCGTGCCGTCCATGGTACCTTTGAATTTATGGAGGTAGATTCCTTTAATTGATCCTTTATAATAATCCTGAAAGGAAGCAGCTTTTCTTTTGTCTGTTGAAGCAATACTTTCGAAAAATGACCATTTGTATTCGTAGCGTGATCCTCCATCAGTGCCTACAGAAAGTGGGTTGTCCAGTGTTTTGCCAGTCGCATCTTTATATCCTGAAAAAGTTGATGCCGGATAGGTGAATAAAGCGAATGAATTGCTTTTTTCGTTTATTATATAAGGAATTGCAAAAATAATTTCATCATTTTCCTTATTGTTGTAGTTAAATATTCCGGCAAAATCATTAGGTAAAGTGCCGGTAGCATTCCATACTGACGTCAGAGCAATTCGTGCTGTTTCAATATCATCAGCCGGTTTTTCTGAAAACACTGTTGATGACCCTATTGGTTTTACCTTTGCACTCCAGAGAAAAATATCTCCTTTTAATGCGAGTGTTGCGGCTTTACTCCAGAAGGATTTGCCAAACTTTGTATTATAAGAGAAGTGTTCTTTTTTCAGATATTCCTCCGACTTTAGAATGTCTGTTTTGATAAACTCCATTGTTTCCATTTCAGTTGCTCGCTTTTTGTTTAAAGCTGTAGGAGTGGAAACTCCTTTTAACACTTCGGGTTCCGATACCAGAGGAACACCTCCCCATGTTCGTAGCAGATGGAAATAATAATACGACCTGATGCCATGAGCAATCCCCAAATAATAATTTTTTTCATCCTCATTCAGACAGCTTACATAATTATTTAATCGCTCGATAGCGTGATTAATCTGCATAATGTCCATATAGCAATTACCAAAACTTGTAACTCCGGGATTTTCTAAACTAATGAGATTCCCAATAATATCCACATCTGTTTTTGTTTGCCCCAGAACAGAGGTAGGTGATGGGTCGAGTAGTCCGCCTCTGAATTCTCCTAACTGCATAAATACAAATTGTCTGTCTCTGATTCTTTTATGTAATCCTGTGAAAAAGCGACTAACCTGATCTTTTGTGTCCCAGTAATTATCTATGCTATAAGTGTCTGCTGGTTTTAAATCAAGTAGTTCGCAAGAAGGAAGCTGAATCAACAGGAGCCCTAGTATTATTTTTTTGATTGTTTTCATATGCTTATTTTATTTCAGATTGTCTATGTGTTTATTTGTGACAAGTTTAATTGGATTGAATATCTCTCAAAACGTGATTTTAGCGCCTAACAAGAATGTTCTTGGAATTGGATAACCACCCTCTTTGCTTGCACCATATTCAGGTGTATAAAGTTTTGATGTTGTCAGATAAAATAAATTTTGTCCGGATAGGCTGAATGACAGTTTTTGAATTTTGATTTTATCTGTTATTTTCGAAGGAATGTCATAGGTCAGAGAAATCTCACGTGCGCAGATATAGTCTGATTTCTCATAGAACAATGAACTTTCTCTGTAGTTTTGTTTGTAATTCTGATCGGCATACTGATAAATAGGGTATTGGGCATTTCTGTTATTCTCGCTCCATGTCAGCCAAACTTCTTTTACTGTATTGTAAGTTCCCTGCTTCATGCCGAGATACCAGGAGAGTCTATTGTTTAATTGCATATATCCTCCTGCATAATCAAAATTTCCGTACAGACTCAAATTTTTCCATGAAATGGTTGTGCTAAAACCTCCCATTATACGTGGAATCAAATTGCCAATCTTTACCTGATCATAAGAATTGATTATATTATCTCCATTTACATCTTGCCATACCACATCCCCTGGTGCAAGTTGCTGGGCTTGTGCTTTCTGTGATGCATTAAGGTTTGCGTAAGCATTAGGTCCGTAAACAGGTTTGGTGGTAAACATATCCACATAGTCTGCATATTTTTCCATATCTGCCTCGTCTCGAATAATCTGTACTGCGTTGTATGTATATATAGCTCCATATTCCTGTCCTTCCTGATAGCCGCCAACCCAAATCAATTCTGTTGGATTGTTCGGATCCCATACCTGTTGCCCTCCCTGACGATTGTTAGTGTTGCCATTGTCGGGAAGGGAAATAATCTTAGATCGCTGATATGTGAGATTGATTCCTGCTTCCCATGTGAAATCTTTTGTCTCTACTATTTTGTATTTAACTTCACCTTCAAACCCTCTGGTTCTTACACTCCCATTATTTGTAAGCATGGTTCCTACGCCTGCAGATGTAGGGAATGAAACTGTTGCAAGAAGGTCTGTTGTGAGTTTGTTATATACACCGAGCGATCCTCTGATTTTGTCAAGAAATGCGAAATCGGTTCCGATGTCGAATGATGTTGTCTTTTCCCATCTCAGATCAGGATAAGGTAACTTATTAATCAAGAAGCCATATTCGCCTTTATAATTTCCCGGATTGGCGTAGTTGCCCAATAAGTCATATATACCGGATACGAGATTAACGTTGCCATTTTGTCCGTAACCCACTCTTAACTTGAGATTATTGATGATGTCTTCATATTCCGACATGAATTCTTCCCGGTTGATGTTCCAACCAAAGCTTATACCCGGGAAAAAGCCGAACTTATTGTTTACAAGCCTTGAATAACCATCCAGCCTTCCGGAAAACGATACCAGATAACGGCTGTCGTAATCGTAGTTTGCATTGATGAACGAAGACATGATACGTTCTTGTGTGTGAGTTGTTGACATACTCCTGGTAGTTTCCCCTCCTGCGACATTAACAATTGCATTGGTATATTGCAGATTGATAAAATCGTCGGAGGTAGCATCTTGTCCGGATGCAGCGAAATAAAATTTATATTTGTCGATAAACTCAAAACCTGCTACTGCATTAATATTGTTCTTGCCAATGCTGTTTTTGTAACCAAGAATTGCATTGTATGTTTGATTTAATGCGCGTGAATAGCTTACTGAAGCTTTCCTTGTTTCGTCATATACTCCCGGAGATTTCAGGAAGCGTTTATTGAAAAACTCCTGCTCATTATTTGTCATATACCAGATGGCATTTAGTTTCAGATATAATTTTTTTGTGAAATCTATTTTTAATGATGTTCCAAGAGTGGTTTTGTATGTTTCATCCCTTCTGTAAAATTTGTCAATTTGAGCAGCCATGTTTCCATCGGCATAGTTTCCAACAGTTGCGATGAGTTCTCCATCGTTGTTGTATTCCCTTAAAGTAGGAGGAGCACTAAACATTCTTCCAAAGAAATTGAGGTCAGTTGTAATCGGATTGTCGTTTATTTTCGATTTTGAGAAGTTTACGAATGAGTTGTTTGTGAGCCAGTCACGTATTTTGTACTCTCCATTCAGATTGAATGATAAACGGTTATAGTTAGATTCTAAGGGGAAACCATCTTCAGTGTAATATCCGAGACTTGAGTAGTATTTGCCTTTATCATTTCCACCAGAGACAGATAGTGTATAATCTTTTGTCCATGCTTTCTGAAGAGAAGCATCACGCACATTGAATTCCTTGAATATAAGATATTGCGTGTCAGGATTGGTTCCGTCCCACACAGGATCCTGCATCAATTGCCAGCCCTGACTTTGCAACTCAGTCCATTTTTCATCGGTAACCGCTGACCGGTACATGGTTGAATACTGTCCTGCCGAAGTAATATTTCCATCCGCATTTATATTGTTTCCTGTCCCGAAAGGTCCGGCATTGGTAAGAAGTTGTGTCATGTTTGAACGTTGTGCTCCAATACGGGTCCAGTATAAGAAATCTTGTGCATTGATAAAATCGTTGGTTTGTCTTAGAAAGTTTTGTCCTATGTTTGTCTTGAGTGTGACTTCAGCTTTTCCTCTTTTCCCTGATTTTGAGGTAACAAGCACTACTCCGTTGTTAGCTCTTGCTCCATAAAGAGCTGTTGCGGCAGCATCTTTTAAAATTTCGATAGATTCAATATCATTGCTGTTCAAATCACTTAAATCATCTTTTTGAACTCCATCAATAATGTATAAAGGTGTTCCAGTGCCATTAAGAGAAGCTCCTCCACGTATCTGAATAGATGGAGCTGTCCCCGGCTGTCCTGTGATTTGCGTTATTCTTACTCCTGTAACGGCTCCCGCTAATGCTGTTGCGGCATTTGAACGCACGCTCTTATCAAGTGTCTCAGAAGAAACTTTACTGATGGCTGCTGTTAATTTATCACGGGAAACAGTTTGACCGTAACCGGTAACTACAATTTCATTCAGTGCTTTTGCAGAAATTGTCATAGTAACGGGAATCACAGCCATATTATTTACTGCAATCTCCTGAGATTCATATCCCAGATACAAGAAGCGTAAAACTGATTTATCACTGGATAACTTGATTTTATAGTTTCC
This sequence comes from Paludibacter sp., assembly GCA_034927265.1. Lineage (GTDB taxonomy): Bacteria > Bacteroidota > Bacteroidia > Bacteroidales > Paludibacteraceae > Paludibacter. The sequence goes on from JAYFQH010000007.1 coordinate 72,873, forward strand.
TTCCACATCGGTAATCGATCCGTTGGTAGTGCCTTTTTCTATGATAGAAACTCCGATTAAGGGAAGTCCTGTCTCATCCTGTACGTTTCCTGATATGATACGGCCACTTTGAGCCTTCAGGGTAAAGGTGAAAAACAAAAAGAGACATAAGATTGTAAAATAAGTGGTTTTGGAATAATTAGTTCTCATTTTTTCGTAATAAATTAGATTGTTCTATTTAGATTTTAATATTCATACCAATAACCCGAAGTGAGTGTTTCTTTTGGAAGAGTAATCAGGTCCAGACGCATCCAGCCGGCAGAACGGGTTGATGATTTGGTGAAGCCAGGTCCATCGGCCGCTTCAAAGATGATGACAATTCTTCCATCGTTCAGTTTAGATATACAGCTATATCCGGCAGCCTTTTCATGAAGCAAATAACGGTTTCCCCATTTGTAACCGGAACTGGTGCTTCGATACAGGGTAAGTTTGCAACGGTCGTCGTAACCATTTGATGCAGTTCCTCCTTGTATCCCGCTATACAATAGAACTTTGTCGGATCCGTAAACGCTTCCCTGACAACCCCCGACTGTAGAAGGAAGGTCTTTGTCAATAATATCAGGTCCCCAGGATATTCCCCCGTCTGAACTGTAACAGGCAGCCCTCCCTCCACTGAATCTTAAATTATAATATAATCCGTTTAGTGGAGTTTCTGCAATCTGGTATTCTCCTGTTCTTGGGGCTTCATTGCCAATCTTCCAGGTAAGTCCTTGATCGTCAGAATAAATTGTCCGGTTCCTTGCTTTATTTTCTGCATTCTTTTGCCTGGTTGGAACGATGAGTCTGTTTTTGTAGTTGGATCCTTGCATCTGTATACCTGAGCCAGGACCAAAACCAAGGATAAATCCTCCCGGAATGATTATTTCATTGATTGCAATGGGAGCCGACCAACTTACGCCATCATCCTCAGATGTAAGTAAGAAAGGAGTATTCGCAGAACCGTCTTGCGGACTTTCGGGCCATCGGCATACGAATAAGAATAATTTTCCCGTAACATTATCTGCAAGCAGGCATGGATCCATGTAAGCGAATTTATCTTTTGCTCCATTGGTGACAAAGTTTACTGAGCTCCATGTTAACCCTCCATCAGTGCTTCTTTTTAACGCAATGTCAGTGGGGCTTTTATCCATCCATGAAACTTTACGGGCTTCACAAGCGAGAACTAGTGCCCCGGTCTTTGTTGTTGTCAGTGATGGAATTCTGTAGCTGTGAACTTCATCATCTCCTGCAGAAAAAACCGTTGTTTTGGTAATTATTTCTTTTGGAATGAAGTGTTCGATCTTCTCGTCAAATTTATTTCCGGAGGTGCCCGGTGGATCAGGATATATATTGTTGTTTTCTTTACATCCAAATCCAGTTGTTGCGATAATTACTACACAAAATATGTAAAATTCTTTCATACGATAATAATTTGTTTCTTTATGGCCAGATAAGCCTTTGATGATTGAAATAGCTTTCCCTTGGGATGCGTTTCTTGCTGATATTAATTTCTTGCTATTTGATAAAACTTTGTTTCTTATTTCCCATGCATAAAATATATACTCCTCTGTTTAAATGGGAAATATCAATTGAGCCATTTGTAATTTGTCCCGATTTTTGTGTGATTCCTGTCATGGAAAATATGTTGACGGCAGAACTTTCAACATCGTTAATGAGAATCCTGTTTCTGTCTGCTGTAAAAGATATATTCAATTTGTTGTTTGCAATTGTATTATCCTTTGTTGACGTCTCGAGGTCAATAAAACCGGCAGGTAAAATGATTATGTCTAATCTCATCCATCCGGCATTTCTGACAGATGATTTGATAAATCCACTTTCGTCACCTGCTTCAAATAAGATAGCAATTTCGCCGGTTTTAAGACGTGTGAGGCAGCTATATCCGGCAGCTTTTTCATATAACAAATAGTTTTGCTGCCAACTGGTTCCCGAGTCCCGGCTTTTGAATAATTTTAACCGGCATCGATCATCATACAAGGTTGTCGCTGTGCTACCTTCAATACCTGAATATAATAACACATTACCAACTCCGAGTACGCTCCCCTGACATCCTTTCTCTATTCCAGGCAGATTCTCGTCAATGATGTCGTTTCCCCATGTTACACCTCCGTTTAAACTATAGCATGCTGCTCTGCCCCCTGCAATACGCGAGTTATAATATAATTTATTTTCCGGAAGCTCTGTTATTTGAAATTCACCTACACGGGGTGCTCTTCCTCCAATGGCCCAGGTTTGCCCATGGTTGTCAGAGTAAACAGCTCTGTTTCTCCTGGTTGTAGCGTCCATGAGCCTTATTGGCACAATTAAGCGTCCCCGATATTTATCTCCTTGCATCTGTATGCCGGAGCCAGGTCCGAATCCGTCGATATATCCAGAGGAAAGCGTGAAACTTTCTTTGACTGAAACGGGTTCTGTCCAAGTTTGACCATTATCCCCGCTGGTTAACATAAACGGGACGTTAGCTGTGCCATCCTGCGGAGACTCTGGCCATCTACAGGCAAAAAGAAATACTTTGCCGGTTTCATTATCTGTTAGCAGACATGGATCCATAAAAGCATATTTGTCTTTTGCCCCATTGGTTACAAATTGTATCGTACTCCATGTTCTACCTCCATCAATACTCCTTTTTACAGCAATGTCTGTTGGGCTTTTATCTCGCCAGCTTTCTTTTCTCGCTTCACATGCGGCAATAAGTGTCCCATCGCCGGTAGTTACAATGACAGGTATCCGATAAGTATTGACTCCTGCTTCTCCGGCATTGAAAACTGTATATTGTCTGATTTCGTTTTGTCCATTTGTTATCAGAGAAAACAAAAGAAAGCAAATGACAAAAAAGTATGTTGCTGAGTGGTTCATGAATGATTGATATTGTATTACATGTTTATAGAAACATTTATTTTACTTGATGAATTTTGCAATTGTTTTGCCGTCAGTAATAAAGTAGATTCCGGCAGATAATTCCGCAATGCCAAATGAGCCTCCCCGGATAGTTTGTTTCTTTACTAATGAGCCGGACATATTATACAGCGATATATCAGCTTTTCCTTCAGTGTTAAGAATCAGATAATTTTTATCAGAAGAAACAAAGCATTTTAATTGACTTCTATCCTGTATGTTTGTAGTAGCAGTCATTGTTTTGTATTCATATGCTCCAACGTCGATGAGTTGGTCGTAAATCCGGTTTTCTCCTAAAATGTCTGTAGAAACGAGTGTATTTTTAGTTTTGTCTCCCGCATTTATCAAAACAGAACCTGATAGCGTTTGCCAATGATAATTATACGATGTGAGGTCGAATGAAGTGATGAAAGTCGTCGGATCAAAAGCTGAGATTACACCTGCAGTTTCACTTGGCGAAGCAAACTTAACCCCGGAATTGTCGGAAGTAAGATTTATCTGCGTAGTAGGGGAGATGATATTATCCGGATATTCTGTAATGTTTTCCAAATTCTGGATAGCACAATGACTTAGTTTACCTTTATAAAAAATGATTGTCCCGTCAGGAGCATACCGAGGAATGAATATCTGTTTTCTGTCTGTGTCAGGTTTTATTGCATCGTTTCCCCAAATTACACTGTTATATAATTCTCCGGGTCGTAGAAGGGTTTCTCCCGATGAGACTCCATCCAGGGAAATTCCTCCTCCATTACCTTGAGTGTCTTCTCTTTGTGTTTTGTTTTTTACTATTGTGCAGTTGGTGATGTAGCCTCCTTGCGTCCAGATACCACCACCATTTGCATAGGCCTCATTGTTGGCAACCAGACAGTTTGCGATAATGGGATAAACCGAACCGTCATTTGATGAACTGGCAGCAATTCCACCTCCGGAATTTCCTCTTGAAAAGTTATTAATGAAAATGCAATTGATTGCCATTCCCCCTTTGTTCATATTTAATCCTCCGCCAACTCCTTTCGAACTGTTGCCGGCGAAAATGCAGTTTTCCACAGAAGCTCCTGCATCTAGTGAGATACCACCTCCAGTTCCAACTTCTGAAGTGCAATTAAGAATCCTGCAATTACGCAGATGCATTCTTGGAGAAAGATAACCACCACCACCATTACCAGTCGTGGTTCGGGCATCTTTGATGTCAAAGCCGTCAAAATAAGCGTCCTCCGTCAATCCGCTTTGGTTTTTCAGTACCAAACCTGTGTTGTTTTTAAGAATAGTTCTGTTTTTAATGTAATCACGTTGATCAAGTGACGTTTCAGTAGCGATGAAGCCGCCATACACTTTTACACCTGATTTCATGATATACTGGCCTGAGTAGATATCGGAGGCGACCCAAACGTCATCTCCGGAAGAAGCTGCGTTGAGTCCGTCTGTGATGGTTGTAAAGGCCTTATCCCAGGAAGATCCGTCTCCACCGTTATTTGCGAAGCCGTCTACATAAATGATTTTCGCATTTAATCCAGATGTTACTGAAAATAAAATCGCAAGAATCAGATAATTCATTTTAAATGTTTTCATGATGCAATTATTTATAAGTTAATATTTCTGTAGAACATAATTTCTTACATAGAACATGTGATTTTATCAACATCCGGGGGATATGAAAAGGTCCTTTAAAAAGATTCCCTTTGGCCGGTTGCGATACTGTTCCGTCTCTGTGTAAATAGCCATACCATTCACCATGTTTATCGTCGGGAAAATGATTGTATATGTACTTATGAATCATTTTGTGCATTTCTAAATACTTTTTGTTTCCGGTAGCCTCATAAGCATATAATGTAGCAATAATGGCCTCAGTCTGTGGCCACCAGAATTTCATGTCTTGGGCGTAATCCTGTGATGGTAGATTTTTGCAATCCGTGAAATTTATTATTCCTCCATATTTTTCATCCCATCCCCATTCCCATGACCAGTCTAATATGGTGATTCCGGTTTGAACCAATTCAGGATCCCAGTTTCGGTATTTTGCTTCCTCAAGGATAAACCATGCTGTTTCTATACTATGCCCCGGATTAATCATCCTTCCCATGTTTGTATCAATGAATTCTCCGTTTAGACCTACAGTTTCAAGTACCGCGTTAAATTCCGTTTTCATGAAATCTTTTTGTATTTCGGCAATCGATTCGTCAATTTGTTGGGTTAACGCCTCATCTTTTATTACTTCCCGAATTCGTGATGCTGTGTTTATAAGGATCATTGCTAAAGAATGCCCTTTCATTTGCAGATGTTCGGTATATTTGGGTGCGAGTGCTCCGGGAGTGTTTTTATAATACAGAATTTTTTTGAATAAATCCAATGCCTTTTCCGCATAAGCATAATCTCCTGAAGCAATAGCGTATTCTGACATAGCAATTGCAGCAAAGGACTCAGAAAATAAGTATCGCCTTTTACGTAGAGGTATGCCAGATTCGGAGACTTCGAAAAACATTCTGCCGTCATTGTCAAAACAATGATTTTCTAAAAAATCGATTGCAGATTTTGATGCAGATAACCAAACAGGATTTTTCTGAATTTGATTATATGCATATGAAAATATAAAACCTGCTCTTCCCTGAAACCATACTGATTTAGTCGTATCCATAAGACTGCCGTTTCGATCGAGACAGGTGAAAAAACCTCCATAAGTTTTATCTAGTCCGTTTTCTAACCAGAAAGGTAAAATATTCTCTACCAAATCATCATAATATTTTTCCGAACAACGTTCTAAATATGCTATATCTTCCATGTTTTTTTAATAATAAGAATATAGGCAAAAACAGTGAATAATGAGTATTAATCAAAAACAAATGAGTTTGATTTCCATACTTAATGTTATTAAACAGCCTGCTGCCTGAATTAATGTTGAATAGTGTGTGCTGTGCTATCGTTGGAGTCGTTTATAGTTTATTACAACGCTCAAAAAAATGAATAGCTTCCAGTTCCTTTCTCATTGAGGCCTCTTCCTCATTCGACATGTTTTGAAAAGGGGTTCTGTTTTTTCCCAAATTCAAGCCAATGAGTTTCATGATGCGTTTTCCTCCAACAATATTGCCCCTGTAGTTACAGATTACATTGATAACTTCCTGTGCAAAGTTCTGGCGCTCTCTTGCCAGTTCAATATCTCCGGCTTTCCATGCTTCGATAATGCCGACTAATTCGCGACCATTATAGTTTGTTGTTCCACCGATTCCGCCTTGAGCTCCTCCCATGGCTAATACCGGAAGGATGGTTTCATCCTGACCGTGGAGCATATCAAATTTGCCATTAGCATACATTCGGCATTGATTGTATTCGTACAGACTTTCGTAGGTGTATTTTATTCCGGCAAAATTGGGAATTCTTCCGTCAACAGCCTTTAGAAAAGGTAACATAGGGAGAAAAACCCCACTAAGGGCAGGAATATGATAAAAATAAAACGGTAATTCAGGTGCGCCGCACGCAATTTCTTCACAATATTTTACTAATTCTTCCACTCTTCCGGCTTTTGGGAATGGACTTGCCATAGCGCCTGTTCCCCATGCTCCAATTTCCTGGGCATGTTTAGCCAGATTGTGACTCATTTTTACACAAGTACTCCCTACATGAACTATGACTTTAAAGTTCTTCGGTGATACTTCAACCCATTTCTCAGCTAATATTTTACGTTCTTCTTCGGTTAACATGTAGCCCTCGCCCGAAGAGCCGTTAATAAATACACCCTGGATGCCGTTTCCTTGTAGCATTTTGGCGTATTGTGCGATAGGATCTGTGTTTATTTCACCATTTTCATGAAACGGTGTAAAAGGTGCATTAATAAGTCCGCTTATTTTTTCCATATTCTTAAACTATGTCTTTTATTTGAATTTTAATAATGGTGCAAACATAAATAAAATATTTTAATAAGTAACTCTTTTTTGAAAAAATATTTACAAACATGTTGTAAAACATGTCATTCATTGTTGGTTTTATAGAAAATAGTAGCTGTAGTTAATGTGGATATTTTACAAATGAGTAATTATTTAGAAAAAATATTGTATATCTTTGCGGAGTAATTTGAAATTTATTTATTATGAAACATTCGCTGATTGAGGAAGTTGAACTGGGTTCAAAAAATGCCTTAATGAAGATTAATATAATAAGGCATTATATATTGAATGGTGAGAATACACTCGCAGAAGTAAGTAAAGAAATGGATGTGAGTGTCCCTACCATTACCAAATTGGTTGGGGAATTGATTGATGAGGGTTTTGTAATTGATTTTGGAAAACAGGAGACTAATGGAGGCCGACGACCTAATGTATATGGTGTAAATCCGGATTCGGGTTATTTTGTGGGCGTTGATGTGAAAAAGTTCAGAATCAATATTGCCCTGATTAATTTTAAAGGTGACATTATTGAGTCAAAATATAACATTCCTTTTGTTTATGATAATACTCAGGCGAGCTTTGATGTGTTATGTAAAACAATTAATGATTTTATTAATGGTCTTAATATCCCAAAATCAAAAATTTTAAGTGTGGGTGTTAATATGTCCGGGCGTGTAAATGCTCACACTGGTCAGAGTTATAGCTTGTATTTTTTTAGTGAGACCCCGTTGACTGAGATATTACAGGAAAGATTGGGCTTGCATGTTACTATTGATAACGATTCACGTTCGATGGCTTATGGTGAATATATAAATGGAATTGTGGAAAATGAAAAAAATATTTTATTTGTAAATGTAAGTTGGGGGCTGGGTTTGGGTATTATAGCAGATGGGAAATTGTATTATGGTAAATCTGGCTTCTCAGGTGAATTCGGACATGTTAGCGCATTTGATAATGAGGTGATTTGTCATTGTGGTAAAAAAGGTTGTCTTGAGACTGAAGCATCCGGGTCATACATATATCGGCGATTTCTTGAGAAAATAGCAGAAGGCAATACCTCAATTTTAGAAAAGAAAATTAAAAAAGGAGAAACAATAATTCAGGAAGACATACTTTTGGCAGCATTAAAAGATGATATGCTTGCCATTGAATTAATTGAAGAAGTCGGCAATAAGTTAGGGAAACATATTGCCGGCTTAATAAATTTATTTAATCCGGAACTTGTTGTAATAGGAGGAGCTGTGGCTATAGTCGGAGATTATCTGCTTCTCCCCGTTAAAAGTGCTGTAAAAAGATATTCACTTAATTTGGTGAGTAATGACACCCTTATTAAACTTAGCAAATTAGGAGATGAGGCAGGTGTAATTGGTGCATGTATGCTTACAAGAAGCAAGTTTCTGGGATTGATAAAGTCCTGATTAGACCATTTCACCCATTTGCTTTTTAAATAACCGTGCCGCCTTTGCAGTGTCAATTTTCCCGCATGGCCCTGAAATACAACCTCCTTCACAAGCCATTACCTCTATGAAATTACCTGGCGCTTTATCTTTTGCGTATGCCCTGAGTAAGGCTACATTCTTCTTGTTAAGATCTGCTACCTGAACGGGTTTTACAGCAACATTCGGATACATTTCTTGGACTGCTGCGATAACCCCGCCGGCACGTGCAAAACCTCTTCCTGACATTGGGGCAGTCGTTGTGTCGGTATATGTCTTCTCTGGTTGTATGCCCATGCCGGTAAAAATAGAATCGACCTCTTCGAAGGTGAGAATGTAATCAATATCAGGATGATCCATCACTTCTTTTCGCTTACCGACACATGGACCGACAAATACAATTTTTGCATCGGGATATTTTTCTTTTGCCATTTCGATGGTATAGTACATCGGAGAACCGGTGTGCGAAACATAGGGTTTCATTTCCGGAATATGTTTTTTTACCAGCTCCATGTAGCTTGGACAACAAGAAGTGGTCATAAATTGTTGCCCTGATTCCAATTTTTCCTGTAACTCCATGCCTTCTCGTTTTGTAGTCTCCATAGCACCATAAGCAACTTCCATTGCTTCCTGAAAACCAATTTTTTCTATTGCTGCTGCAATTTCCTGAATACTGTTATCGAATTGTGAGAGTATGGAAGGTGCCATAATAGCAACAAGTTTTTCGCCTTTTTTTATGGCAGTAAGTACATCAAAAACCTGTGATACTTCAAAGATGGACCCAAACGGACAGGCATTTACACACTTGCCACAATAAATACATTTGGTTTCATCAATGTGTTCTATCCCATGCTCATCCTTTTGAATGGCCTTTACGGGACAAGATTCTTCACAGGGAACGGGAATATATACAATCGAATGGTAAGGACATGCATCTTTACAAATACCACAATTGATACACTTGCTGTGGTCGATGTGTGCCTGGCCGTTTCCCATGAATGAGATGGCACCTTTGGGGCAGTTGAGGGAACACGACTGGCCTACACAGCCTTTGCAAAGATTTGTTACCACATAGTTGGTTTTGACACAGGCGGTACATGCTTCATCAACAACTGTTAATATGGTTTTTTTTGTTTCTTTTCTTTCAATCGCTCCCCTTGCGTAAACAGATAAGGGTGTCAGTTCATCATCCTCTTCGTCGATAGCATAACCAAGAATCGGGAGCATTTTGTATTTCAATATTGCTCTTTCTTTGTAAATACAACATCTTCCACGCGTTTTTGCATCTTTGGGTTTCATGTTTACCGGAATTCTGTCAATATCTTCCAGTAGCCGGTTTTCTTTGTAAAGAGCGACTAATTTTGCCATGAGATCACGGCGGATAATCATTGTGTTGTTAACAAACGCCATCGTTTTTTATACCTTTAGTTTGGGGCTGCAAAGATATAATAATATTTCCAATTAAGGAAATATTTCTTTAATTAAAAATAATTATTATTCAAAATTAATTGATGACATGGTCAGTAAACGACGGGCCCATATTAAAAACCAGTATTTTATTTTGAAAGGATAAGTTGAGAAAAAATAAAAATATATTTTGATTTTTAATTTAAATGAATTACCTTTGCACACGCAAAACAAATAAAGGCTCCGTGGCTCAACTGTATAGAGCATCTGACTACGGATCAGAAGGTTACAGGTTAGAATCCTGTCGGGGTCACAATAAGTTGAAAGTCCCCTTGTAAATCAATGATTTATGAGGGGATTTTGTTTTGGGGGACATTCTGGGGGATGTGTTGTTGGTTTTCTACGGAATGAATGCAAATAATGAATATTTTAAAAAATGTATGATTTTCGTTTTGTGTTTTGTTCAGTATTAATAACAGCCTCAATTTCTTTAAACTGTTTGATAATATGGATATTCCGGATCAAACCGCCCACCTTCTCCGGATGAAATTGACAGGTCTCTCCGGATGAAGTTGACCACCTGATTCAGCTATTATTTTTTTGCTCATAGCAACCATTTTGATTAAGTTGGCCTTACAAACCAATTTACATCGAGATGGCAAACAATTTAATTTACATGAGCAAAGTAAAAAGTATTATTAAACTATACACCCGGGGCGTAGGTAAAAGTTCCATCAGTGATCGCCTATCGCTGCCACGCAACAGTGTAAAGAAGTATATTCAGTTGTTCTTAGCCTCGAACTTGTCTGTCACGGATGTCGACAGTATAAGTGATACGGATTTAGAGCAACTATTTCTATCGATGAGTACCCGGTTTCATTTAGAGAATGACCCTCGTTTTCAACAATTAGTATCATTCTTTCCCAAGATGGAAAAAGAGCTCAAAAAGAAAGGAATCACCAAAGAACAACAATGACGAGAGTATTTTGAATCAACCACAGGAGGTTATAGCCGTTCTCAGTTTTGCTATCATTATGCGCAGTGGAATAAGTTTCGTAATCATAAAATGCATATCGAACATAAAGTTGGAGACAAAATGTATGTTGATTATGCCGGCGACAAGCTATCAATTGTAGACCCGGTAACAGGAGCGGTAAGCTCTATTGAGGTCTTTGTTGCCATTTTAGGAGGAAGTCAGTTGACTTACGTTGAGGCAGCAAGCAGTTCTCAGAAAAAGGAAGATTTTATTACTTCTTGCGAAAATGCATTGCATTATTTTGGCGGTTCTCCAACAGCTATCGTGACAGACAACTTAAAATCTGCCGTGATCAAAAGCAGTCGCTATGAACCTTCACTAAACGAATCCTTCCGTGATTTTGCCGGTCATTATTCCATGGCCGTTCTTCCAGCTGCGCCCTATAAGCCCACTTATAAAGCTTTGGTGGAGCTATCCGTAAAATATGTATACAGGCACTTTTATGGAAGACTCAGGGAGCAAACCCACACAAGTCTTGATGAATTGAACTGTGCTATTGGATTGCTTTTAGAAGATTACAACAATAAACTCAGAAGTAATCGTCTTTACAGCAGAAGAAAATTATTTGAGGAAATTGAACGTCAGGCTCTTTGTGCACTCCCAACTAAAAAGTATGAACTCAAACACAAAGCTCAGGTAATGGTAATGAAGAATGGTTACGTCTGTCTATCGGAGGATAAGCATTACTATAGCGTTCCATATCAGTATGTAGGTTCTCGTGTGTCGATTCTTTACAGTGCAAATCAAGTCGAGATGTTTTATCGCTACGAACGCATTGCTGTTCATACACGTAACAGGTCTATGTTTCAGTATACGCATCAAGAGGAACATCTGGCTCCAAAGTTCCGGTATCAGAGCGACTGGAATCCACTTAAGTTTATTGAAAAAGCAGAGCAAATAGGACCATATACCAAAGCGTATATAACTGGCATACTAAACTCAAAACAACACCCGGAACAGGCATATAAATCCTCACAGGGGGTGTTGAGCTTCGCCTCAAAAGCCGGCAATGAAAGATTAGAAAACGCTTGTCAACGTGCCCTTACCTTCGGAGAATTAGGATATAATGCCATTCGTATCATTTTAGAACATGGAAAAGACAGTGATAAGTCCTATCTGGAAGCAGATGATGAAAAACCGCTTCCGGAACATCCCAATGTCCGGGGAAAAGAGTATTACAAATAAACAGTTTTCAACGCAGGAACAATGTAATCAATAAACACAATTTAAAAATAATATGAATGAACAAACGCTTCAAAAAATGAGACAAATGAAACTTCTGGGTATGGCACGATCTTTTTTTACCAGCCTTGAAACAGGAAGTTTAAACAATCTTACCACAGATGAAATGATCTCACAGCTAACTATGGCTGAATGGGATGACCGTAACAATCGTCGGATTGAACGACAGGTGAAAAATGCACGCTTCAGATACAAAGCACACATTGAACAGTTGCATTTTGACATAGATAGAAATCTGGACAAAAATCAGCTTATGCGACTTGCTGATTGCAATTTTATCCGTAAACATGAAAATGTTTTGATAACAGGAAGTACCGGAATCGGTAAAAGTTATATCGCTTCAGCAATCGGCAACCAGGCCTGTATGCTTGGCTATAAAGTCCTTTATGCCAATACGGCCAAACTGTTTTCACGTCTTAAAATGGCAAAAGCTGACGGTACTTACATCAAAGAAATAGGTAAAATAGAGAAACAGGAATTACTTATTCTTGATGATTTTGGACTTCAACCAATGGATAATAATATGAGATCTGCACCTATGGAAATTATAGAAGATCGTCATGGAAATCGTTCTACAATTATCACTTCGCAACTCCCTGTTGCTAAATGGTATGATGTGATTGGAGATAGCACATTAGCTGATGCAATACTTGACAGATTGGTTCATGAGTCGCACAGGATTGAACTCATTGGGGAATCATTGAGGAGGAAACAAAAATTAATTTATTAAACACAAACAGTATTAAGAAAAACCTATAAATTTGTAACCGCTATTTAGCTTGAAAATAACAGCTCGGGCTCAGTCTTGTGTGGGTGGTCAATTTCATCCGGAGAAGACTGGTCATTTTGACCGGAATATCCATGTAATATTTTGTAAACAAATGACTTAAATAAAAGTTGCCAAAGCCCATATGTTTTAGAAATTATTAGGGCTCAAACCAAGAAAGTGATGATTGAAAAGAATCAATAAGCAATACCTGTTATTCTGTTTCAATTGTTTCTTTATCATTATTAGTAGTAGTAAATTCTTTTATGTATTCCCGTGGGGTCAGCCCAAATTCCGTTTTAAAACAAGTGCTGAAATACTTAGGATCGTTAAAGCCCACTGCATATGAAACTTCAGAGATATTTCCTGTGCGGTTTTTTAACATCAGACAGGCATGTTTTAGACGGATATTTCTGACGAACTCACTTGGAGAAAGTCCGGTGAGTGATTTAATTTTTCTGTAAAAAGTGGATTTGGAAGTACTCATTGAGTCAATAAGTTGTTCATGTGAAAAGTCGAAATTATCCAGATTATCTTCAATCATTTTTATTGCTTCGCGTAAGAAGTTCCCATCCACTGAGTCCTGTTCATAGTTTTTTGGATTAATATTAAATGATGTTTGAAATTCTTTGTTCTTTTTTTGTCTGTTTGCAATCAGGTTCTGAATTCGTGCTACAAGTACAGCCATTTCAAATGGTTTCGAAATATAAGCATCTGCTCCTGCATTGTAACAATCAATTCTGTCCTCAATTTGGTTCTTTGCGGTAAGTAATAATACAGGAGTATGCGAAAATTCGAAATCTTTTTTTATGGTTTTACATAATGTTATACCATCCATCTCTGGCATCATTACATCGCTCACTACTAAGTCAATGTCATTGCCCTGAATAATTTTGATTGCTTCATTACCATTGCTGGCTTTGATGACGCGGTATTGTCTGGATAATGAATTGGTAATAATCATTAATAATTCAGGATTGTCTTCGACGACAAGTAATGATATGTCTGCATTTACTTGATGTTGACTGTTAATATAATCAATATCGGTTGTATCTTCATTTATTTCTACCGGGGAAATTTGGATATCTTTTGTTTTAATCTCTTTTTCTTCTGAAGTATAAATATGTCCATCAATAGGTAATTCAACTACGAATGTAGTTCCTGTATTAATCTGACTCTCAACTGATATTGAACCTTTGTGGATTTCAATTAATTCTTTTGTCAACGATAGTCCGATCCCATTTGATTCTCCATTATTGCTGCCAAAGAATCGGTCGAAAATATACGGAAGCCTTTTGGACTCTATACCGTCACCTGTATCGCTTATAAACATTACGACATATAGAACATCATTTTTTAATTCGGGCTGGATAGTTAAATTAATTGTACCATTCTTAGGAGTGTGTTTAAATGCATTTGAGAGAATATTGAACAGAACTTTATCAATTTTATCTGCATCGAAGTATCCGATTAATTGAGAAGGTGATGTTATTGTGAATTGAATATTTTTTTCCTTTACCAGAGGATCAAAGTTATTTCGGCAATTTTGGTTGATAAAATCGATCAAGTCTGCTTCTTTTACTTTTAACTTCATGTTGCCACTCTCAGTTTTCCTGAAATCCAAAATTTGTTGTAGTAGTCTTTTTAGACGTATAATATTCGACCTCATAATACCATACTGTTTGAATTTATCAGGAAAATCTTGATTGAAATCTTCGATCAAACAGGATATAATTGTAAGTGGGGTTAGTAGCTCATGAGAGATGTTCGTGAAGTAACGGAGTTTAATCTGAGTAAGCTCTTCTGTTTTTTCTTGTCTTATTTTTGAGATAAATAAATCTCGCTTAAGGTGTAGCCTGTTAATAACCGTTCTGTAAGTGAGGTATGATATTATTGATAATGTTAAAAAGTAAAGCATGTATGCCCACCATGTTTCATAAGGAGCTGGTTTCACAATAATGTTCAGCGAAGAATCGGTATTCTCGATCCAAACGCCATTTTCATCTGTGGATTTCACCTGAAAAGTATATTTTCCTTTCTTGAGGTTGTTATAATTAACGTATCTTCTTTTATTATCCACATAGATCCAGTTTTCATCTACACCCTTAAGCTTATAGGCATAGTTAATATTTGATGGAGCAATAAAATTCAGAGCAGAGAATTCAATTCCAATATTTCGTTGCCGATAGTTCAGGTAAAGTGTTTGTGTCTTTTTATCGAATGTATTGGGGTCAAAATTTTTAAATATGGATTGATTATATATCTCTATGTCGGTAATAGCCGTTTTATTTACAATTGAAGGCTGTTTTTTTATATTTGGGAAGAAGGAACAAAAGCCGTTACCTCCTCCAAAATATAATCTTCCATCACTGTCTTTGCAAAAAGCACCGGTTTTGAATGAACTGATCTTGATATTGTCTTTTTCAGAAAAAATTAAGGACGATCCTGTTTCCATGTCTATCTTTATGATCCTGTTGTTTGTGCTGAGCCATAAATCTCCATTATGGTCATCCTGCAATATATTTTTGATATCATCGTCCATGATGGCAAATTTTTTATTCATTGGGATGTATCGATCTGATTTCTGGTTGTACAAATTGAGTCCTCCATTATTTGTTCCTATCCAGATATTTCCATTTTTATCCCGCATGATGGCATTAATTTCGTTACTGATTATTTTCTTATTTTCAGTAGTATAAGGTACTAAATAGAATTTACCGTTCTCTTCTATAATTTTCATGAGTCCTTTGCTTGTTGATCCTACCCAGACTGTACCGTTTTTTTCTTCACAAATTGAATGTACATTATTGAAAACGGATGATATAAGGCGGGTTTGTTTCTCAGAAACGAGGTAAATTCCTTGTCTTGTGCCAACCCACATCCGTTTTTTTTCGTCGCAATATAACGCAGTCACTGAGATGCGTTTCTTGTTCATTTTTTTTTTAATTATGTCTGAAATATCTTTGATAAAGTATTGGTTGTTTTTCTTATAAATTTTCACAAGAAGATTATTACCTGCTGCCCAAACAGAATTATCAGATTTGTTTTTACAAAAACAGTGGATTGTGGTAGGTTCAAAATGATTAAATGTGTGAAATTGATGTCGTAACTTTGAAATGGATTTAACATGTTGTGTGTGTCTGTCAATTACGTATATGCCCATGTTTGACAGTCCTAACCAGATTTCATCTTCGTTTTGAAAAATAGCAAATACATTAATATATCCAATATTTTTTTTCAGATCATCGAGCGTATTGGAGTAAAATAAAGATTTGTTGAGATTGGCTAAATAGACGCCATCGTTAAATGTGGCAATCCAAATGTTTCCCTGTTTGTCTTCAATAATATGATTTAGAAAATTACTGGCATCACTGAAAATATCCAGGGCATTAATGTTCTCAAATTTAACATTCTTTCTGTCGCTTATTATACTCAAACCATTTTGTGATAGAATCCACAGGTTGCCTGATATATTATCCTGAACAATACTGTAAACTGAGTTTTGTCCAATACTTGAAGGGTCATTGTTGTTTCTGATGAATTGCGTATACTCCGGAAAATCAATAGATTGATTGATATTGACACGAAATAATCCGTCGGACCATGTTCCAACCCACAAAATTCCATCACTGTCCTGAAATATGTAGAAAGGATTATTTTCCTTACCAAAACTTGGCATTGCAATAAAGTTTTCGTGCTTATTATCAAAACGGCACAGGCCATCTTTCCACATACCAATCCATATATTGCCGGCCCTATCTTTCAGGATGTGATTAATGTTATTGCCGGGGAGTGACATTGGGTCGTTTGTGTGATAATAACTTTTAATGCTATTATCTTTGCTGTTGTAGATAAATAGTCCTTCTTCACTACCAATCCATACTTTGTTATTAGTGTCGCAGAAAATGCTATTGATACGTAGATTACATATCTTTTTGTCGTTAATCAATGGAATAATCTGGTTATTCTGATCAATTACATTGACACCCCTGTCTGTGCCGAACCATATCCGGTTCTCCTGATCTTCTGCAATGCAGAGTATATTACCGCTCGTAAGTAGATTTGGCTGGTTAATGTTCGATTTAATTATGTGTAATTTATACCCGTCATAACGGCATATGCCAGATTCAGTACCTAACCAGATATATCCTTTATGATCCTGAAAAATTCTTTTTACTGAACTGTTCGGAAGTAATTCTTTGTATGGAAATTTTTGGAAGGAGAGGGCGTGTCTGTCAAGGGCAAAATTCAATAAAGGAAAAAATATCAACGAGATGAGAAAGTATTTGCGAATCATTGGTTATTGTACCTTTTGAATTGTGTTAATCTTATAGTGTATTTATATGTAGATAAAAGGATAACAAGAGTATTGAAATATTTATTGCGATCGGCTTAATAATCATACTTTTTATGTTTTTCTGCAAAGATATAGATATTTCGTAATATTCGACATTTTTGGAGCGTCGTTCCACTAAATTGAACTTATTTTGGAATTATAAATTAAGAGTTCCGTGTAAGTTTGCATTCGAAAGAAATAAAGAAAGTCTAATTACTAAAACCATGAAATTGAAAACATGTTATTTAATCGCATGCTTATGCTATCTTATCTTTCCGATTTCTGTTCATGCACAATATAATGTGGATGTCAGAGGAAGAGTAGTTGATGTTTCCGGCGAGCCGTTGATTGGTGTCAATATTAGGGTGAAGGGATCAGTTTCTACTGGTACCATCACGGATATTGATGGCAGGTTTATCTTGAAGAACCAGTCGGATGGCGAAACTTTGATCGTCAGCTACATTGGTTATGTTTCCAAAGAAGTGAGAGTCGAAGGAAAGCAGGAATTACAGATAGTGCTTACAGAAGAGTCCAAAACATTGAATGAGCTGTTGGTTGTGGCCTATGGAACACAGAAAAAAGCAACACTTACAGGAGCTATTAATTCAATTGGAACAGAGGAATTACTTAAGTCACCCAGTGCGAGCGTTGCTAATGCTCTTGCTGGAGCAATCACAGGCGTATCATCAGTGCAATATTCCGGTCGTCCTGGAGCTGATGATGCACAGATATTTATCCGTGGAATGGGGAGTCTCTCGGAAGAACTCTCTACTCCGTTAATATTAGTAGATGGTGTTGAACGTCCGTTTACGCAAATGGATCCCAATGAAATTGAAAGTGTGACCGTATTGAAGGATGCGTCGGCAACGGCGGTTTTCGGGGTACGTGGCGCCAACGGTGTTATTTTGGTAACTACCAAACGTGGAGCGGAAGGTGAAGCAAAAATCAATGTTACTTCTTCATTCGGGATGCAAACTCCGACGCGCATCACCGATAATGCCGACAGTTATACCTTTGCTTCGGCAGTAAACGAGATTTACAGGAATGAAGGTTACGGCGATTATTACATTTTTAAGGAAAATATCATGAGCATGATCCGGGATAAATCTCAGCCTATCATGTTTCCTGATGTGAATTGGCGCGAAGTACTTCTCAAAGATCAGGCTTACCAGACTCAACACAACCTTACCATAACGGGGGGGACGAAGTCTGTACGTTATTTCACGTCCTTAGGATATTTGTTCCAGGACGGGTTGTTCAATACCTTTGACCTGGATTATAACAGTAATTTTAATTATCACAGGGTCAACTACCGAACTAACATCGATATAGACGTTACTAAAACGACTTTGTTAAAACTAAATATAGGCGGACGTGTGGAAAGGCGTAATGAACCCAATGTGACCGACGATGCCAGTCTTTGGACACAGATCAACTGGGCTTCCCCACTTTCGTCACCTGGTGTCATCGACGGAAAATACATCACCCGCGATGATTTTTATTTTCCTTTGTCCATGAAAAATGGGCTTCAACCCTGGTATGGTCGCGGATATACAAACCGTACCAAAAATGTGCTGAATGTCGATTTTCAATTAAATCAAAAACTGGATTTCATTACAAAAGGACTTTCTGCTGATGTGAAAGCTTCTTATAACGGTAACTTTGATTATACTAAGACCCGTTCGTCTTCTGTACGGAGTTATGGGCCATTTTTTAAATGTGATCTCGACCCGGCAGCTCCAAATGACTCTACCATCGTGTATCGCATTAACGGAGAAGATAAAGAGCTAAGTTATGGGGAGTCTTATGCCAAGAGTCGGGACTGGTATCTTGAAGGCGCCATACGATACAACCATGACTTTGGCCTGCATCATGTTTCAGCTTTGGCAATGTATAACCAAAGCAAGGCCTATTATCCCAAAAAATATATAGAAATTCCTAGCGGATATGTCGGGTTTGTAGGACGTATTACCTACGACTACGCCAACCGTTACATGATGGAAATTAATGCAGGTTATAACGGTTCTGAAAATTTTGCTCCAGGAGATACCCGCTATGGTTTTTTTCCTTCAGTTTCTGCTGGTTGGAACGTTGCCGAGGAGCAGTTTATGAAGACGCAAACGTTTTTCGATCAACTTAAATTACGGGCTTCTTTTGGTATTGTAGGAAATGATAAATTAATTGTAGATAAGGCTGAACAACGGTTCCTTTACCTGAAAGATGTTTATACCATGGGGCTTAGCGGAAGATGGGACGGATATAGTTTCGGAACGACAGTACCTCAAAACTTAAAAGGTGCGAAAGAAGGTAGGATTGGGAATCCGCTTGTTACCTGGGAAAGCGCATACAAGCAGAACTATGGAGTCGACGCGGTCATGTTGGATCAGAGATTATCGTTCAGTGCGGATTATTTTCATGAATACCGGAAAGATATTCTGATTGAGCGAACAACCTTACCGGGATACGTCGCTGCGGTGCTTCCCGGAGTTAATCTGGGGAAGGTACTGAACCATGGGTTTGAATTGAGTGCGAAGTGGGATCAGCGAATAAATAAATTCCGTTATTTTATCAACGCTAATGTTTCATACGCAAAAAATAAAGTACTTGAGATGGATGAGGTTTTTCCCAACGAACCCTATATGGCAAAAACAGGTCAGCCGGTTGGAACTCCTTTTGGAAAAGTGTTTTATGCTTTTTATCAGGAAGGTCTGACTTATCCCGATGGAACTCAGGTTGCCAACCACGAATATGAACTGAAACCCGGTGATGCAGTGTATTACGACCTGAATAACGATGGTTTAGTCAATACAGATGATGTCAAACCTATCGGATATGGAAATCGTCCCGAGTATGTATTCGGACTCCGTTGCGGATTTTCATACCGGGGTTTTGATCTGACTACACAATGGAGCGGAGCTACAAATGTAGATAGGGTGTTGGGCGATGTATTCAGGGTTCCTATGGGTGGAGCCACAACGGCAAGGGGTTTGTTTCAGTATATGTATGATGAACGTTGGACCCCAGAAACTGCTGAGACTGCTATGGCGCCGAGGTTTTCGCTCAGCGGTATTGATAATAATTATGCCAGTTCCACGCTATGGGTGCGCGATGCTTCCTATATCCGCCTAAAAAATATTGAAATTGGTTATAATTTCGAGGTAAACCCTCTGAAGAAAGTAGGCGTTCAGTCGCTACGAGTTTTTGGAAACGGATATAATATCCTGACTTTCGATAAATTGAAAGTGCTGGATCCTGAAGAAAAAGGAAACAGTGGAGGTGATTATCCTTTGACTAAAATATTCAACCTAGGGTTAAATATCCAGTTTTGATTAATACACAAATCAGTAATCATGCATATCATGAAAAAACTATTAAAATATATTGTATTTACGATGATTATAGCTTCTGCTGCGTCGTGTGAAGATTTAAAATTCGGCGATGCCTTTTTGGACAAAGCGCCCGGAGGGGATGTTACCATCGATACTATTTTTTCAAGCAGAGTTTATGCTGAACAATTTTTAGCTACCGCTTATTCTTCATTGTATTACGGTATCCCCATCACTCAGTCGGATCCTATTACCAGTAGAATGGGTCTCGATATGTTGGAAGCGCTGACCGATGTGGTACAAAGTAATCCGAATCGTGGAGCCTCAAAATATTATACTGGTTCGATCAATGCCGGAACAGAAAATACAAGCGATCAAACCAAATACAATTATAATAAAGAAGGTGCTTGGGAAGGAATCCGTACAGCTTGGATCTATGCTGAAAATGTGAACCGTGTACCTGATATGACCGATGCAGAAAAGAAAGTTCGCGCTGCCGAGGCCAAAATGATCGTTGCCTGTCATTACGCCGATATGTATCGTCATTTCGGAGGACTTCCGTGGATCGACAAAGCTATTTATCCGGATGATGAAGTTAGATATCCGAGGTTGACAGTAGAACAAACCATCAATCACATTATCGGCCTGATTGATGAAGCGGCAGCAGATCTTCCATGGGCATTGGAAAATATAACGGTTGATGACGGGCGTTTTACCCGTGCTGCTGCAATGGCGCTCAAAATACGTTTGTTACTTTTTACTGCCAGTCCTCTTTTCAACGATAATGAACCATATATGACCGGCGAAGCTGCCGACAAAAAAATGATATGGTTAGGTAAGAAAGATATGGATTGGTATGTCCGGGCCAAAACAGCTTGTCAGGAGTTTTTCTCTGAGTTAAACAGCAAGGGGGGGTATGCCCTTGTAAACACCGGAAATCCAAGGGCCGACTTTATTTCGGCCTATCATCGGCGTGGAAATGGAGAAATTCTCATATCTACCAGAAAGGTTTATCAGTCAGGTGGCGAATGGGATGCCAATTATTATTTCTATCAGGCGGCAAGTGGTTACGGAATTGCAAATCCAACACTAGAAGGCGTGGATATTTTCCAGTTTGCCGACGGAACGACTTTTGACTGGAACAATCCCGAGCATGCGGCTAATCCTTTTGTTTCAGAGACAGGACAATTGCTGCGCGACCCACGTTTATATGAAACAGTAACAATTCAGGGGGACCGGATGCAGAACAAACGACTAGATACCTATATTAGTACGGACGGCAAAGTGAAGGGTTGGTTACGAGCGAAAGGAAATTCATTTAACTGGCTTACGGGATTCAGTATCCGCAAATTCATCAGAGAAAGACAATCAGGAAACGGTTATCAGGAAGTCGTTCAATGGCCTTATCTGCGTTTGGCAGAGATTTACCTGAGTTACGCCGAGATTCTGAATGAACTTGATGAAGAATCGACAGCGTACTCTTATATCAATTTTGTAAGAAGCCGTGCGGGAATGCCCGATATAAACAAAAATGGAAACCTTGGGAAGGAAGGTCTCCGCAAGGAAATTTTGTTGGAAAGAGTACGGGAACTGATGTATGAAGATGTTCGGTGGTATGATATTATCCGTTGGAAGCAAGCCGATGTATTTCAAAAAAGATTGCATGGCTTGTTAATCAACTGTGATACAAATGATGGGAAAAACCTGAAATTTACTGTCTATGAACTGGATCAGGATCGCTACTGGAGGACGAGCTTTTCTCCCAAATGGTATCTGAGCGCTTTTCCGCCGGATGAGATCAATAAAGGTTATGGATTGGTGCAGAATCCGGGGTGGTAATCAATTGATCATAGATCAATTTAATAAGTGAATTAAAGGAAAACTAAAAATATATACATGAAAAATCAGATTTATATTATCATATCTGTCATGCTATTGTATTATGGAATGAGTTTGCATGCACAGATTTCCGCGATAAAAAACAACTGGAATGAGTCGGATACGATTATAAATAAGGGCTTTGGTCTGACTACAACAGTAAAAGAGTCAACTATGTCATCGGCAACAGCTCATTTCAGTCAAATGAAAAATTTCTCGGCTATGAATCCGGAAAATTCCTTGTACGGTTTGATACCGGGCTTGACAGTTCTGACAAATGGTGGTCCTTCATATAATAACGCACCGGTAATTCAGTTGCGTGGGTTGGCTACTTTGAATAGTTCGGCTCCGCTGGTACTTGTCGATGGAGTGGAACGTCCGCTCAGTCGTTTATCAGTGGCTGAAATAGAGACTGTGACCGTACTCAAAGATGCCGCCGCAGTGGCCATTTACGGAATTCGTGGTGCAAACGGAGTTATTTTGGTGACCACTAAACGTGGTGAACAGGGAAAGATGAAGGTTGACATAACGTATCAGCATGGAATTACGACGCCTTTCCGGTTGCCCCGGATGGTGGACGCTCCGACTTATGCAACGGCACTTAATGAAGCGCTCACAAACGACGGACTGGCTTCACAATATACGAAAGAAGAGATTCAGATGTTTAGTGATGGTTCTAATCCGGATATATATCCGAATGTGAATTGGCTTAGTGAAACAACTCGGAATACAGGGAGCATGAATGAACTGAATATAGGTTTCAGTGGAGGCTCCGAAAGTGTACGGTATTTTTCAGATATCAATTACGCTAACGACTTTGGTTTGCTTAATCCTGTACCCTCTCTTGAAGGCTACAATACAAGTCTGAATTATTACAAACTCAATGTGAGAACCAATCTGGACGCGAAATTGACACCTACCACCTGGATGAAAGTAAATGTGATGGGGTCAATAGATGATTATACGCGGCCAAATGTGGCACCGGCAACTCTTTTTCAACGTGCGATCGGTATTCCTGCAGCAGCTTTCCCGGTAAAAACGACAAGCGGTGAATGGGGTGGAAATCCGATCTATACGACATGGAATCCCGTGGCAGGTATAGCTTCTACTGGATTTGTCCGTAGTCAAAACCGGATATTGTTTGTCGATCTGAATCTGAAACAGGATCTCAACGCTGTGTTTCCGGGATTGAAAGCCGAGGCGGGGATCAGTTACGATAATATGGCAGAATATCTGGATACACAATCGAGAACATTCAGATATGAGTCAGCTGGCGTTCTGTACGGGAATAATTCGGATTTGAATTTTTCTACTACCCTGAACGACATGTACATGAATAGTGCATTGTTCGGTAGACTTGATCATCAGATGCATTTAGAGGAAAATGTTATTCGGACTTTTTTGCTTTACTCCCATGAACAAGCGCAACATAAAACACGTAATAATTTAGTCGCCCGCCGTAATTATGTGGCTGGTGTGAACTTCACCCGTTCAGAACGTTATTTTGTTGATTTGATAGCGTCTTATTCGGGTTCGAGCTACCTTCCCAAAGGTGATAAGTTTCGTTTCTATCCGGCCATATCCACTGCCTGGCTAATTTCTGGAGAAGATTTCATGAAAAGTAAAACATCTTCGGTTGACTTGCTTAAACTGAGAGCATCATTTGGATTGTCAGGGAATGACCTGATGAGTTACGAACTGGATCGTCAGTATATTGTTTCGGGGACAAGCTATTTCTTCAACGCGACCAGTGTTTCATATTCTTCTCTGAAAGAAGGACAGTTAGCTAACACAGATCTTACGGCTGAACTGGCAAAAAAAGCGAATGTGGGTATTGACCTTACATTGTCCGGTACATTGAATTTTTCATTAGATGCATTTTACGAAAAACGTTCAGGAATTTTGGTACCTAATAACGCTGTCATATCTTCGGTGTTGGGGATCATGCCTGCTTTGACAAACATGGGAGTTGTATCGAATAAAGGATTTGAAGGAGTGTTATCCTATGATAAAACAATTGGTGATTTGAAATATGGTATGTCGGCACAGTTTTCTTTTGTGCGGAATAAGATACTTGAAAACAACGAAGGTTATAAACCGTATGATTATCTTTATAAAACAGGCAATCCCATAGGAACATATTACGGTTTGGAAGCCGATGGTTTTTTTGATGATATGACTGATATTGCAGCTTCCTATCCGCAGTTATTTTCAACTGTCGCTCCTGGTGATATTAAATATTTGGATCAGAATGATGATTATATTATTGATGGTTACGATGTCGTTAAGTTAGGCTATTCTACGCTTTATCCTGAGATATATTATAGTTTCTCGTTACGGGCTGAATACAAAGGATTGGGTTTCGATGCATTGTTTCAGGGTGTTGATCATGTGACGGTCATTCGTAACGCAAAGGATTTGTATTGGCCGCTGACAAATAACGGTAATATCTCTGATTGGTATTATAATGGCGGCCGCTGGACGGAAACAACGAAGGAAACAGCGGTACTTCCCCGTCTTACAACCCTCGGAAATGAAAATAACTTTCGTAATAATTCTGTGTGGATGGAGAACGGAGCTTATCTGAAACTGAGGTATCTGGATTTGTATTATAACTTACCGAAACAAAACCTGAAAATATTTCATGCTGCGAAAATATACGTTCGTGCTGTGAATCTATTTGCTCTGGATCATGTAAAGGACAAAGACCCTGAAGTAATGTCGACCGGCTACCCTTCCTTATCAGCTTATTATATAGGGTGTTCAGTCTCTTTTTAACGAAATGATTATCAATTTAACCGCTAATTTTAAAGATGTTAATAATGAAACGAATAAAATATATCATCTTGTTTTCTGCCATAACGCTCATATCGGGATGTGACTTCCTGGATATTGACGAATCTACGGGTGCAACGAAGGAAAGTGTATTCGAATCTGTGGAACGTTCTAAAAGTTTTCTAACATATGTATATTCATTTCTTCCTTCTGATTTCAACGCGGTAGATGGAACCAGCCGGTCGTGCGCTACGGACGATGCTGAATATGTTCGGAATACTTCGTCGATCCGGGTAATGAATGATGGGACATGGAGCAAACTGAATCCGGTAGATGATCAGTGGTCGAACTTTTATATGGCTATCCGGGCAGCTAACCAGTTTCTGGAGAGCTACAACGAAGTTGCGCTGGAATTTTATCTGTATAAACAAAATCCATCTTATGAAGATGTAAAAATCCAATTTGTAAATTATAAGTATGAAGCAAGATTTTTGCGTGCGTTTTACCATTTTGAACTTGCAAAACGTTATGGAGATATTCCTTTGGTGACTAAGGTGTTAACGGAGGCAGAAGCTAATGCTGTTTCGCGCACATCGTTTCAGGATGTGATACAGTTCATTGCCGATGAGTGTGATACAGTTGCTAAATATTTGCCTGTCAGCTATCTGTTGATGCCGGGACAAGAGACAGGCCGGGCTACTAAAGGCGCGGCTATGGCCTTGAAAACACGGGCATTGTTGTACGCTGCCAGTGAATTACACAACCCCGATCATGATTTAAATAAATGGAAAGTGGCTGCTAAGTCGGCGCTTGCATTGATTGACTCCTCTGAAATAAAAGGATGGTATTCATTGCCTGCCAATAACTTCGATTATAATGTGCTTGCCAGTAAGGAACTGATTTTAGAAAGCAGAGAAGCTAGATCCAACTATTTTGAAAAGGCAAATTTTCCAATAGGATATGAAGGGGGCAATACGGGTATTTGTCCTTCACAGAACCTTGTGGATGCTTTTGAAATGAGCAAAGCATCGGGAGGAGGTGCATTCAGTTGGGATAATCCGGTTCATCGGGCGGCTCCTTATACCAATCGCGATCAGCGGCTGGCTCGTACGGTATTGGTAGATGGCGTGTTGTTCAGGGGAGTTGCTGTACAAAGTTTTATAGGAGGTAAGAATGGTTATCCTGTGCGTGAAGCCACAAAAACAGGCTATTATCTTCGTAAATTTCTGGTTGAGGCCGTAAATCTTGCACCTGCGAACACAACGACTGCTGATCATTTCTGGCCGATATTCCGCTATGCTGATATTTTGTTAAGTTATGCAGAAGCCATGAACGAAGCTTTTCCGTCGGGCCCGCAATATACGGATGGAACTTATACCAGATCTGCTGAATGGGCATTAAATAAAGTTCGCTCCAGAGCGCTTATTTCTGAAGTGTCAGGTCTTAATCAGGATGATTTTCGTCAGAAAGTACGTAATGAACGCCGTGTGGAGCTTGCCTTTGAGGATCATCGTTTTTGGGATATTCGTCGCTGGAAGATCGGGGATCTAACAAAAATTATATATGGAACAAAGATCGAACAGACATCCTCCGGAAAAGTTTATACGCCCGGACAGGTTGTGTCTAATCGGGTCTGGAATGATCGGATGTATCTTTATCCCATCTCTGCGAATGAAAATTTTATTAATCCCAATCTGGGACAAAATCCGGACTGGTGATGAAATCCCTTTTTTCTATAATCACATTTTTGACCTGTGTGCTGTTTGCCAACGCGCAGACTGTAATTTTCGAAGATCAGTTCGATAATTACGATCTGTCTTTCGATCTTGCAGGAGCAGGGTATGTCCTGTGGGCGGGTAATGCGTCGGTTGTGGAAGGCGACGCAGGCAGCGGATCACGTTTTGCAGTTTTGCAGCCAACCGCTAATAACTGTTATTTCCGGCGTATATTTAGTCTGGAAGAAGGAAAATCGTACACTTTCGAAGTTTATACGCGAAGTCCTGAAGGCATGAACCATCGTGTTGTCGCAAAAGTAGGCACACGTACCGTTCAGGGAGATCTCGTAAATCAAACCACTTGGACGAAATCTTCCATCACATTTACAGTGGAAACGGGAGAGTCAGAGGTGACTTTATGGGTTTACAGTTATCCTGTAGCACGTGTGGATATCGATGGTTTTAAGCTGACCGGAAATTTCGAAACCCATGAGCAGGAAGTATATTATATTGACCCTGAGAACGGAACAAATGAGAACGTCGGTGATACACCGCAACATCCACGAAAAGATTTCATCGGGATTAATTCATACCGGATTGTTCCGGGGACAAGAATATTGTTCAAGGCAGGTACACAATATAATGGCCGGTTGTTGTTGAAAGATGTGCATGGTACGGAAGATGAACCGGTGACGATTACTTCTTATTGGGACGGATTGCCGGCAGAAACTTTGCCCGCAATGATTAACGGTGCTTCATGGTTGAGTGCTATTCAGATTGAGGATTGCAGTCACGTCAGGATAGAAAAGATATGCGTTACAGCCAATGGTGGTGGATTTTCCGTGGTTGAACAGGCGAACGAAGGAATCCGTTGCGGAATGTTAGTGCGGACGACCAAACCTGGTATTTACGAAAATATCCGTCTTTCGGAAATTATCGTGAAAGATGTTTATTATTATGATCCGGGGACAGTACGAAACTCATCCGGAGAAAATGATCCATTTGGTTATGGTATACGGTTTTATAACAGAACTGCAAATGCTATATTGAAAAATATCTCAGTAAAAAACTGTTCAGTGAATAATGTCAGTCATACAGGTATCCGCTTTACAGGAGGAAATGGAAGTTTTATTGAAGATATTGAGGTGACGTGCAATGAAGTGAAGAATGTGGGTGGCCCGGGAATGCAGTTCGGAACAGTGCGCAACGCATATATTGCAAATAATGAAGTAGATCATTCCGGTTCTGATAATGATACGCGTAACTGGAAAAGAGGAAGCGGCCTGTGGACCTGGGGAGCAAAGAATGTGCTAATTGAACATAATCGCTTTACTAACGCAAATGGACCGGGGGATTCGGCAGGTGCACATATTGATTACAATTGTAGTGATGTGATTATACAATATAACTTTTCGGCAGGCAACGCTGGAGGTTTTGTCGAAATCCTGGGAAATAACTGGAATTGTAGTTACCGTTATAATATCAGTGTGAACGATGGTTGGCGCGTCAAAGGTAGAGATGGCGCTTTTCAGGAGGGAAAAACCTTGTGGTTAAGTGGATATATAGGATCAGCAAGCCCTAAAGGACCATATTTCTCCTATATCTACAACAATACAATTTATGTGGAATCGTCCATCGTATCAAAATATTCTATTGAAAATACAACCGACGGACTCCTCATCGCCAATAATGTATTTCACGTTAAAGGAAATTCCTCCTCTGTGTTGGGAGATCAAACTTCTACGGCGACCAAGGTGAAAACAGATGATGGAGATGTGTTTTTTCGTAACAATCTGTTTCTGAAAACAGATAACTGGCCACAGGCAGAACAGATAGAAGATGCTGCTCCGCTTTTCGGTGATGTTGACTTTGTTAATCCGGGTGGATATAATATTGTAGATTATATTCCCCTGAATAATACTCTCGTTAAAGGAAAAGGAATTGCTATTCCAAAACTTTCAGGAGATACAGTTGGTCTTCGTGGCGGACTGTCCGTTACGGTTGATATCTTGGGAAATCAGGTAGGAGAAGTGATTGATATGGGAGCAATTGCTGTCAGTACGATACCTAATGCAACCTCAGTTGTGAGAGATGACAAGGTTCTATTTATTCCTCAACAGGGTGGTTTTAGGATTGTGTCAAAGGCGGATGTTAATGAATTGAGTGTCTATTCATTTACCGGATGCCTGATTCATTCAGACTTGATTCATGGTGCTGAATTTATTCAGTGTAACCCTGGAATCTATGTGGTAAAAATAAATCATCGTGTGTATAAAGTCATTGTTCTGTAGATCAGGATTATCGAACCATGTTTTTCGTTGTGTTTTGGGTTGTTTTTCTGCTAAATTGAATCAGGATCACACCTTTCTTTCATTGATGTCTCATATTTTTGCAGTATACATTTTATTAAAATTAAGTCTGATTACTAACAATTAAAATTTACTTTTATGAAAAAACTATTACTTTTTGTATGGATGTTTGTATGTCTTGCAACATTAGTTAATGGACAAACGAGAACAGTCGTTTTTAAAGATGATTTTGAAAGTTATGCTGAAAATGCAGATCTTGCCTCAGAGGCAGAGTACATTATGTGGGAATCACCACAGGTTACTGTTACAGTTGGCGCT
Organism: Paludibacter sp.; assembly: GCA_034927265.1. Lineage (GTDB taxonomy): Bacteria > Bacteroidota > Bacteroidia > Bacteroidales > Paludibacteraceae > Paludibacter. Next base: position 102,223 of record JAYFQH010000007.1, read on the forward strand.
GCAGTAAGCGGAACAAAATATGCTTTGATGCATAATACAAAAACAGGCGCCTATCTGCGGAAACATATGACTGTTGACAAAGGTAATTACACATTTGAAGTTCAAACCATGTGTACTGCCGGAAAGAACCATCGGGCCAATGTTAAAGTAGGTTCCAGAGCTGCTGAAACAGGAGGAACCCCTGCGCACGGTTCAACGTTTTGGACAAATAATGTAATACCATTTGTTGTGGATGCAGATCAAACTGAAATTCAGTTGTTTATATATTCCTATTTTTTGGATAATGATGTATATCTTGATGATTTCATTTTATACAAAGAAGAAGCTTCCGCCGTAAAAAATGTGGAAGAAAAAATCTTTACTGTTTCCCGGCTACAGAATAACCAGTATGAAATAACTGGCACAACATCTTTCCGTGGATATGAAATCTGTGATATCAGCGGGAGAACTGTACAAATGTCAAGTGAGCCGGCGATTTCGTATCGACTGAATCTTTCAGAAATGACCAAAGGTATATACGTGTTGAAAGTTACTGGTGAACAGGGCATGCATCAGGTTCAAAAACTTATCTGCAATTAATTGTAGATATCTCTAAATAAATAAAAACAGCAATCATGAAAAAACTTATATTCTTTATCATGTTATGTATTGCGTTTAATCCTTCAATCAAGGCACAGACGGTGATTTTCTCTGATGATATTGAAAGCTATACTGTTGGTGCAAGCCTCGGATCATCTGGTTATGATATCTGGGAAGGTACGGCAAAAATTGCTGAAGGAGACGCTTTTCAGGGCACTAAATATGTTAATTGTTCTGGAACTGCCAGCAAGACATTTTATTTTCGGAAGACAGTATCGCTGATTGCGGGTAAGTCCTACACTTTGAAATTGGCGACACAAGCTCCAGCTGCCAAATCGCACAAGATCGGATATAAATTTGCCTCTTCATCAGCAGTAACTTCGGATGCGAAAACAAATACAACATGGCAGGAATCTATTATTAATTTTACAGCTAATGCGACCGAAGATATGACTTTTTGGGTTCAATTCTTTGGAGCCGGCAATGTGTATGTTGATAATATAAGATTGACAGAAGATGTTTCCACTGTAGTTCCACGCGTTTTAGTACAGAGTTTTTCTGTAAAAAGAATATCTGGGACAGGATTATTCCGTATTGAAGGGCAGGAAAAGTTAAAAAAAGTTGAGGTGATTGATATTCATGGTCGGATAATTGTATCTGAATCGGAGGATATCTCTGAGGTCAACCTTACTGCTTTTCCCAATGGTATTTATGTCCTCAGGATACAGGATGCAAAAGGGAATAGGCAGCTGACAAAATTGACGAAATATTAAAAGATCTTTCGACATCCTGGTAAACGCCCTGTCAGGTTTCTTATCTGACAGGGTTTATACGGTAATCAGGCATATTCGTCGGAAAATATTGAACTAAGTCCAAATGGATATTAATAAATGGATAAATGGAAAACAATAAATGGTTAACACACTTTGGAATATCTTTGTTACTTGTTTTTTTTCTCTCACAGAGAGTTGTTTGTATCAATAACATACAACCGGTATCATATTATGTGGATACATCCACCGGAATAAAAACGGGTAAAGGGACTTTGCGTGAGCCATTTTCATCATTAACTGAGATTACTTCATTGATACTTAATCCCGGTGATACTGTGTTTCTTGCTTCAGGTTTGACTTTTGCGGGGTCATTGGTGTTAAACAATGTGCATGGTACTGAAAGTATGCCGGTTGTTATTACTACTTTTTATCCTGAAAATAAGAAGACTGAAGCTGCTCGTATTGATGCTAAAGGTTCGTCTTGTGGTGTTTTGCTGACTAATTGTTCCTATGTGAAAGTGGAAAATTTAATCATTACGGCGAACGGTGGACAAACCACTTATGACAACGGAGAAAATATGACTATGCGTTGTGGTATTCTCGTAACTACTACTAGATCTGGCGTTTATGGACATGTGGTTCTGTCAGGATTGAAAATCAGAGATGTTTTTTTTGAAGAAAAAGGATTTGTCAGAAACGCAGAAGAAGTGCGAACAGCTAATGGCACCCAACATTACGGGTGGGGTATAAGGTTCATCAATGAAAGAGAAGATGCAAGTCTGGAAAATCTTCAGGTGTTGAACTGTGAAGTAAAAAACACAGAACATACCGGCATTAAATTCACAGCAATAAACAAAAGCATAAAGAATATCCGGGTGCAAGATAACCTGGTCACAAAAACAGGAGGTCCTGGTATACAGATGTCAGGGGTGAATGGAGGCATTGTGAAAAACAATGTAGTGGATAGTTCTGGGAGCTGTGACGATGGACGCAAATGGGGAAGAGGTAGTGGACTTTGGACATGGAGTACATCCGATGTATTAATTGAGAAGAACCGTTTCCTTAATGCTAATGGGCCAGGCGACTCTGCTGGTGCGCACATTGATTATAACTGTAGAAACATCATATTACAGTATAATTTTAGTGCTAATAATGCGGGTGGTTTTTGTGAAATTCTTGGTAATAATTACAATTGTGCATATCGGTATAACATCAGTGTGAACGATGGATACCGCATCAAAGGGAAAGATGGCGCTTTTCAGGAAGGAAAAATATTCTGGCTGAGTGGCTATGTTGGGAAGGATAACCCCCGTGGTCCATTCAATAGCTATTTTTACAATAATACAATTTATGTGAAAAAAGATATCGTTGCACGTTTCGCAATAGCCAAAACCTCCGAAGGGATTTGTATTGCCAACAACATGTTCATTATAGAAGGAGAAAGTATTGAGGTGGAGGGTGATCAGTATGTAGTTGATAAAAAGGGTGACGCAGATGAGAGACGTGTTTTTTTTGAAAATAACTTGTATTTGAGGGTTGGTTCTTGGCCAAGCTCTGTATTGATACATGACGCTAAGCCTGTTTATGGAAATCCGGAATTCCATTGTGCAGGCGGATTAGCTTTGACCGATTATATTCCGTCAAATGAGAGTCTGATTAGAGACAAAGGTACTGAAATAAAGCCAATAGCAGGAGATACTATAGGATTAACCATCGGGTTAAAGGTAGAGAAAGATATTCTGGGAAATGATATTCTGGGGAAACCGGATATTGGAGCCATCGAAATGTAAAAAGTTTTATTTTGTGCCTGTAGCCTGATTTTTTGAGTTAGTTACACTGTGCGTTCTATAATGTAATTTCTGATTGTCAAGTAAAAGGAGTGAAACGTAAAATATATATAATAAATTAAAAGCATGAAACAAATGCAAAACTACGCTAAGAAGCAAAAAAGGATAACCTTGTTCACATATTTTTTGTTTTCGGCAATCATGTTTTCCTGTGTCGGACAGTCTCAAGTGTCAAATACTATTGAACCTGGTAAGGTCTGGCGCGATAATCGGGGTATTCATATCAATGCACATGGGGGCGGATTACTTTACCGCGAAGGAATATATTATTGGTATGGTGAACATAAGGATACCGACAGTAACGTTGCTAATGTTGGGATTAATTGTTATTCTTCCAAAGATCTGAAAAATTGGCATTACGAAGGTGTGGTTTTGCCGGTCGATAATGATAACGATTCTTCCGATATCGCTGCCGGATGTATTATCGAGCGTCCCAAAGTTGTGTATAACAGCAAAACCGGAAAATATGTACTCTGGTTTCATCTTGAACTTAAAGGGAAAGGATATGAAGCAGCCCGCGTGGCATTGGCTGTTAGTGATAACCCTGTCGGGCCATTTACTTATTTGCGGTCGTATCGTCCAAATCCTGAAATTTATCCCCTTAATATGACAGAAGAACAAAAACAGCTGGCTCTGAATACAGAAATTCCGGAAAAAGGGAATCCTGAGCGTGTCAGGGCAGGTGAGAAAGGTGTGTTTTTGTGCCGTGATTTGGCTGGCGGTCAGATGTCGCGGGATATGACCATATTTGTTGATGACGATCTCAGGGCGTATCATATATATGCCTCAGAAGAAAACCAAACGCTCCATATTGCCGAATTGTCAGATGATTATATGAGTCATACAGGCAGATATGTACGAATCTTGCCGGGAAAACGAAATGAAGCACCAACTATCATGAAAAAAGACGGGAAATACTATTTGATTACGTCGGGAACTACCGGATGGAATCCGAATGCAGCCCGTATGGCTGTGGCAGATCATATTTTTGGCCCCTGGACGGAATTGGGAAACCCATGTGTAGGAAAAGGTGCTGATTTGACTTTTCATTCGCAGGGAACTTATATTCAGAAAATACCAGGAAAAAAAGATAAATATGTTTTCATGGCAGATCGCTGGAATCCGGAAAATCCTATTGATGGCCGTTATGTTTGGCTTCCTGTATTTTTTGAAAACGGGAGGCCTGTGTTGAAATGGATGGATTCATGGATAGTGTCGGAATAAACTTTTAAATTAGAGCAAATGAGTACTGTGAAAAAACTGATTATTATCCTTCTGATCGTTACTGCCGGAGCTAATGCGCAAACGCTTGTCTGGGTTGGTCAAAACAACGATACTGACTTTTTTAATGAACTAAACTGGATTGATTCTGAAACAGGGAAAGCTCCTCCTTCGGGTACGATTGAACCGGGGATTGCCCTCAATAAGGATATGATAATTGAAAATGGTGTTGTCACTGCCAGCCGTTTTACGGGAGTCAAACTCACACTTACCGGTGATTCGAAGCTATACCTGAATGATAGTTCTCCATTGGATGAAGGTTCGGAAATCAATATCACATCATATGACGCGTGGATTTTTTTGCCGGCTATTAATGCTGTGTCAGCGTTAGAGAACATCGTACCTAAAATACATGTTTTCGGAGAAACACTCGTGGACATGACGAATGCCCGGATCAGTCAGTATTATGCCGGAATTGCTATCGCGGGTTTCAAAGCGGATCTGACACCTCTGAAGGTCTACGATGGACCATCTTTGTCGGGTAACTTTGGAGACATTCCTGTGGATATCATCCGGTCGGCTACATCTATTCCAAACAATATGAATAACCGCATTTCTTCTTTCAAACTAAAGAAAGGCTATATGGTAACTTTGGCGGTTGAACCGGACGGTACGGGTATGAGTAAAGTGTATATAGCATCTGAATCAGATCTTACGGTAGACATGTTGCCATCTGCACTTGATAATGCGATATCTTTTATCCGGGTTGTACCCTGGATTTGGGTGAACAAAAAAGGAACCGGAAAATTAATCAATGGGGTAGGGGCTTCCTGGTTTTACGACTGGGGTAAAAATAATAACTCATTGATTGACAGAGAATATGCGGTTATGGGATGGGGGAAAACTTCACTTGGTTCAGTATCTGAGAGAAATGCTGTGATATCTAAAAAGAAGATTACACACGTGATGAGTTTTAATGAACCTGATGATTGTAACGGACAATCAGGGCAATGGGGCAAACTCTGTGTGGTTGATACAGCAGAGATTTATCATCGCAATACAATGAAATTAGGATTGAGAATAGTGTCGCCTTCCGGTAGAGAAAGTGCAGAACTTAATTGGTTGAAAAATATGAATATTCTTGCTGTACCTGCAGGTACACGTATGGATGTGATTGCTATGCATTGGTACGATTGGGGAGCTAGCCCGAAAACAACTCCCAACGCTGATCCTGTTGAGGTTTTCAATCGTTTTAAAAACAAAGTGACAGCTTGTTATAATTATTATAAAATGCCGATTTGGATCACTGAGTTCAATGCTAATCCAAGTCGCACACGAGCAGTGCAGGATGGGTTTCTAAAGCTTGCGTTACCCTGGTTAGAACAAACTCCTTATGTGGAACGGTATGCGTACTTTCAACCCAATGGTGGCAATGGAGATTTTTTTGATGCGCAAGGAAATATTACTTCGACAGGAGAAATTTATCTGAACCATATATCTACTCCTTCCATTAAGGAAGAAAATATTAACAAATATGGGAATAATCTGGAAGGACGAATGAATACGCCGGTATTGCCGGATGGAGAATATGTTTTTAGTGATGATTTTGAAAAATACTCAAACGATACAGGCATGGGTTCGCAGGGATATACTGTATGGGAAGGTACGGGAAAAATAAATTCGGGGAGCGCATATAGCGGAAGTAAATATGTGAATTGCACAGGAACTGTGAATAAGACATTTTATTTCCGAAAACAGAATCTCAAACTTGAAGCCGGAAAAACTTATGTTTTCGAAGTGTCTACAAAAGCTGTTGATGGCAAAGCCCATAATATAGGAGTGAAATCAGGGAGAAGCAGTGCAATACTGGTTTCAGACCAAGTTAATACGAGCTGGGTAAAACATCAGATTCGCTTTATTCCTGAAGGAACAGATGCTGATAGCGTAGCGGTCTATGTGAATTTTTTCGGAGTGGGAAATATATATGTTGATGATATGAGGCTTTATAAAGTAGATGATAGTACAGATGTGCCTGAAATAGAACAAATAGCTTTTTTTTTGACAAGTTTGAATGACACAGGATTGTACTATGTCCATTCCAGAGAACCTATTCTCAATATAAAAATATTCGATACAAAAGGACAATTGCTGAAAGAATTGACTGATTGCTCGAATCTGATAAATCTCTCTGATATTACGAATGGGATATATATGTTATGTGTTCGGGATATTACAGGAAACTCACAGGTAAAAAAACTGATTCTACATAAATCTTGAATGTTAGAGTTACCCTTGATTCGAAAATTTTAGTTACATGTATGAAGAAAAGTCAATTAATTCCGATATTTCTGCTTGGGTCGTCATTTTTCTTACGCGGACAACAGATTGATGAACGCCCTAATATTTTGTTGATATTATCTGATGACCAGAGCTTTCCATTTATTGGTTGTGCCGGAAACTCAGATATGAAAACTCCGAATATTGATGGGCTCGCATATGGAGGTGTTTTATATAAACGAGCTTACACTACAGCTCCTCAGAGTGTGCCTTCTCGTGCGTCGCTGATGACCGGCCGTAATGTGTTGGATGTACATATGTCTCGATTTTCAGCTCCGTTACAAAGGCGATATGTCACTTTTCCCGAAATTCTCAGAGGGAATGGATATTATACGGGCATTTGTGGCAGAAGTTATCATCTTGATGGTTCAAAAGCGAAAGCGTCTGAAACTATTGGTACTTTCGAAAAGTATATGTTGCAAACTTTTCAGGATCGTGTTGACTTCCTTAAAATAGGTGATGATGATGAAGTGCTTGATCAATTTAATGATTTCCTTGATCATGTACCTTTAGCTAAACCATTTTTTATTCAGGTGGGGTTCAGTGATCCACATCGTCCCTGGAAAGCCCCCGATTTTGAACCTGATCCAAATCGGATCAAAGTCCCGGACGGCATGCCGGACATTCCGGAATTGAGAAAGGACATGGCGGCGCATTATGGTGAGATTATGCGAATGGATGCTAATCTTGGTAAAGTACTGGATGAATTGGATAAAAGGGAAATTAAAAATGTTATGATCATTTTTATGGGTGATAATGGTTCTGCTGTTCTGAGGGGAAAAGGCACTTTGTACGATGCGGGTATTCACGTGCCGTTGATTGTAAAATGGGAGGGGAAGACAGCAAAAAATGTTGTCTCTGATGTTCTGATATCAGGGGAGGATATTGCTCCCACTATCCTTGATGCAGCAGGTTCAGCTATACCGAAAGAAATGTCCGGTAAAAGTTTTATTGAAACTTTTACCGGTGAACATTATGAGATTCGTGATTTTGCCTATGCTGTGCGGGTTGCTCATGGATCAGGATTACCGGAAGGATCAGCTTCGTTTGATTTAAGTAGGACAGTGCTGTCAAAAGAATTCAAACTAATATATAATGTGTTGTGGCAGTTACCATACTCGCCCGTCGATTTTGCAGGGGCACCGCTATGGAAAAGTCTCAAAAATCTCAAAGAAAGTGGACAATTGGCTCCGGTTTTTGTTAAACTTTTTTTCTCCAGACACCGCCCGATGTTTGAACTCTATGATCTGAAGAATGATCCATTGGAAATGAATAACCTTGCTGGAAGAAAAGAATATGCTTCTATCGAAAAAAAATACAAGGCTTTACTGCATGAATGGATGATCCTTTATGAAGATTACTGTCCGCTACCAATAGAACCATAGTTCTGCCAGCGTATAAATTTAAATACCAAAAATCAAGTATTATTATGAAAAATAGAATAATTGTTATATGTTTTTTTTCTGGATTCTTATTTCATAATTCATTGGCGTCTATGTCGTTGACGGATTATGTGGATTTATTTATGTGTACTGCCGGCGATCACGGACAAATGGACCCTTCAGCAACCGTTCCTTTTGGTATGATCAAACCGGGTCCTGATACTTATCCGGGGAATCACAGTGGCTACAACTATGACGATCGGATAATTCTGGGTTTTTCACATAACCGTTTGGCAGGAGTTGGATGCAACGGTGCCGGCGGCAACCTGAGAATGCTTCCTTTGGTTGGGAAAGCCGACCCTAAAGGAATTTCTTTGTTGAAAGAAACTGAAAAAGCGGAGCCGGATTATTACAAAGTACAACTTTCGAACGGCATTATTGCGGAACTAACAGCTACTAATCAGACTGCCTTTCATCGCTATGTTTTTCCGGCTTCCAACAGTGCCAGCATAATGATTGATGCCGGTAGCTCATTTGCTGGCACCACATTTTGTGAGAAAGAAATCCTCAATAGTCATGAGTTTTCGGTACGTGTATCGGCAAGGAATGTATGTGGACTGGGAAGATATACAGTTTACTATCACGTATGGTGCAGCAAGGAATTTACCGGACAGGATATTTCGGACAGGGTATTCTCCCTGAACTTCAAGACAAAAAAGAATGAAACTGTTCTATTTCATGTGACTGTATCTTCGATCAGTTGCGCCGATGCGAAAGACGAATGGGAAACTGTGACGCGTCGGTTGTCTTTTGATAATGTGCGTAACGCTGGGTCAGATGCTTGGGAATCAGTGCTCTCTAAGATTATAGTGGAAGGGAAAGAGGAATACAAACGGATATTTTATACGCATTTGTACCATACATTCTTGAATCCGGTTAAAACACAAAATCATTCCGGCATATTCAGGGGTACCGATGGGGAGTTGCATCACGCTGACGGATATACGCATTATAACGGATGGTCGGTATGGGATAATTTCAGAAATAAATTTAGCCTGTACGCGTTGATCGCTCCCGATATCAGCAACGATATTGCCAACTCACTGGTGAGTTTGTACCGGTACGGGATTCCTTACTGGAGCGGCTACAATGAACCTGTTCCTACCGTGCGGACAGAACATACGGAAATCGCCCTGCTTGATCTTTACCGGCGGGGTATCCGGAATTTTGACATTAAGGCAGTTTACCGGAAATTATCCGCTGAAATTGGAAATGTTAAAGCTGACTCACCCGATTCCCGTCTTGAATTATGCTATGACTATTGGGCGCTTTCGGAGATTGCAGGAATACTCGGATTAAAAGAAGATCAGGAATTATTTCTCGCGAAAGCGATGGAATACAAAAATATATGGAGAAAAAAATTTCAGGCCATTACGGATAATTTTGACGTGATGCATGCCGAAGGCTTGTATGAAGGGACTTTATGGCAGTATCAGTGGCATGTTCAGTTTGATATTCCCGGATTAATTGAGCTGATGGGAGGTAAAGATGCATTTACTGAAAGGTTGGAATATTATTTCGACAACAACCTTCATAATCAGGGGAATCAACCGGATATCCATGTCCCGTATTTGTTTAATTTCAGTAGTAAACCATGGTTAACCCAGAAATGGGTAAACAGGATATTGACTAAAGATATGGTGCAGCATTATGGTACACATGTAAAGTGGAAAAAACCTTACATCGGCCGGATTTATAAAGATACCCCCGACGGTTATATTCCAGAAATGGACGATGACGACGGAACGATGTCGGCTTGGTATGTTCTAAGTGCGATCGGGTTGTATCCCGTATTAGTGGGTGAACCAGTTTTCCAGATTACTTCTCCTATATTTGATAAAATAACAATAAAACTTTCTGAAAATAAGGAATTTGTGATCAAAGCGAGAGGTTTCTCTGATGTGAACTTTTTCATTAATAAGGCGACTTTAAATGGGAAAGACTATTTGGAAAGTTATATTTTGCATCATGATATTGTTTCAGGAGGAATGCTTGAATATGATTTGTCGGACAAACCAGATATAAATTGGAGTGGACGATAGTTTGTCTGATTGATTTTGGGTTAAAATGGATTGAGGGGCTATATGAAAATAAATAATTAAATAAAATAAAAAGAATGAAACGAATTAAAATTTATTTGCTTTACACACTGGTATGTATGCCTGTATTGATTTTATCGCAAAACGAAAATTATGCTCAGGGGACAAATGCCTTGAATTCAAATACGAATGGTAGCTATAACATTGCACTTGGATACAATGCATTATACAGCAATACGTCAGGTAGTTATAATTATTCAATCGGAATGAATGCTTTAAGAAGCAATACGACGGGTGAAGATAATGCCGTTTTGGGGAGAGGAGCTTTGTACGGAAATACTACAGGATCTTATAATATAGGTATAGGTTATTCCGCTGGAAGGTATATCGCTGGCGGGAGTACGGAAAATATGACTTCAGTCAATTCTATTTTTATTGGAAGAGGTACAAAAGCCCTGGGGAATAGTCAAACTAACCAGATCGTGATCGGATACAATGCGATAGGCAATGGAAGCAACAGTATCACTATTGGGAATGACGAAATTGCAAAAACTATATTGAAGGGCAAAATAGGCATCGGCACAATCCAGATCCCCGATAACTTTAAACTAGCAGTTGCCGGCAAAATAATTGTCGAAGAAGTAGTTGTAAAACTTCAGAACAACTGGCCAGATTATGTTTTTGAACCCGATTATGATCTCATGCCGCTTCATAAAGTAGAACAATTTGTACAAAGCAACAAACATCTTCCCGGGATTCCTCCCGCATCAGAAGTCAAAAACGATGGACTGAGCATGGGTGAAATGCAGAATAAATTGCTACAAAAGATTGAAGAACTGACTTTGTACATGATTGAGCAGGGAAAAACCATTAGCCAGCAAAACGCAAGAATCAAAGAACTGGAAGAAAGGTTAAAGTAATAGTTTATTATGGACAAAACAAACAAATTGTCCGCTTCGGAAAAATCAATAACTAAAGAACCAGAAAGAAATGAAACTTAAATCACTCGTTTTGATTTGCATATGTATTGCCACTACTATTGGAACAACTGCTCAACATAAACTCACCGCCGACCGTAATACCTACCGTGCTGCCGATCAAATCGTAAAACAACAGGTCGACTTCAAGGATCCGGGAAGTTCTGGTAGAGCATTAATCTGGGATTTCCGTATGTTACAACCCATTAACGAAGAATACGCGTTGAAGTATTTTATCCCCGACAGCACACGGATGGATACCCTGTGTGGAATGGAACACCGTACCCGCTACTATTATATGCAAAAGCGTGACAGTCTGTGGGCTACTGGTTTCGAGAATGCCACTACCTTTATGGAGTATCTAAGCCCTGAGTTAAGGCTCAAATTCCCGTTCAGTTACGGCGACACCCTTTTCAGTTATTTTGAAGGAAAAGGTGAATACAGTCACCGGCTGAAGTTGGAAGTCAAAGGTTACACCCGTGTTGAAGCAGATGCTACAGGAGAACTCTTGCTGCCGGACTTCGAGTCGGTAAAAAATACCCTACGGGTGCGTACTTTACGCTATTATACCGAGACGGGAAGAGACAGTCTCGAAATGATGCTGGATAGCTATGCCTGGTATGCCGAAGGAATCCGGTATCCGGTTTTTGAGAGCATCAAAACGAATATTATAAAGCGAAAGAAGAACAGTAACGGATCTGAAGCGGTTAAAGATACGACTGTATTTACCACTTCGTTCTATTATCCACCCCAACTTCAATCCTCACAGGTACAAACCGATTCCATTCCTGCAAACGAAGAAACTCTGACAGGAGCAGAAGCAGTATTTACCGAAGCACAACTGATGCCTAATCCGGTAAAACAGGATCTTCATATCCGTTACAAGTTGGTACGGCCGGCTCGCATCTGGTTTACTGTCCATACCAATGGAGGAGTGGGAGTTTGTCAGACTGCTCCGCAGAATTTATCCGAAGGACATCACGAAATTAATATTAATATGGGTCATTTGCCAACTGCGACTTATGTTTTGTATGTGCATGTGGATGACATGGTTTTGCAGAGGGTGGTGGTGAAAAAGTAAAAAAATATAGATAAAACAGAATGATATGCATAATAAAATAAAATTGACTTTATTTCTTGTTCTTTTTTGTATTAAATCTGCTATCGCGCAGCAACCTGGCATTGAATCAAATGTAATACCTCCATCACCTCAGGCAATGGGATTTAAAAAATTTATTGATTATCCTGTAGGAAATTTTACTGGGACTGCTGAAATTAAAGTACCATTGTATGTCGTTGATTATTCTGGATATAAGTTGCCTATTTATCTTAATTATCACACGGCGGGAATTAAAACTACCTTTGATACTTATGGCTTGAATTGGTCTTTGTTTTGTGGCGGACAAATATCAAGAACAATTTATGGGGCACCTGATGAATATGATAGTTTCAAACATCGGTTGACAGTACAGACTCTTTCGCAAACTATAGATGTGCTCAAAGGAAATGAGAGTATCGGAGATTTTAGTTGTGATGAATTCTTTGCTATATTACCCTCTGGAGAATCTGTGAAATTTTATATTCAGTATATTAACGATACAACGTATCAATTTTTTAAAAACAGAGATGATATTTTAATAAAAATGAGGATTGACCCAGGACATGAGATTGCATCATTTGAATTAGTAGACAACAAAGGTATAGTATATGTGTTTGATCAGTATGAAATAGTTAACACAGTTAATACATCTTATGAAAATTATTATTCATCGGACTATAGATCTTCATGGAAACTATCAACAATCAAATTACCCGGTATGAATAGGGAAATAAAGTTCAGCTATATAAACGCAGAAGATCGTACAGAAAAAGCTAGTTCCACGAGGATGATTTCAGATAAAGGTAGCATTCCGACTAGTTTAATCTATTATGATAATTTATTTGATCCTGAAACACAGTTAGGAAATATCATACAAAATTTCACAATTTTACAATACAAATTAAAGCTTATAAAATCAATTGCTTATGGGAATGATACAGTTTCATTTACATACACCAATCATAATGGCTATAATTGTGCGAAGTCTTATCTAACTTCAATTTCTTTCCCGAATTTAGCAAGACAAATTAATTTTAATGTTTCCAAATATATTGAAAGTTCAAACTTTTTTCTTAGGAAGCTTGACAGTGTTTCGATAGTCAATACAAATTCCACTGAGACAAATGATAAATATAAGTTTTTTTACAATCAATTAATGTCAAATCCTCCTTATCTCTATAATTGTTGGGGTTTCCTTTTGCAAGGGAATGCAGATCAAACAAATAACATACAGATTACAGTCAACGGATATGATCTGTGGTTTCCTACATATAATATCCCTTCTTTAGATGTTACTCTTGAAGGACGGGCAAATGATTATCTGGATGGATCTTTTTCAACAATTACGACAAGCAGTTCTTTGCAAGATGTGCGCATAGGAGGAGGCACCCATGATGCATATGAAGGAGGAGTAGGTTTGCTAAATAAAATCAATTATCCTACAGGAGGATTTACGGTTTATGAATATGAGCCTAATAGCTATTATAATTCGTATAATGATCGAATGTACACCGAAGGTGTATATGATGCAGGTGGTTCAAGAATAAAATCAATTAGTCATTTTTTAGCATCTGAAAAATTGGCGGAAAGAAAAACATATAAATATGGAAAAGATGAATGTGGTTATGGTTATGCCCCAGTAGAAGTTTGTCCTCCCAATTTTGCAAAGTCTTATTTGTATTACCCAAATAGAATAACAAATCTGTTGACTGGTTGTAATGGGCGTCCTGTATCGTGGGAAGAAGGTAACTTTTACAGAGTAAGAGAATATAATTTGTCAAACTTCGAAAGTCGATTAAATGGACGACCTTCAGTTATTTATCCTGAAATTACAGAATACTGTGGAGATTTTACAAAAAATACAGGTAAAATAAAATATAAATATTGCATAAATGACGAAAGTGGACTTTTTTTTGAACCATTAACTGAGAATACGATTGACTCTCGCTTGGGGCAAGGTGATATGATTTTGAGTACTGACAGATCTTTTGAATATGGTATGTTATTGGAAAAAATATCTTATAATAATATTAACGGAAATTATAAAATAAAAGAATCAATTAAAAACGAATGGCTCACATTTCGTTATGCGGATTTTTTAGACCGGAGAAATCCTTATATATATAAAATGCATGTTCTTAATGAATGTGATTATTCCAAATATTGCGGATTCCATTATACTGATTATGTTATTCATCTAGGGCAAATGCTGTTAGGAAATCAAACTATTAAATCTTTTTTTGATACTGATAGTGTTGAAATAAATAAAGTGTTTGTATATAATAATAAAGCACTTTTATCCACAGAGTTAGAAAGTAATAGTGCTGGAAATAATATTTTGACTTCTTATAAGTATCCCCTTGATTATCCTGCAATGGAACCATATAGAACAATGATTGACAAAAATAAGATTAATGAAATAGTGGAGCAAAGCAAGAGAATTATTAATGGACGTGTCAATAAAAAAGTTATAAAATATAATTTCTTTAATTGGGGTAATAATGTTTTTAAGCCTATTTCATTGGAGTACGCCATCAACGATAATTTTAGGCAAATAAAAAAGAACTGTCTATTTGATGATAAAACAGGTAATGTACTTTCTTTCCAAGATGGAACAGGGGTTTCTACAGTTTTTTTATGGGGATATAATGCCCAGTATCCAATAGCAGAAATAATTAATGCAACTCTTGCTGAAGTGACTAATGCGTTGGTTGGGACTACACCTGATCAACTGGCGAGTGCAATTATTCCTGATATGACAACGGTTGAGGCTTTGCGTACTCATCCTGATTTATTAGAGGCTCAAATTACCACCTACACCTACAAACCCCTTGTTGGTATGACCTCCAAGACCGATCCCCGAGGCGTGAAGACCACTTACGAATACGATGAGTTTAACCGCCTCAAGTACATTAAAGACGCTTATGGCAATATCATTCAGAAGTTCGATTACCACTATAAAGAATAGTTTTATGTCAACACAATTATAATACTGCTATGATAATAAACAATATATCTATGAAATTAATTCAGGAGAGAGTCTTATGCCGGATATTTACCTGTATTCTGATTGCCCTGCATATAACAAACAGTTATGCCGAAGGTGGAGGGGTTATCGTTTTAAACCAGCCAACACCAGCGACTGCAGTCATTGTAACTGCCACGGAACAAGTAGTGCTTAAACCCGGGTTTAGTGCTTCGGCATCAACCGGAACTTTTAATGCTAAGATTGGAACGTCCAATTCGATAGTCCCACTATTCAATATTGCGGAGGAGAGTACCTTCGAAATTCCTGTAGCCAGTAACGATCAAAACTACATTAAAACTTCAATAGCTATGCTGGCTAATGCAAATTCACCCATGATGACCACCATTCAATACTTCGACGGATTAGGCCGCTCCGTGCAAACCGTGCAGATGGGAATCTCCCCGGCAGGCGCTGACTTAGTAGCATTAACTCAATACGACAGCGTGGGCAGGGAATGGAAAAACTGGTTTCCAACACCGACCCAAGGTAATTTCGGACAATACGTCGATGAAAGTTCCTTTTTGAGTAATGCAACAAGCAGACACAATGACTCCAATCCATACTCAGAAATCAAATACGAACCTTCACCCCTGAACAGGGTAACAGACCAATACGGAGTAGGTGCAAGCTGGCACAACAACAGTAAACGGATAACGACTGTTTACGACACCAATGACGGCAGCATCGCTTATTTTTATGTAAACGAGTCGGGTAATCTGCAACGTGGAAACAATTATGCTTCAGGAACATTATTCAAAACAACCGTTTCCGATGAGGATGGTAAAATGGTGACCGAATTTAAAGACAAACTCGGGCGAGGAATCATGAAACGAAGCGCAGAAAATGTGGACACCTACTATATTTACAACGATCTGGGACAATTGTCTTTTGTGCTTCCTCCTTTGGCTGCCGATGCCCTGAAAACTGCCTCAACGTCGGGCGGCATTCCTGACACCAATGAAAACCTGACGAAATACGCCTACATTTACAGGTACGACGAGCGCGGCAACCCACTACAAAAAAGGCTTCCGGGCTGTGAACCGGTTTACATGGTTTACGACAAGGCCGACCGGCTGATCCTTTCTCAGGACGGGATCCAGCGGCTGAAAGGGCAGTGGACGGTAAACAAATATGATGTATTCGGGAGACTGCTTTACACAGGGGTCATTAACCGGGAAATAACAAATTCGGAAAAGGAATATGTCCACAGCAATGTGATCATAGAATCATGGGGAACAGACAATCCTTTCCACGACACCGGATACACCTGCAATTATTTTATAGATGAATTGCAACCGCTGTCAGTCAATTATTACAATACCTACGACTTTGTTCCCTTGACGGATAATAACATAGCTTACGACAACAGCAAAGAAGATGAATACGGAGCAAAACACACCTCCGCCAAAGGCCTGCTTACCGGTACGCGCACTTATCTGCTAAACAACTCAGGCAATTATACCGCCGCGGCCATTTATTATGATTACAAAGGGCTGACAATCCAAACCCGGGGCACCAACCATCTGGGAGGTTACGACATCACGTACAATAAATATAACTTTACCGGTAATGTGCTCAAAACATTGAAAGAACACAGCATCGTCGGTCAATCCCAGGTTACGGAACTGTACACCTATACTTACGACCATGCCCTGCGACTTAAAACAACCACATATCAATTGAATAATACTTCCCCTGTTCAATTGGCTTCGAACGAATACGACGAATTAGGAAGATTAGTAGAAAAAAAACGGCACAACAACACAGATATCGAAGAATTTGAATACAACATCCGCAACTGGATAACCGAAATCAAAAGCGGGACAACCTTTGAACAGAACCTGTATTACAACACGGGTTTACCACCAGGAGCGGTAGCCTGTTACAACGGTAATATAGCCTACAACACATGGACATACAACGGCCAAATTAAAGGGTATAAATACCATTACGACACACAGAACCGAATGACGGAGGCATATTTCCAGGATGGAGTAAATCCGTCTAACGAGTATTTCGACGAAATTTTCTCATACGATAAGCAGGGTAATATTGTCGGTTCATGGCGCATGGGGAATGGTGGAGACATAGACAATCTGTCCTTCGGTTACTATGGAAACCAAATACAATGGATTATCGACTACGGGGGAAGTCAGAACCAGTACAACCTGAAAGAATATACCGAACGACACAACAGCATGGATAACCCGGAAGCCGAATTCATTTACGATACCAACGGTAATATGATCTCCGATTTGGACCGCGATATTGTCGCAATCAAATATAATTTGCTAAATTTGCCGGACACTGTTCAGTTTAAAAACGGTAGCCAGATTATTAACCGCTATTCTGCCGACGGGCGGAAACTGGGAACTCGTTACGTAACGGTTACTTCCGGGCTGTACCAGCCCCTGAATCCCGGTGAGGTGCTCCATGGTTTGGAAATTCATGAGAATGGGGATGTAACCATACACGGTACGGATTATGTTGGAAACATTGAGTACGGTACGGATCGTTGCTGGGGTTGCCACACCACAGGGGAACCGGTAGATACAAGGTGGCTGGACCGGGTACACAACGAAGAAGGCTACGCAATCAATGCGCAAACCCCCATCCCGCTTTACAATTACTACCGGAAAGACCATTTGGGTAATAACCGGGAAGTGTGGCGGGCTCCCTACACGTGGAATGGCACAAGCTATTCTGCCGTTACTGTTCAGCGGACGCAGTACTATCCGAGTGGTTTGCCGTGGAAGTCGAATACGGGTGATCTTCCGGGAACACAACCGTATAAATATGGAGGAAAGGAGTTTATCGAGACGCACGGGTATGACAGTTATGATTTTCATGCACGTATGCGTATGGGGGCAGTGCCTGTGTTTGAAACTTTTGACCCGTTGGCGGAGAAAAGACCGTGGGAATCGCCCTACTGCTACGCAGGTAATAATCCGATACGGTTTATTGACCCCGATGGGCGTGATTGGTTTGAATATACAAAAGCGGGGGAAACAGAGAAATCTTGGAATTGGCACGATGGTTCTACGTTTGAACATTCTTTTGGAAAAGATAAAGACGGTAACGAAAAATTTGAAACTTTATCTGGCTACAAAGCCGTAGTCGTGTTTAATGGGTCAAAAGATGAAAAATTAGGAAAAGGCGATAATCTTTTTGGAGAAGGTGCAAAATTAGCGAGTGTTACTGTCTATGGACCAGAAGGAACAGATGATATTCAATCATATCAGGGATTTACTATGAGTTCAGACCCCACAAAATTTGGGGTGGTTGCTGATGGAACTTATACTGTAAATAAATTAAAAGAAGGAGAAAGATTAGGCCCTTATGGGTCAAATTTAGTTGTGGAAAATAGGAATGCAAGAATACCAGAACAAGATAATTTTAATCCAGCTCACCCAGAAAGAAATCCAGCATACTTAACCGGTGTTTTCATTCACAGGTCAAATAATAATGGCTGGGCAGGCCCATTCTATAAAAATGGGAAATGGCATGGTGTATCTGAAGGTTGTTTGTTGGTATCTCCAACACAATGGAGTAGCTTTACTAAACAATTACAACCTATTAATAATTTTTTACTTCAACTCAGACGAAAATGAAACCTATTAATTGTTTAAGTGCAATGGTATTGTTGCTACTTTTGGGAGCTTCTTGTATTTCACAAAAACAGAAATGTTCCTGTAATTCTGTATTATTTTATAAACAGACAGAAATACCTATTTTTCATGAAAATGGTAATTTCACAACTATTATTAATGATACCATAGAGGAAAATTATTATACTGTTTACATAATGAGTGTAAAAGGTAAAAAAGCTTATGTCAGTGCTTCTAAAATTCTCCACGATACGATTCCAAAAATTGGCTGGATAGAAACTAAATATTTAGGAATTTATGCGACAGATTGGACAAATGTAAAACTTTATAGTCATCCCAACATAAATTCAAAAGTGAAATCGATAATTATTAGACCAGAATGGTACCCTTTTAATATATTAAAATGTAAGGGCAATTGGTTGTATGTTTCTTATTTGGATGGCGATGGCGTTATAAAAGAAGGGTGGCTTCCACCTGATAATCAATGTTCTAATCCGTATTCTACATGTAATTAATAATGGGGAGGTGTTGAAAAACAATTAGACAAATCTAAAAATATGTTGTTACGTATCACAAGATAATTATTTCTTATTAAACAAAATCACTAATAAAGTAGATACTTTGATTGGTTACCCATTGATATTTCATAATTTATTGCTTTGTGTAGAAGGTGATTACACGGATGGAACAAGATTTGTTGAATTATGGAAAGTTAAAGGCAATAAGATACAATTAATTAGAAAATTCAGTTTGAGATATTGTGATTTATCTTCTGTCGATAATGCTTATTTGAAAGATAATTATATTTATTTGAAATGTAGTACAATGTACTTAAAAATTAAGATGTGAAATATTTGCTTCCGATTATGAAAAAGTTGTATATTATTTTTTGCGTTGGATTGTCTTTATATTCTTATGTGTGCCAGCAGGTTAATTTTGAAGTGTTTACGCATCCATATAATTTAAATGAAATACCTGTTTATTCAAAACCGGACAAATTTTATTCGTATCTTCAATCAGATACCGAAGCGGGTTGGGTAGTCAAAATACAAGAACAAAGATCAGATTACTTTTATGTAAAACTTCCTGCTGATTGTGATTTATCAAAAAAAGATATTTGGGTAAAATCAGGTGATATTGGAATTGTTATTCAAAATTCCGATTCGATAAAAATTCCGATGTATGTATCAGCCGACACATTGTCTAATTCGATTGCATATGTTTTTACTTCAACATAGGAGGAAATAATTATGAAACACAAAAGTTTGTTATGGGTTTCAATATTTATTTTGTCGGGCCGCGTGCTGACTCAAAATAGAATAAAAAAAGAAGATTGCTCTTGTCAAGTGGTATTATTTGAAAAACAAATAGAAGTCCCCATATTAGATAACAAAGGGAAACTAATTGATTACGTCGTGGATGATACGTTGAAAGAAGATTATTATACGGTTATTATTTCTAAAATAAACCATGGAATGGCTTATGTAGATGTCAGAGCCCCACTTTATGATACAATACCTAAAATAGGTTGGATTGAAATCAAATATTTGGGCATACGTCCAGCATCTCATCAGCCAATCAATTTATATAGGAAATCAGCCAAAAGATATCAAATAAGATCCCAAATACTTAAACCGGAGTGGGGGTATTGGAGTGCCGATATTAAGATTTTGGATTGTACAGGAGAATGGTTGTACGTATCTTTTTTAGATGGAGATAATAAAATGAAAGAAGATTGGTTGTCTCCAGAAGACCAATGTTCAAACCCATATTCTACTTGTAATTAGCTATTGTAAATCATCCCGCTGGTCATTTGGTTTTGATAATAAATTGTCGAAAACAGCAATCTTGTTTTACCGAAAAAGCTGCCAAATTTGTAAAAAAAACTATAAAAAATAAACGTATGAAAAAAACAGTATTTCAAATATTTCTTCTTTGCATAATTCTTTCTGGATTCACGGAGAAACAACCTAAAGTGTTAATTATTGGAGATTCCATTTCAATTGGTTACACACCGTTTGTTAAGGAAAAACTTTCCGGTAGAATGCTGATTTACCATAATCCCGGGAATGCACAATATACGGGTGTTGGTCTGAAAAATATTCGCCAATGGATAGGTGACGGAAATTGGGACATCATTCAGTTTAATTGGGGCTTGTGGGATTTATGTTATCGCGATACAACCGTAAAATCACGGGTTGAACGGGACAAGTTAAATGGAAAGATTTTTACCGCGCTTGAAGAATACAAAACAAATCTGGATTCACTGGTAACAATATTAAAAACGGAAACGAATGCAAAGTTAATTTTTGTGACTACAACATATGTTCCTGAAAATGAACCTGGTCGTTTCTCTGATGATTTGTTGAAATACAATATGGCGGCCAAGGAAATAATGAAGAAACATCATATTGAGATCAATGATCTTTATGAAAAGTCGATCAATATTCACCATTTGTACGGACAGGGGTCGGATAATGTTCATTACACGAAAAAGGGTTATGATGAATTAAGCAACTATATTATTCCAATCTTAAAAAGGTGCGGGGAAGTGGAGACGATTTTATAAATAAATAGACAAGGATTTACAGGATTAACATGAAAATTTTGTTATAAAAAATAAAGTATGAAACACATTATTCTTATTCTTATTAGCTTCTCAATGTCCGGAGTGTTTGGTAGAAGTCAGGATACCACTACATGTATTTCTGCCGATGTGATTGTTTACGGAGGAACTTCTGCATCAGTGACTTGTGCTGTACAACTTGCCAGAATGAATAAGTCGGTAATCATCGTTATGCCGGAAAAACATCTGGGCGGTTTAAGTTCCAGTGGGTTGGGATTTACAGATACCGGAGACAAAAGTGTTATCGGTGGAATCTCAAGAGAGTTTTATCAGCGCGTTTACGACCATTATCAAAAAGAGGAAGCCTGGATATGGCAGAGAAAGACTGAATATGGCAATAAAGGGCAAGGTACTCCGGCAATCGACGGTAACAACAGAACCATGTGGATTTTTGAACCGCATGTTGCCGAACGGATTTTTGAGGACCTCATCAAGGAAAACAATATCCAGGTGTTCCGGAACAAATGGCTTAACAGGGATTCCGGCGTGGAATTGAAAAACGGAAAGATCGTCGCGGTTACCATGTTGGATGGAAGCAAGTATAAAGCGAAAATATTCATCGATGCCACATACGAAGGCGATCTGATGGCCGCCGCAGGGGTTGACTATCATGTTGGAAGAGAAGCTAATAATGTGTATGGAGAAACCTGGAATGGAGTACAGGTTGGCGTATTACACCATGGTCATCATTTTGGAAAAATGAATATCAGTCCATATAAAATTGAGGGTGACTCAACCAGTGGTGTTTTGCCTCGTATCTCGACTGAGAATCCGGGAAATAAGGGTGAGGGGGATAAACGAATACAAGCCTATTGTTACAGAATGTGTTTAACAACTCAGGAAGAAAATCGTAGACCGTTCGAAAAGCCTGAGAATTATGATCCGTCGCAGTATGAATTATTGCTCAGGGTATTAGATAAGGGCTGGAGGCAAACTTTCCGTAAATTCGATCCGATACCAAACCATAAAACCGACGTGAACAACCATGGTCCTTTTAGTTTTGATAATATAGGTATGAATTACGATTATCCGGAAGCTTCGTATAAACGAAGAGCTGAAATTATCAAGGAACATGAGAATTATCAAAAAGGTCTTTTATATTTTTATGCCCATGATCCGCGTGTTCCGGAGGAAATTCGGACGGAAATGAATCGTTGGGGATTGGCGAGAGATGAATTTATCGACAATGGCAACTGGCCGCATCAGATTTATGTGCGTGAAGCCAGAAGAATGATTGGTGAATTCGTGATGACGGAGGACGAAGTGTTAGGCACGAAAGAAGCTTCTCAATCTATTGGTATGGGTTCATATCCCATGGATTCTCATAATACCCAGCGTTATATTACCGCTGAAGGATATGTGCAGAACGAAGGCGATATTGCGGCATATCCGAAACAGCCTTATCAGATAAGTTTGGGAGCCATTTTACCCAAGAGGGAAGAATGTTGTAATCTGCTTGTTCCTGTAGCGGTTTCAAGTTCGCACATTGCTTTCGGATCCATCAGGATGGAACCTGTTTTTATGATTCTGGGACAAAGTGCAGGAATAATTGCGGGAATGGCAATAGAGAAGAACACCAGAATTCATGACTTGGAATATAATCAAATAAAGAATAAGCTCATTGATTCAGGACAGATATTAAATCATGTTAGTAATTAATTGTAAATACGAAAAATTGCAAATCAGATGATAAACGTATCTTAATAAGCACCTGAAAAGTATTTGGAAATTAAGCAAAATTCTTACTGCAATCTTTCAAGTCACAATATATACTATATCGATAAAAGGTTTTCAATTATTAAAAGAAATCTTCATGAAAATTATCAGCTCGATTATATTAAAAATCTTTTTTTTGCTCTGTGTGATCACAATCGATGCTTATGTGATAGGGCAAACAGCTATGACGAACATCTATGGTCGTAGTTATTTTTCATTAAATGGGAAATGGGATGCAATTATTGATCAGGCCTCCGAAGGAAAGATGAGAGGTGTTTTCAAAAATGCAAAGCCGCTTAAGAATACGGAATTTTTAGAATATTCTTTTGATGGTCTGCAACTGGATGTACCAGGAGACTTTAATTCACAATTAACTGAACTGAAGTATTATGAAGGCAGTATTTGGTACAAAAAAGATTTTGTGTTGACTAAAAAAGAGGATAAACGTTATTTTATTTATTTTGGAGCAGTCAATTACATTGCAGATGTCTATTTGAACGGAAAATTATTGGGAAGTCATGAAGGTGGTTTTTTCCCTTTCCAGTTTGAAATAACAAATCTGGTGAAAAGCGGAGAGAACTTTTTTGTCGTACAAGTTAATAATACCCGTAAAGAAGATGGGATACCCGGTTTACGATATGACTGGTGGAATTATGGTGGAATCACCCGTGACGTATTGTTGGTGGAGACTCCAAAAACGTATATTCATGATTATACTGTTCAACTAAAAAAGCGAAGTCGAAATGTTATTGAGGCAAGAATCGAACTTAGAGACATTGAAAGCCCGGAAAAAATTACCATTGAAATACCTGAAGTAAAGGTACATAAGGTATTAATGACAGATTCGTTCGGAGTAGCACACTCTGAAATAAACGCAAAGTTTCAGTTGTGGAACCCACAAAATCCTAAATTATATGATATAATTATTACTACACCCCATGAGCAAATAAAAGAAAAAATTGGATTCAGAAGTATTGAGACGAAAGGAAATAGTATCCTGCTTAATGGTGAACCTGTCTTTTTAAAAGGAATTAATATCCATGACGAAATACCCATGCGTGGAGGTCGTGCATATTCCGAAGCTGATGCTGCACTCTTACTTAGAGAGGCCAAGAAACTGGGATGTAATTTTGTACGATTTGCTCACCTACCTCCCTTTGAGCCTATGGTGAAAATGGCAGAAGAAATGGGGATGATGATTTGGTTGGAAATTCCTGTCTGGCAAAGAATTACTTTTGATAATCCGAAAACTGTAAAAACCGGTGAACAGATGATTCACGAAATGATAGCACGCGATAAGAATCGTTGTGGAGTTATACTTTGGAGTGTCGCCAATGAGACCCGTCCATCTTCCGAACGTAATAAAGCATTAACCGGATACATCAATTTATGCAGAACGCTTGATGATACGCGCCTTATTACAGCTGCTTTTAATAATATGAAGTATGATTCAGAGCAAGGGATGCTAACATTGGAAGATTCTATTGCAGATATGCTGGATATCGTGTCAATCAATAAATATTTTGGATGGTATAATCCATGGCCATTAGACCCGGAAAAAATCCAGATTAAGATTGCTGCCGACCGACCACTAATATATTCTGAATTTGGCTGTGAGGCTTTATATGGACATGATGGAGATCCTGATGTTGCCAGTTCCTGGGGAGAACTTTATCAGAAGAAACTTTACACCGACCATACTAAATTATTTAATAATATCCCAAATTTATGTGGAGTTGCACCTTGGGTGTTGTTTGATTTAAGGTCTCCCTCCAGAATGCATCAACAATACCAAAAAGGATGGAACCGTAAAGGACTCATTTCGGATAAGGGCTTTTATAAAAAAGCGTGGCAGGTTGTGTTCGAATACTATAAGAAGAAAGATACGGAAAGACTCAGATAGTTTATTCATTTAATATGTATTTAAATCAAAAATCAACATGAAAACACAAAATGTATTTCTATTTACTATTTTTTTATCATTCCTTTTATTATGTGGTTGCAGTGAGGAAGCATTGAACAAGCAAGAATCATTTTTAAACGATGGAAATCAGGATTTACTGGAAGAAAGTACTGATGTGGTTAAATTTAAAGTTCCATCAGCGGGTACTTGGGAACTTATTTTTTCGGATGAGTTTGAAGGAACTGAAATGGACCTTTCGAAATGGAGAAATGTATATTCTGATAAAGGGTGGAGTGATGGTATTCATACGTTTTTTAATCCGGAAAATATAAGTCTAAACGGCACTTCTTTGGTTAATAAATATACCAGAGATGCTACCAATACATATTCAGCAGGTAGAATTGATTCTAAAGGATTATTTGAAATAGCATACGGGTATCTTGAATGTAGAATGCATGTGGTTTATCCTAATGGTTACCAGACAGCTTTTTGGATGATGCCACCTAATGGGACCAAACCCGATGGTGTCATGGATGGGACAGCCAATGATGGAGCCGAAATAGATATTGTAGAAGCCAGAAAACAGTCTGAATCATATGCAACTAATCTTCATTGGGATGGTTATGATTCGGGACATCCGTCGAGCCATCTGGATGTATCGGCAACTGGCATTCACTCGAATTGGATGAATGTTTATGGGTTGGAATGGACTCCTGTTTATATGAAATTTTATTACAACGGGACAGTTAAAAGAACGATTACGAATCCTGTTCAGATTTCACACGTAAAGGAATATATTATCCTATCAGGAAGTGCTTTCGGCGGAAACTGGGTTGATGGAGATATCAGCACAGCCACATTACCGGATTGGGCATACTATGATTATGTTCGCGTATATAAAAATAAAGAAATGGACTATGGTACAGGTTATTTTAAGTTGATTAATAAATTATCAGGGAAATCGTTGGCTGTGGAAAATTGGTTGACCTCAGATGGTGCAAAAATAGTTCAGTTGCCGGATAATGGATATACAAATCAGATTTTTCAAATTATACATCTGAACGATGGTAAATATAAATTAATAGCGAAACATAGCGGTAAATGTGTTGGTGTAAATGCACAAGGCTATCTTTCTCAACAAACATATTCTGGTACTGATGGGCAAAAATGGGAAATTGAACCGATACCAAACACAAATCGTGTTCGATTGAAATGTCTTTCTGATAGTAAATATGCGGAAGTAGAAAGCGGAAGTGTTGATGATAATGCACGTATCCTAAATGGAAATAATCCGACATGGTCCCGTACACATTGGGAAATAATATGGGTACAAAACTAATTCATACATTTCACAGGAGTTTGTAACTTTATGAGCTCCTGTGGAACTTTAAAATCTTTGATTTAGATTGTCAACAAAATGCTGTTATTTATATGCAAAATCTCTTCTTTAGTAAGTAACATATTGATTCTAAATCTTATCTATCTTATTTGTCCTCCATTTTGAATTAAAAACTCACCAGTGTTTCTTTTTTAGACCTTATTTTTGTGCCATCACTAGTATAGTATTTGAATCTTGATCAGATGCTACTGGAAGTGACTATTTTTAATTATATAATACGTATATCATGAAAATTCATGCCTTTACTTCTGTGTGTATTTCTTTGCTCCCATTCACCATCATAACAGGTAATTCAAAACCGAAGAAAGCTCTTTTGCCTAACATTATAATTATTTATGCAGATGATGTTGGCTACGGTGATTTGAATTGTTATGGCTATTCTTCAGTTAAAACACCGAATGTGGATAAACTTGCAGATGAAGGTATCCGATTTACCAATGCGCATTGTGGTGCATCAACAAGTACACCTTCACGCTATGCAATGTTAACCGGTGAATATGCATGGCGTCATCCCGGTACTGGAATTGCCCCCGGTGATGCCGCAATAATAATTTCTCCCGATCGACAAACTATGCCTGGAATGATGCAAGAAGCAGGTTACAAGACTGCCGCAATAGGCAAATGGCATTTAGGACTCGGCGTTGAAAAAGGAAAACAGGATTGGAACGGATTGATTACGCCCGGACCACGAGAGCTTGGTTTTGACTATTCATATATCATGGCAGCAACGGGAGATCGCACTCCTTGTGTATTCATAGAAAACGGAAGGGTAGTAAATTTAGATATGGATGATCCTATTCAAGTGAGCTATAAGGAAAATTTTCCGGGAGAACCTTCTGGAAAAGATAATCCTGAACTTCTGAGAATACATCCAAGTCATGGACATAATCAGGCCATCATAAATGGTATCTCACGTATTGGCTTTATGAAAGGAGGTAAATCTGCTTTGTGGGTGGATGAAAATATCGCAGACACTCTAACACTCAAAGCGATGCAATTTATAACTGAAAATAAAGATAAACCTTTCTTTTTATATTTTGGGACGCAGGACGTACATGTCCCCCGTGTTCCTCATCCTCGTTTTGTAGGTGCCAGTGGCATGGGACCAAGAGGTGATGTCATTGTACAATTTGATTGGACTGTTGGACAAATTATGGAAACATTGAAAAAACTGAATTTGGATCATAACACTTTGGTGATTTTATCAAGCGATAACGGACCGGTTATTGATGACGGTTATAAAGATCAAGCCGTCGAATTGTTAGGTGATCACAAACCCTGGGGTCCGTACAGAGGAGGAAAGTATAGTATTTTCGAAGCCGGGACAAGAGTGCCGCAAATCGTACGCTGGAAGGGTAAAGTTAAACCTGCCGTTTCAAATGCTATGGTCAGTCAGTTGGATTGGTACGCATCAATTGCATCCATAGTAGGATATAAACTAAAAGAACATGAAGCCTCCGACAGTTTTAATAGTCTTAATACCTTGATGGGAGATAATAAAATTGATAGAAAATTTATAGTGGAACAGAATACTAATCTGGTTCTCTCAATTGTTGTAAAAGGCTGGAAATATA
Source organism: Paludibacter sp. (assembly GCA_034927265.1). Classification (GTDB taxonomy): domain Bacteria; phylum Bacteroidota; class Bacteroidia; order Bacteroidales; family Paludibacteraceae; genus Paludibacter. Next base: position 130,391 of record JAYFQH010000007.1, read on the forward strand.
TTGAACCCAGTAAATCTAGTGCAGTGAGTAAAGATACTAATGTCAAACTGGGGAATAGTCCGAAATCTCAATTGTATAATTTAATAAAGGACCCTGGTGAAAAAGAAAATCTTGCTGATAAATATCCGGCTAAGGTGCAAGCTTTAAAGGCTCAGTTAGATAAAATTAAAATGTAAATACTTAATTATGAAAAGAATCACATTATTATCAATTTTATTTTTTCAGTTTTTAATCATCGGTTTACACTCTCAGACACTTGAATGGAACACATTGGGTTCCGGCGATAAAACAGATTTGTATTCGGAACAGAACTATATGGATGTTTCTACGGGTCTGGTTCCGGTAGAGAATACTATAAACGGAGACACTGAAATAAACCGTGATGTCTGTATCCGTTCGGGTGTCGTGGGAGGAGAGAACGGAGCTTCATTGACACTGAAGACCGGCATAGGCGGTTTGACAGTTGAGAATGCCACCTTAATAATGAATTCGGCAGAAAATGCTGGTATTGATTTGGGAGTTGGTAATACTAACTTTATAATGAGTAATGCCACGGTAAGGACTCAATTTGTTCATAACGCCACCATCATTATGGAAGGTCGTTCGCAA
>JAYFQH010000092.1:0-4892 GCA_034927265.1 Paludibacter sp.
AGACTCAACTAAATCTTTTTCAATTAATTTTAATATCTGTTTGCCTCCTTCACGTTCGAAAAAAGGAATTGCACCTGAACATTTATCCTCAACAATGAAATTGAACTCTTTTTCATTTATTTTTTGCCTGTCAGTTTTTTGGTCGAGCGTGCTTACACGAACATATAGCACGTTTAATTTGCTTGATTTATTCATATTTTTAAAATAGCTGGTTATTAATACTAATTTTGTGATTATTTCAATGTGATATTAATTATTTTCAACTGTGTGGTGGTAAGATTTAGTCACATTTTGGGGTACACCTTTGTTTTGTGAAAAGATTGTGATATCCTACCTTCTGACATAAATAAAAAAGCTACTCACGAATTATCGCAAGTAGCTTTTTTCCTCAGCATAGTATTAAAGCTCCTAATCCTGATTTACAGTGTTTGCTTCATTTGCTATCTGCCTTATTTCGTAAACAAACTCTCCAGATTTTATCTTCATGATTTCATCGACCTGTTGTTTAGATAACTTTGATACTTTATCACAAACTACATGATAAGAACCATCTTCTCTCTGAACCTCATCCATAAACCAATCGATAAAGTATCTATGTGAAAGATATTTGTGAGTAAAACCAACCTCTAAAGCACATTCAAGGATTTCTTTTGCTCTTTTGATGTTCGCTGTAGGCAATTTTTCAGTTCCATCATCCATACTTTGAGATAGCACTTTTTTATCCAATCTTGGAGTAAAGGTCACTAGTTTGCTTATGGTAGAAAGCGGATATCCACTTCTTGGTAGATTATCATCCTTAGAACTTGATTTCAGGTCTGTTAGTTCCTTTACATATTTAAGGAGTTCATCTGTTGGATTACACATTGCTGCTCCTGCCACAATATCTTTCCCGTTCCAGATTACAGACGTACTATTCAACTCTGAAATAAGTTTCTTTACCGAAATACCTTTCTCACTTTGAGCGTACATCACCAATACATCGTCTGGGGCATGACTCGTTTTGTTTTTCTCGTCTTCTTCCTGCAGCTCTATTATTGCAGCATACCTGTGTTGCCCCTCAATAATCACGATGTAGTTGTGTGCTTCATCAGCCTGGATTTCATTACCTGTTTCAAAGTCAACAATTGTCAAGCCTTTATCAACAACCACACTACCATCGAGAATAATTAAAGGTACTAATTGACCACATTCTGCAATCGATTTTTTCTTCTTGTTAAGGTTTTTCTTGTTAACATTTCTGTTCCCCATCACGAAAGCAACTTTTTTTTCTAACACTGATAATTGTAATATCATTTTTTTCACATTAAATAAGGCAAGCCCTTTTAAAGCAATACCAACAACATGTAAGATTGCTGAGCAGCTTGCAGTGCAAAATTACAATATGGAAAAATAATAAATGGGAAATAAATTATGGAAAATAAAAGGACTTTCCTACCTCTTGATTAATCGGTATAAAATATCTGAAAGTGTGTTCAAATATTTTTCATCTTTAATAGAAGTATTTTTAATTATATGTTCAATTAAATTATTGATGACGTCATCATCGATGACTTTTGGTTCTCTTTTAAAACTTTCACGATCATCGAATGTCATGTATGTTTTTCCAGATTCTAGTGCTTCAACCCTTTTTATGTAATTAATCTCATTAGAATACTTGGGCATATGAATTGGATTGTAAGATAAACCTTTTTTTTCAATTTCGTAAATCTCAGTTCTTAAAACTTTTAAATACTCAGATTCTGTACGAAAACCTAGGTTGAAAGTGAATCCAAGTAACTCCATGAATTCTTTCATACATCTTAAAGTGTCTGAAAATATTTTTTTATCATCCCTGTTAGAAGTTAGAATCACGAAAAATATAAACTGAAAATACTTCCTATTAACATCAATATATGGCCTTCCAATTTTTTTAGTTGCTAATTTGAAATCTACATCTGGGTGGAGATAATCATCAATAAAACTATTAAGAAGATTACTAAACCAGCCATTTTTATTGTCAATATAGTCGCTACTTGAATTTATTTTTATAAACAATGGTGATTTGCCCTTGGTTTGATTGAGCAATTCACGAATTTTCAACATGTCTTCAGCATAATCATCTTGAAATGATTTTAAGGACATCTGGTTACTATCTTGAAATTGCATTATTTTATTGTACAAAACATACATAAATTCAAAGCAGAATTCAGGTTTATCATATTTCTTGGATAATTCTCTCACCTTAGTCATATCAATGTCTATATCATATTTTATCGTCGTCAAAAAAAAATTTGAATCATTTATAATTGTATCAAACGTTGAAGATTCTGATTTAAATAATTCATCAATATTTAAATTAATTTTCCCTTCAATTCTTTTACTAAGTATATAACTATATACAATAAAAACATAATATGGAACATTGATAGTCATGTGATTTGCAGATAAAATTAGAATTATAAAACAATTATTGAATCATCCGATTCTTTGTTGGGTAATGATTTATATGGAACACCTGTCTCAAGGAATAAAGCTAAACCATTAATATTTTTTACATTGGAGAAATCATTTATATAGTAATATGCATATATACGTGTCGAACGATCGAGATTAAGCTTCTTCAAATCATCAATAGTAATTGTCTTTATACTTAATATATCAGTATGGGAATTGTTATAATTATCAATGCTAATAATTAATAACTGATGATATTGAGCAAGTATAGTTTTTGAGGCTTCAGTTAATTTTTCAATTGGTCTAAACCCAGGACATGTTAAGAAAAGGCCATTTTCAAGTTCAAGAATATAACCTTTCTCAGTAAGTTCTTTATTATAGCTCCTAATAGTATTAGGAGATATATGTAATAATTTTGCCAACTCTCTTTGCGAATAACCAACAAATAGAGTTTCTGTGACAGCAACACTAAACAGTCGAATTAAATAACCTTTGATTTTAATCTTCAAATCAACATCATATAATTCACGATGAATCATTCTGAATGGTTCTGAATTAACAGGTTTTCGAAGTGTATAATAATTTCTTTTAATGGGACAATTCGTAATATCTTCTCTATATAGGACAGTATTAACATCAACATCATTTGAATCTCTTAATTTATCTGTAAATGAATATTTGTTCTGATAATTGAATGTTGATTCTCCAACAAAATCGGCTAGTTGGTCTATAGTTGTATCTGTTTTTCCAGTGATTTTATCCGCAGTTAATGAAAGAACAAAAATTCGATAAATATCAGATGGACCGAAAATTTCGTTTTGAATCAACGAATTTGGAAGAACAGTATATTCTTTGAATGGTTTTTTATTTTGCATAAATATTTATAGATTTAAGGTATTAAATGATATTCATTCCATACTAAAGTGAAATTATACTCAAAGTTACAGATTGGAGTATCGATTAATTTCAAAGTCCAAACCAAAAACACATTAAATGATTTTTTCATATACATGTCAATCTGAGCTAATGATGTAGCTGTAATAATGGAGAATAGGGGTAAATAGACGCACTTAATAATGTAAATAGACGCACCAGTAAAAACCCACTTCAAATTTTTATTTTATTGTTAAGTTGAACAATTATCCAATAGTAATTGTAAAATTGCCAATAACAGTAAAATACTTACTCCATATGCAAAGATAGTAGATTTTATATAATTTAACGAAACATGAAAGTCATCCTATTGGTTTTAGTAGTATTGATATCATATTTTGGCTTTAACAACCTTCCCTGCTTTCAAAAATAAATGAAGAAAAAGGGAGAAATTAAATTCTCCCCTCATCCGTAAAGCTGTAATATCCTTCATCAGTTACAATGATATGGTCTAAAAATCTGATTGCAATAACATCACAGGCTTGTTTTATCTTTTCTGTCAGATTAATATCCTCTCTGCTTGGCTCTAATTGCCCCGATGGATGATTATGTGATATAATGATTGCAGATGCATTACTTAAAAGTGCAGCCTGCATTATCATCTTAATATCTGCAATTGTGGAAACAGTACCACCTTCAAACATTGAACAATAGCCTAACACTTTGTTTGCACTACTTAACAACAACAATTTAAACGATTCACGTAATAACAGCGTTTCAGGACTGTAAACATATTCAACCAGAAATCTATAGACGTCGGATGATTCTTTAATTGCGTATCTCTCTGATGATTTTACTTTGTTTGTGTATGTAAGTTTTACTTCACACACTTGAGTATAATTTGGAGTCATGATTTATTGTTTTTGAAGATTTTACAAATAAAAAAGCAACCCCGTTTAGGGCTGCTTGAATAACTATCCGTGAAAATTGCCTGGTGGATATTTTACACGGAAAAACGCCTGTTTATAATGAGCGTTGCTATTTCATACAAAAAATATTGTTTTACATATAATGAATTTTACCAGTAAAAATCCACATGATTTCTATTTTATACTTATTGGAGAATGGTTTAGGGAATAGCTTACACTATTCCCATGAAACTAATCAGCAGGGTAAATTACACGGTATGATTTTGTAATCACACGTTTAAAGGCTTCAACTTCAGTATCAGGAAATTGAGGCTTTCCATCAATATATTCAGGTTGAAAAACATCAAAATCTTGTGCAGGATTTGAAATAAAATGCTTGATTTTTAAAACTTTAATAACCAGTTCTGCTTCACTCAAACCCTCTGTAAATGGGTGTACACGTCTGTTATTCGCAATAAGAAATTTTCCATAATTTGCACCTTCTCTGGTAATTTTACTTGCTGTCGTTCTGTCTGAATATTGCGACAAAAACGAGCCTACCAAAACAAACTGGTCTCCTTCTTTATCAATCGAGAATGCAGGTATGTTTTGCATAGTACGACCGTTAATAGTTACATCTTTAGGGACAAGTCCAAACACTTCAAATTTTTCAGGAAC
>JAYFQH010000063.1:0-95720 GCA_034927265.1 Paludibacter sp.
ACCAGGAGGACCTGATCCATATCTGTTGCGTGTAAATAAAAACAGCAGATTATTTACTCAAATTGTATTAGACTCCTTTCGTGGCGGACTTATAGAACCTACTTTAGCAAGTAATTTACTTAACACTCAAATTAATAAGTTACCTAAACTTGAATCATTTCTCTACTCATGAGTACAGAAACAAAAAAATACTGTTTGGATACAAATGTTCTGATAGAAGCATGGAATAAATATTATTCACCTACCTTTTGTCCCGAATATTGGAATATCTTAAATTTACTGGGGGAGCAAGGACTAATTTTTATACCCCGAATGGTATATGATGAAATTGTGAGAACCGAAGATGATTTGGCCCGATGGCTCAAAACAAGTAAAATACCAATAATTGAAATTGATGGAAAAGTGACTCAGTGTTTAAAAACAATTTATGACACTGACGGAACACATAAACAATTAGTCGACAGCACAAAAAACAGATCGTTGGCTGACCCCTGGGTTATTGCACACGCGATGAAAGAATTGGCTGTTGTAGTAACCAAAGAAATCAAGATTACAGCCCTTAACGCAAAACGAATCAGAATCCCCAATGTGTGTGAAAATATGGGAATACGATGGATAAACGATTTCGAAATGATCAGGGAGTTAAATATTAAATTCCATTGTGCTATAGCACCACGTCCGATTTAGTCTTCGCAACTAATATTATCGAATTAGGAGTTATAAAACCTATCCGGGCTGAAAGCCCATTATATCATTAACCCAACGGCAACGCCTTGGGTCAGAAAACGAACAAACACAATACAAACCTATACGGGCTGAAAGCCCAGTATATCATCAACCCAATGGCAATGCCTTGGGTCAGAAAACAAACAAATAAATTACAATCCTCTAAACCTAAACGGGCTGAAAGCCCAATCTATCATTAACCCAACGGCAGCGCCTTGGGTCAGAAAACAAACAAATAAATTACAATCCTACAAACCTATCCGGGCTGAAAGCCCAGTATATCATCAACCCAACGGCAACGCCCTGGGTCAGAAAACAAATAAATACAATACAAACCAAATCGGGCTGAAAGCCCAGTATATCATCAACCCAATGGCAACGCCTTGGGTCAAAAAACAAACAAATACAAACACACGCCCTGAAAGGGCAACAAAAAAAACAACCTACTATGTCACAATCTTTATCAAAATTATACATTCACATGGTTTTTCACACCAGAAACAACCAAAACCTAATAAAGCAAGCTATTGAAAAAGAGCTATATGCCTATCTGGGAGGAATATTAAAAAGCACAAAATCAGTACCTATTGCGATAAATGGTACCGAAGACCACGTTCATATTCTTTGCATTATGTCAAAAAACATTGCACTGGCCGACCTCATGGAAGAGTTGAAACGAAATAGCAGCCGTTGGATAAAAACCAAAGGAAGTGAATACAAAGAATTTGCCTGGCAAGGTGGATATGGCGGGTTTTCAGTGAGTCAGTCTAAAGTTGATATTGTAAAAAAATACATTGAGAATCAAAAAAAACATCATAAGACATTAACATTTAAGGAAGAGTATATTCAGTTTTTAAAAGAGTACGGCATAGATTATAATGAAGAATATCTCTGGACATAACTATTATTTTGCCCTTTCAGGGCGAAAATAGCCATTCGGCTATTCATTAAAACCCAAGGCGTTACCTCGGGCTAATGATATATTTGGCTTTCAGCCAAAAAACACCAGATTAATGTATAGCCGAATATTGAATCAATCGAACCGAGCCTTTCGAACCAATCGAACCGAAGCATTCGAATCAATCGAATCGAGCCTTTCGAACCGATCGAATAGAGGTATTCGAATCGATCGAACAAGGGAGATGTAAATAATGAAATACAATCCTATAAACCTATACGGGCTGAAAGCCCAGTATATCATTAACCCAACGACAACGCCTTGGGTCAGAAAACGAACAAACACAATACAAACCTATATGGGCTGAAAGCCCAGTATATCATCAACCCAATGGCAACGCCTTGGGTCAGAAAACAAACAAATAAATTACAATCCTATAAACCTATACGGGCTGAAAGCCCAGTATATCATTAGCCCAATAGCAACGCCTTGGGTCACAGGAAACAAATAAATACAAACATTTGCCCTTTCAGGGCGAAAATAGCCATTCGGCTATTCATTATATCCCAAGGCGTTGCCTCGGGCTGATGATATTTTTGGCTTTCAGCCAAAAAACTCAGAGTGTCTTTACCAGCGTTGCTTCCCGCGACAAACCATGCTGACATTTCACCATCAGAGTAGTTTTACCTGCCGAAACGTTTTTCACACGGATAGATGCGGAATTATCTCCCTGAATCTTCCAGCTGCCGTTCAGCACGACTTCAATCTCCGAAGGAGCTGAGGGATTATTGATCCAGGCGCGGGAATAAATGCTACGTTCGATGCGTTTGCCGCTTTCATCGTATTGGTCGTCAGACGCACCTTCGTAGAAACTCAGATCAGGATCACATACACTGATGGCCAACTGTTCGCCGGAGATGTTTTCGGTCATCACCAGACAAGCTTTATCAACAGAAATAACCTCATTGGCTTTGGCAGGTTTTCCTGCTTCGAAGAAAACATAAGCGGTGGTTCTGGTGGGAATATCGTGTACGATATGAGCCAGCGAATCCTGTTGCAATACAGTATACAGTTTATTCGATTTCAACTCCTTGCGGGCGGATTTCAGTCCGGCAGCATCGGGTTGTACCAACACCAGGTATTCGTAGCGGTTGTCCTTCGCTTTTTCGCCATGATTGATGTAAGCCAGTGCAAAAGGATTTTTGGTGGGAGCATCAGTTTCTTCATCAAAGGAGCGTTGCAAAGTTTTCTTCACATCTACGGAAGCATTCTTCACAAAGAAATAGTTGTTTAGTCCGTCGCTCAGTTCGGTGGCTTTGGCAGCCAGCTTCGTTTCAAACGGAAAAGCTGTTTGTTCCTCGCCGTTGATCTGCAGCGGACGAACATCGGACGACTGGTACACCTGAAACAAAGTGGTATGTACTTCTTTTCCCGGCAGGGCCGACTGAACACCTGAACCTAAAGCAATGATCCTGTTATCGAAAAAGAAGAAAGATTTACGGGCACGCAGCGAACCATTGTATTTATCGTGTTCGTGCATTTTCATGGCATAAGCGCCGTTGCGGTTGCGCAGGGAAATTCCTCCGGCAAAAGCTTCGTCGGACAAAAGCATCTCCTCATAACCTGATTCGGCGTCGAGGTTTTTAAGATCCGCACGTAGTTCCTTCAGTGGCAAGGCGGCAGCAGTTGTTCCCGGGAAATGGTTCCAGTCCCACCCTTTCTGATTGAAACCTGAGGAAAAGTTGGAAATAGGTTTACCAGAGGCCATAATCTGCAGATTGCCGTGATTGAGGTAGCGACCGTATAGATTCGCACCGACATAGGATTCGGTTGCCCACAGATAGCGGCTGTGGCCCATAGCGGTTACCATCCAGTTATCGCGTCGATGCACCGACAGACTCGAATAAGGGAAAGAGCGGTTACCCTGCGGGGAAACTTCAGGTTGAATGCCTGCTTTTTGAAAAATACGGGCATCGGCAGTCGGACGATTCTCCACTAAGCGAAGATAGGCAGCAGCCAGTTCTTTATCGATAGCTTCTTTTCTATCAGGTGAACCCGCTAGCGCTAATCTTGAGAAATGCTCAGGAAAAATGTGTCCCTGTCCATCGGGATGACGTCCTGAAAGCGACAGAGGCCAGGTCAGCAGGTTGCTGTAATAACGCATGGCCAACAGCGATTGCTTAAGGTTTTCGCGACCAGCAGGCTGCAGGTCGAAAGAAGTACGATGCAGGATCCAGCTCACATTTACGGCGCCATCAAGTCCCCCCACGGCATAAGCCGGATAGTTATGACGGTGATGGTAGATGGTTCCATCAATTTTAAAAGTACCCTGTGTGCCGTCGGAAACCATCAGTCCGTTATCTATCCAGCGGGTAAATGCCTTCAGATAACGCACCTTCTCAGGGGAATTGTTCATCATCAGGATGCTCGCCAATCGTCCTGAGAGACTGGTATTGAAAGCATCCACATCCATTCCCGGAACTTCAGGACGGGTTTTTATTTCTCCCGTGCCGGCAAACCATTCCATGGCCTGTTGCACCGGCGCATCCAATCCGTTTTGTAACAACACATCGCGCATCAGCAAAGCAGCACTGTAATACTCCCGCATGCTGTAACCAAGATGATGCAGGGTACCCATGGCACTTCCTGCCCTGAAACCCTGATCGAGCAAATGACGCGACAGCAGCACAAACATGTTGGCTATTGTCTTCTTGTCCGTCTCATCAATGGTATAACGGTAAGTAACCGCCATATTGAACATCAACTCATTCAGTTGTGAAATACCCGACGCATTATCGTACAGTAATTGATAACGGGGAGCTCCCAATCTTTCGTAGGTTTCGCCGTAACGTTCAAAAAAAACAGGTAAACCACGCAGTGATCCGTCCTTATTTTTACGGATGCGGTAGGCGTTAAATTCTTTAGTTAGCTTGTCTATTGTCGACGGTCGGCGGTCGGCAGTCAACAAACTGACAAACCGTTGTTCTATTGTGTTGATACTTTCGGATTCTTCTTTGCCAATATTCTCACCGATAGGAAGGTCAAATTTTTTGTTCCATGATTTGAGCAAAATCAGCCAGTGATTGTCGGTGTCAGGATTGATAAATGGCGCCTGGAAATCGGCAGTGTGCTGCCGTACATCCTGAAAAGAGGACAACATAAGATGATCAAAGAAAAGTTCCCCTTCCTTTACTCCCTCAACGCGTACGCGCATTTCATCCATTCCCTCCACAGCCTTGCCCTGCATGTCACGGTCGAAAGCCACCCATGCTCCACTCCATCCCTGAAAGTTCAGGCCATAATCGAACCACGAACAAACCGTTCCTTTTTTCAGAAATTCGAATACAAGTTTTCCCTGAGGATGGGCCTGAGGAGCATACATCCAGAAAACAAATGTCGCTACAGAATTATCTTTAAAAGGATTGACTGCGGCATAGGGAATGGCGCTTTTAATACTCCAGGCATCCCCATCGTTTTTCCACTGCCAGCAAAGACTTTTACTTCCGTGTTTGTAATGATCACCTGAAACCGATAATACGGAAGTCTGCAGTTGCTCCGCCGGACCTGTACCATTTTCAAATGAAATAATGGACGGATGCGTAAATTCCTTCACCTGTGAAAATAAACCAGTGAGGGATGCAAGAAGCATTACCAGAAAGATATGGATTGTACGGAGGCGATTCATTTTTAGTTTTCTTTTCTTTACGCCACAAAGTGGCTATATATATTAGCCCAATGGCAACGCCTTGGGATTCTGTACGTCGATCTTAATACCCGGGGCGTTCCCCCGGGTTGATGATATTTTTGGCTTTCAGCCAAAAAGCGAATCTGTTTGCGGTAAAAAATATAAACAAGATTATTTACCAGTTTCAATACCCTTTTTGCGCAGCAACGCTTCCAGAAAATAATAATCAGCATAATTGAGTGGTACATCAATCTCATGACCATGAGGAATGCTGCCAACAGAATGCATCAACAGGAAGTTGCCATTGGTACCGAGGATAGCACGGTAAGCCGGCGACGACAGCGACGCGATAATTTTATCGGCAGTAGCTTTGTATTCGGTTTTTCCATAAGTGCTGAGTTCATACAAAGCCGATGCGATAATGGCAGCCGCCGAAGCATCACGTGGTTCGTTGGGAATATGCGGCGCATCGAAATCCCAATAGGGTACCAAATCTTCAGGCATATTCTTGTGAGTGAACAGGAAATTATAGATTTTGTTTGTCAACTCGAGATAACGCGGATCTTTGGTTTCACGATAACACATGGTGAAACCATACAATGCCCAGGCCTGACCACGCGCCCAGGCCGACTCATCTGAATATCCCTGAGCAGTGTTACGGTTACGAACACCTCCTTTGATCTTATCGTAATCAATCACATGATAACAACTGTAATCCTTGCGGAAATGATTTTCCATGGTAACATTAGCATGACTTACCGCCATTTTGTAGAAGGTTGAGTCACCTGACAAACGGGTGGCTGTGAAAAGCAATTCGAGGTTCATCATATTATCGATAATTACCGGACACATCCAGCCTTTCAAAGCCTGCCAGCCACGATCTTCATCCCATGATTGTATCACTCCCGGCGTTGGACGGAAGCGAGTGGACAGAGACTTGGCTGCCTCGATAATCACCGCTTTGTAGTTCTCGTCTTTGGTTACCTTATAAGCATTACCGTAACTGCTGTTGATAATAAAACCCACATCGTGGTGCCAGGTGAGATATTTTGCGGAATCAAGATGCTCGGTATATTTTACTCCCAATGTCTTCCATTTTTCATCACCGGTAAGTTCATACATATACCACATGGATCCGGGGAAAAATCCACTGGTCCAGTCTTCAATCCCGACATACTGAATTTTATCATTTTTGATGGTACGGGGATCCAGAATACTTCCCGATGCTTCAATGATTTCAACCTGCCGGCCAATCTGTTTTTGAGCAAACTGTACATCATCAGCAATCAAATCGTTTTGGGCTTCTTTGGGTAAATGCCGGCAACTTCCAAGCAGTAAAATTCCCAGGCCAAGGGTCAACAAATTAGTCTTCATGTGTTTTAATAATTATATTTATCAATATTTTGTATGTATCCATTTAAAAGTTTTTGTTCCAAGCGATGTTTCCACGCGACAGAAATATACTCCAGGCATCAGTCCGTCAACCGGCAAATGCATGGTTTCGCTGAACTGCGAAAAGTTTTTATATTTTATGACCTGTCCGGCCGCTGAATAAATCTTAACTTTAACTTCGCCGGCAATCATTTCACCGGGAATCAATCCAATTTCATTATTGTTACTTGTAAAATGCATCCAATTACTGTCGGCAGGATTGTTCACGGTAGTATCGTCAGGACTTTTCAATGTGAAATAAATCGGTTCCCCATCATTAAACGTAATGGTTATCTGGGTCTCTCCGCCGGATGGAGCATGGAACTGCACCCCTGTAACAGGTTCTACCGGCAGCCATTCACCATTCAGCGTCAGTGTCGTTTGTTTCGTTGCCGATCTCCAGCCATATACCGCATCGGTTTGCGGGTTGAGGTTCGGATTGGCTACAGCAAAATGCTGACGGGTGGTATAATCATCAGGGCGATGCATCAATAAGAATTCGGCAGTAGAGGATTTTACAATGCCGAAATTCCAGTTAAAACTCGCACCATAGAAAGTATAGGCCGTTATGTTCAGCGGTTTATAGGTAATAGCATGTAGATTGCCTGTCTGACTGTGAATCTGATAGATGGAACCACCTCCGTTGGCCATTTGCGAAGCAAGTGTTTGCATCGCTGTAGCATTCGTTGCAGGTATCACAACAAAAGAGTAGCTTTTGCCTGACGGTTTTACCCCATGATTAATATAAGCTTTGGCTGCATTGGCAGTGGTAGCAGGCGAAGCATAATCGGCTCCTGTTTCCACCGGAGTGGTTTGACTATTATATCTCAACTCTACCGCATCATTTCCCTGAGGAATAAAATAGCCGGTTCCCTGAGGAGAGATCAGCCAGTTATCCTGCGAAGCATTACTTATAGTGGAAGTATACGGTTGACTAAGCTGTGTGCCGTTCAGCACCAATGAACCGCTGACAGAAGAAATTATATTCTGGAAAAGATTAGTCGCTGTAATCATCGAACTACTGTAGGTTCCCGATGAACCTATACCACTTCCGAGACTGATGATCATGTTGTCGAAAGCAAAGATCGACTTACGGAATATCAGGTTGGTAGCAGTAAACTTCTGACTTCCCCATGTATCAATCTGATCAAAATCGGTGGCAAACATACCACAATCCCCCCACGAAAGGGCTCCTGAGAAGTTTTTCGTTTTGGTATACTGGTCGAAGCGATCGGTTAGCGTGCCATTTGGCATCATTTCCTGCCATGAGGTATAATGCACAGTGGTAGCACCCGGCACTACATTCCAGTCCCAACCTCCACCGTTACCATTGCCCGGATAGCCACTCTGCGCCGGCGTACCGCTATAGGTAATTTCAAGCGTACCATGTCCCTGGTACCTGCCGAAACGGTTTTCGTTGCTGTAAATCTCCGCTCCCCAGAATTCGGTGGTAGGTGCCCGCATAGTGGCTACCCAGTTGCCTTTTCGGTAAATGCCCAGCGGACTGTAATTGAACTGATGAAATCCTTCGTAGCTTTTTGCCGGAACACTGTATTTAGTTGACTTGAAGAAATAGTTATAGGCAGATGCAAGGTTCTCATCTATGGAGGTTCCGTAACAATCGCCGCCTACTAATATGAGTTTTTCAAACAAATCTCTTGTGAAATACACCTGAATTCCTGATCCGAAGGGATTCCTTCCGGCAAGCGTATTGGCATAATGACGGGTATTGCCCGTATCAAGCGTAGCCATGGTATAAATGGCAACGATTGCTTTTTTAAAACGTTCGTATGCTGGTGTACTGATGCGGAACGATGTTCCTTTCATGTTATAGATATATTCCATCCATGTCTGATAGGAATACATGTAGTTGTTGTAATGTGTGTTATGATGAAAACCTGTACCATCTGGTTTCATAATATCACCACCACCGGGAACGTATTCGGTATTCCTTTCCAGAAAACGTTTGAAAGCTTTCATTTCTCTTACTGCAACTGCATTATCGTTCTGAAACAAAGCTACAGCTGCGATATGAGGCAGATAAAGATACATGATGTCCGAATTGAGATTTGCCAGATAATTCGACTCGGGATAATACATACTTCCATAATAGGAAATCCAGCGCACCAATTTGAGCACTTCGTTCTTTTGACGATCGGTACAGGCCGGCAGGATATTCAGAAATTTTTCAGGAATATTTCTCGCATTTGAATAATCAGTGGTAGAAATCATAAAACTTACACCCTCGCCGACTCCCTGATCAAGCAGGTGATCAAGAAAATTTCTGAATGTTTCCAGGGTGGGTGCGTCATTCAATCCGGCAGCGGCTAGTACCTCCAGTTTGGAAGCATAATCATTCATTACCGAGGTGGTAAGCGCATCACGGGTGGTGTTAATTATTTTTCCCTTTACTGTTCCATCAACATTACGGGTAATTCCCAGACCATTGACAAAGATACGTGCTGCCGTCAGAGCGGTAGAAGTTCCTGCCGTTGGCGTACGGTTCAGTAAACTGCGCAAATAGTTCAGATCGTTCAATTCAGCAGTAGTGGGAGTGATCAGTGGAAGATCCGTAGGATTGGCATACAGGTTCAGCGGAACGTTATTGGTAGTGAAATAATCCTTGTCGAGTATCCACTGACTGCCAATAAGACGGCTTGTAGCGGTCGACTGATTCAGTTTCACATCATCAACATATATTTTTCTGCTTGTTCCAGAAGATGGCTTAAGGGTCATACGCACCGAACTGATGGTGGACGATACACTGGACGCATATTCGGTATATGCCCGATTGAACTCGTGCCATCCTGCATAGTTGAGCAAGAATCGCGCAGTACGTTTCGGTGTATTATAGTAAAGAAATTCAACCACCAATGTATCATTGGTAATTTCGGGCGTATATACCTGCATGAAAGCCGAGTTACCGCTGGAAGCAATAAATCCGGTAAATGTCACGGTTAAAACCGATGTGCCCTGTACTTCCCAGCACAAACTCTGTGTACCTTCCTTGTAATGGTCGGTACTGAGCGACAAATTACCGCCACTGACGACCGACCATTCGGTCGGAACAGCTGCATCTTCGAAAGTAAAAGTCTGTGCTTTTATGAGCGTTATCGCTCCAAATAACAGGAAAAATATGTTGATTTTCAGTTTCATCCGCTTAGAATATAAATTTCTGATTAAAAATCGATTTATCCGTTAGTTGCGCCGACAATAGATAAATCTGGTTTTTGTTCAGTACAAAAGTTTTGTCTTCCGACTCCTGTACATTCTGCGCTATAATTCTTCCGGTAATATCCATCACCGAAACGCTACCGGTAATGCCATGAACCGTGAGGGTATCTGCCTGTTTCGTCACCAGTACATTCGGATTTTTGTTAAGTGAAAGGGAGGTCGAGACTTTTTCCAGTTCAAAGTTTACCGGCTTACCAAGACGACAACTCACCTGTAAAAGGGTATTCCCTTCCTGATAATTCACCTGTACCTCTTCTGCTTTAGCTTTCAATTGCCAGTTTCCTTCGAGCAATACCTGTTTTACCACCTTCACTCCCGGAACATCAGTAGCATCACTGTTGGAAGTTTTCACCGGTAAATGAATAGAGGGATCGCAAACACTCATACTTAATGTTTTATCATCAATATCCTTACACATCAGCAGGGTTTCGTACGAAATACTTTTCACTTTTCCTTCGGCAGGATTTGTCTGCTCAAAACATACATAAGCCATTACGCCCGATTCATTATCCTGAATGATATGGGCAGTTTCATCGGCCTGTACCACGCGGTAAGCGGGATCGGCGCTCCATTGCCTTTGCTCGGCCGGAGAAGGTTTCAGCATAATCATGTATTCGTAGTGCCCGTCAATCGGATTGGCTCCGTGATCAATCCAGGCAGTGGCAAAGTTACCACTCGTTGTAGCTTTGGTCTTGTTATGCGCCGAGGCCTGTTCTCCTCCTGATATTTTTACCCTGTTGCGGGAAGAAATCCGGTAGTAGTTTCCTGTGACATCGCTTAACACCGTTTCGGAAGAAAGATTTTGTGAATCGAAAGTATAATCTGTTGCTGCAACAAAATTCCCGTTGACCGAGATTTTCTCCGTTGTATTAGCAATCGATTGCTGAAATAAAGTGGTTTCTGTAGCATAATCGCTGTTGGAATTATTGATATCAGTACCAATGCAGATCACACGTTTTCCAAAAGCGAATACTGACTTACGGGCTTTGAAGTCAGGCGTGTAATTCGTATTGTTGATCATATTTTCCTCTCTCAGTTTCATTCCGAAAATACCATATTGATCCAACAGAGAAGAAGCTCCTGCAAAATCTTCTTTCGAACGTGCCATCAGCGTATTTGTCTGCGGACTTTCCAGTAGATTCAACGGCAAATGAATGGTAGTGGTGCCCGGTAAACGGTTCCAGTCCCAGCCATTCTGACTGAACCTGCTGCCTTCTCTTGAAACAGGCGATCCTCCGTTAAGAATTTCAACGGCACCATAGCTCTGATAACGACCATAGCGGTTATCGCTGGTGTAGATTTCGCTTCCCCACACATCACTGTTGTAGCCTTTGATGGTAACCATGCTGTTACCAAAACGGTGCACACCAAGTGCAGCATGATTCAACACATAGAAACCCTGAGGAGTAGTTGCGGCAGTATAATTGGAGAATTGTTTCTTCAGATCCGTGTTATTCGTTTCGAGACGCAGGTATTCGCAAATCAGTTTGCTGTCGACTTTTTCTGAAGTGTTATAGATGCCCCCGAGTCGAGCAAGATAAGCAAAAGCCTCCACCACATCGTCGCTCATAGCTCCCTGATGGGGATGACGACCTGCAAGACCGATGGTCCAGTCTTTCAGATGGGTGTAATGCGACATGGCAAGCAAGGCTTCCGCCAGATTTTTCCGTGAATTTAAAGACAAGTTAAATTCAGAAGAATAAAGGGTTGCCAGCAGACTTCCCACACCTCCGAATCCACCAATACCATAGGCAGGATAATGACCGGCATGATGAAAGATGGTGCCATCAGGTTTCAATCCTCCCATATTGCCGGGAGTGTATTGAAGTGAGGTATCGACCCAGCGAATGAGAGCGCTCATCGCACGATAACGTTCAGGCTCATTTTCTATCAGCATGGCGGCAATTAACCGGCCAAATAATAAAGTATTCCAGCAATCCACCACACCATCGCGGGTGGTATCGTACACCGCACGGGTCTCGGGCAGACCGCTCCAGAAGCCAAGTGCAGCAACTACGCTTTTCAGTCGTCCGGTATTTTTCAGTTCCTGCCGCATCATCCATGAAGATTCGAATATCTGACGGGCTTCGTAACCATAATGATGATTGTTACCCATAGCGCTACCCCAGGCAAAACCCTGATCGAGGGCATAATCCCACAAGCGGAGATATTCTTCCCGTGAACTTTGATTTTTATTGAACAGCGCGTCCTGGGCCATTCCCATCATCATGGTTCCCAATTCGGCTAAAGCATTGTCTGAAGATGTTTTATCCGGCTTCACCACTAAGGGTTTTCCTACCAGATAAGTACCTGAGTTGCGAAGATTGGTTTGTGTCAGCAGATTTTTAGCCGAAGTGATGAGCGAAGTATTCGCCGACTGTGGCAACTGCTTATCCATTGCCGTCGCTACAGTAGCCAGCGACTGCATCTGAGTCGCATCTAACTGAGCAGGTACTGCTATATCGTAATTAAGTCCGCTCTCCCATTTCCATAAAGAATTCCAGTGATTGATGTACAGAGCTTCGGTATTATTGGGTTGTTGAGCGTCAGGAGCATTCTGATAATTGACATCGGCCACAAACGAGAAACGATCGATAAACAACCGGCCCTGAGTAACATTGGCCGGACTGATCAGGTGCAATTTAAGTCCGCTGCTCACCTGTTTATTACCATCCATATATTTACTTCCGATGCGGCAGATTCTCCAGCCGATAAAGTTTAGCCCAAACTCAAAGTTATATCTCACAACATTGCTGCGATCCCGGTATTCCACACGCAATGGCATTTGCCGTGGCTGCTCGTTATACACCCAAAAGATCACTCCGTCGCGAAAGTTCTTATTCGTCACCTCATAGTCGATAACCAGTACCGAAGGATTGGTCCATTGCCAGCACAGACTGTTGGCTCCTTCTTTATACGGAGCCTGTACCAGACTAAGCGAAGCCTTCGTAGCATCAGTTACCCTGAAAGGAATGGTGGTTCCTGTTTCAAAACCATATTGCTGGCCATAGAGAACAGGAACTGACAAAATCAGCCATATAAGAAATTTCACTTTCCTCATAAAGTTATGTTTAATGCGTACAAAATAGGTATTCAGGAATATTAATCGTTGGTGATCAGCACTTTCACAGTTTCCACTTTTGAAGAGCTAACTTTATAATTGCGATTTGATGCTTTGAAACTAATCACATATGTTCCTGGTTTGTCGAACTTATAATCATATGATTCAATATTATAGCTTATATTTTTTAAAGGAGTCACCGCTGATGTTTCTGTAAGTCCCAAAGGTATAGCAATCGGCTTAGAAATAAGCCAGTCATTATTCAGAGGATTAGCACGCGCAGTACGTTTAATTTCTATAGCAGCCGGATTATTAACATACCACACACCTGCCACTGATTCACTTTTATAAGCAGTCGAATCCTTCTTCAGCATATCGAATGGAGAAAAACCCATGGTAGCTGCCAAATAAGTAGAGACAAGCGAGTTGTCGGTAACCAGTGTATTACGAATGTTCAAATCTGAAATCATCCATGTTGGTTGCCAGTCGTCAATAAAGTTTGGATGATACTGAAATGCAATCACAACGTTCTTTCCACGGTATTCATTCATATTAATCACCGCCTGTTTTTTTACATTAACAACGGTCGGCAGATTGGATAAAGTACTGACATTTGTCCATGAATGATTCACTATAGCTACCGAATCAAGTGCAAATTTGTTTAGTGCAAGTCCCGGAAATTCATCCGATACATATACACTTAAAGAGTTTTCCACATGGGTTCCCCAGGCTGCCTGAGTCGAAAAATTCAATTCTGCGTTTGTAGCGATAAAACGCTCATATGAGAAAGAGATAAAGTCAGGATCTCCGGTAAAGTTGAAATGAATAGTACTTCCTTTAGCTGCAGTGATAAGTGTGTCGGTAATGGTCAACCCTTCTTTCGGTGCCACTGTCACATCAAAACTGACTTCCTGCATTAGTTCATTTTCACAAGAAGAGAATAATACGAGCAGGGAAAAACTGAATAGAATATATTTGATTTTCATCGTTTATACTTTTTTTACTTATTGTATTTAATTACCAACCCGGATTATTTATGGTGATCATTTTATTTACCGACATTTCGCTATCGGGTATAGGGAAATAATTGTATGCTTCGGAAATATTATAATACGCAGATGCATATTTGAGTCCTGTAGTCCATCCATCCTGTTCCACATAAGCCTGCATAGCGATCATATTGGTGTAGAAATCACCCCAGCGAATCAAATCCCAACGGCGCAGGGCTTCGAAACAAAACTCCATAGCACGTTCTTTTTTGATCACATTACGGAATTGTTCTTTCGTCAATCCTGCTCCTGTCAAAGGAGTGATTCCGGCACGGATACGTACAGAATCAAGACATGCGTAAGCCAGATCCGATGGTACTGCTGTAAGTTCATTGTCAGCTTCAGCAATCATAAGTAAGATATCGCTGTACCTGAGAATCGGAAAGTTGATCGGTGTATAATTTTTATTTTTCGGGAGCACCGTTTCGTATTCCCGACGGTATTTGGCTGCACAGCGGGTTTTATTCTTGTTACTTACTGATGCGGTTTCCTCAGTATAGGTAAAATTTGGAGGTGCCACAGTCCCGGGACGTAATTTTCCAAAATAATACTTTCTTCCTTTAACCTCTTTAGCGGTAGTGCTGGCAAAAACATATTCGTAATTAGCAATGTTCCAGTCACCACGGGAAGTGTCACCTTCTGATTCATACATTTCATACAGTTTCACTGATCCATAAGCAAATTTATAACTATAGCCCGGATTCAACATACCCGCCAGGTTCTTGTATTCTTCATTGGACGAATAATCATTGCTACTTCCGAATCCTACCGTATTACCCAAACGTCCCGATGCCTGTTCCACAGTAGTTCGGTTACCTGCTTCTTCAGCTTCCCAGATACTTTCAAGTACTCCGGTACTGTTGTACTTATCCTGTGCCAGATCAAGGAACACGCGATTATATGGTTTTACTAACCCGTGAATATGACTATCCTTTACTTCCAGTGCCCAACGTTTTGCTTCAGCAAAATACTCCTGTACTTCGGGACCGGCAGGTTTCTTATCACGGAAATGCTCCCCGGCTCTGAAAAGGTAGATACGGGCCAGTATCCCTTTTGCTGCCGATTGGGTCACACGTCCGGTATAACTAATTTGATTTGATTTAAAGAGGTAAGGAATAGCCTTCTCAATGTGGGCAGTGATGGTATCATAAATCACCTGCTTATCAACACGTGGCGCATCCAATCCGGTCACTTTTTGTGTCGATTTCAGACGCAAAGGAACGTCACCCCAACCCTGAACAAGGTTGAAATAATAGAACGAACGCAGGAACAGGGCCTCAGCACGAACACGGTCACGTGTTGCCTGAAGTATTTCCGGATTTTTATCCACATTTTCGAGTAAAATATTGGCACGGTTGACTCCTTCATACAATATACGCCAGAAAGTGGTAATATAAGTATTACTACTGTTGGCATTGGCACACAGCATACTACTGGTGGCATTGGCCCGTTGAAAAAAAGTCAGATCGTCGCCCCCTGCATTGTAGAGAGGATAATTGTTGCCATAGAAATGCTCCTGCATGATCGGACTATAAACGCCTGTCAGAAAAGCCTGCAGTTCAGTCTCGTTGTTGAAATAATTTTCAGGAGTCAGCGTGTAGGGTTCCTTATCCAAAAAATCGGAACAAGCAAAGCCTGTAAACAGGATGGCAACTATGAATAGGATTTTAATAGATTTCATGATTGTGCTATAATATTTTTGAATTAGAAACTTACATTAATACCGATGTTCATGGAAGCGGCACGGGGGTAGGACGAAAAGTCGAGTCCGGGTGTGATAGCCGTATTCCTGATGGAAACTTCAGGGTCATAGCCTGTATATTTTGTCAGGGTGAATAAATTCTGTGCCGAAACATAGGCTCTTGCCTTGCTGATTTTAAACTGTTTCAGTAATTTAGGAGAAATAGTATAACCCAATGACAAAGTTTTCAGACGAATAAAAGAACCATCTTCGATAATACGGCTTGAAAACAATCCGTTCGATGAGGAAGCACTTACTCTTGGTATATCGCTGTCCTGATTATCAAAGGTCCAGCGATCTGCATAACTGGCAAACTGATTCAGGTCTTTGCGTTTGTTATACCCGCTTTCGAACATCAGTCGGTTGGCATTCAGAATATTGGCACCATACGACCACTGTAAGAAAATACTCAGATCGAAGCCGGCATACTCGAAATTATTGGTAAAACCTCCGATGTGAATGGGTTCTCCGCGACCAATAAAGGTCTGGTCGTTGGAATCGATGACACCATCTTCATTGATATCGGCATATTTCGGATAACCAGGCTGTGTGTTATTTTCAGATGTATAACGGGCAATACCAGGGTTAAGCGTATAAATAGCTCCATCATAACTAAAATCATCCACTTTATAAGTCCCTTCATAAATGTAACCGTACATCATACCAATAGGATAACCAATCTTGGCAATATAATTCTTCGCTGCGAAGTTTTGATCAAAATAACCATTGCTCAGCATTGACAACTGATTGTCTGAAAGTTCAAGCACTTTATTTTTATTGAAAGAAATATTGAAGTTGGATGTCCATTTAAATTTCTTTGTTTGCAGATTAATGGTGTTGATTGTAAATTCAACACCTTGATTCTGTACTTTACCAATGTTCTTCATAACACTTCCATTTCCAGATGAAGGAACAAGTGTTGCCCGCAACAACAAGTCGGAAGTAGTCTTATTATACCAATCGAAAGTGAAATTGATTCTATCCTTGAAGAAGGACAAGTCAACACCTAAATTGGTTTGAGCAGTAGTTTCCCATTTCAATGCGGGGTTGGCCAGATTGTAGGGTACTACACCCACATTAGTAACCTTATTATCAAACGCATATACACCATGTGCAATATCTTCCGGATTAGAAAAATTTCCTTCAGCAGCTTGTAAAGATTCAAAAAGTGCATAGGTATCGTATTCACCCACACGATTATTACCGGTCACTCCCCAACTCAGGCGGACTTTTCCAGAGTTCAGTACTGAAGTTAACTGCTGCACGAATTTTTCTTCGGTAAAATTCCACGCCAATGAGGCAGAGGGGAAATATCCAAATCTGTTTTGTTCGGTAAACTTAGAGGAACCATCCGCACGAAACGAAGCCGTAGCATAATATTTTGACTGATAATTATAATTGAATCGTGCGAGATACGACAACATGCTCCATTCAGAGATATTGGACACGACTCGATTAGGGGATCCCTGCCCCATTCCGGCCATACCAAGCGATTCGTAAGGAATATTGATGGTTTTCGTACTATAGTAATTATAGTCTGATTCCTGCATAGTCAAACCGATCATCGTATTGATATAATGTTTCTTCTGAAAACTGGTCTGATAAGTCAGGATATTTTCATTCAGCCAGGTTTTGCGTTCCGATGTGGAAAGTGTGGCATTAACTTTATCGGTAGAAATTGGAGACCCGTAACGGGTTTTGGAGTTATTGAAATTCTCTCCCCTACGGTTATCGAGCGTATAGCCTCCTGAAACTTTCAGTTTAAGTCCTTTAATAAATTCATATTCTACAAAACCATTGAATTGACTATATGTAGTAAAATTCTTGCGATATTCGTTATTGAGCGACAGGATAGGATTAAAACGGTAATCGTTGGTCTGATCCACTCCTTCGTCGGTAGTATTATCAAGCAAGGTGCTCAAATCAACCCCCGGTTGTGTTACCGGACGATAACCCCATACACTGTAGAAAAGGTTGTTCATCCCGCTATATGACGATTGCGACGGAGAACTACCGGTTTGAGTTGCCCGGGAATAGTTGGTCGAAAGATTGATGTTCAGCTTATCCCTACGAATTGTAGTCCCGAGACGACCTTGAATACGACTATAGTTCGATGCCAGAACTACCCCATCCTGATCGTAGTAGGATAAGGAAGCATTGTAACGATTGCCTGCAGTACCACCGGTGATGGATAAACTGTGGTTTTGCTGCATAGCATCCCTGAAGATCAAATCCTGCCAGTTATATTGTTCTACATTTCTGTAATCTTCAAGCGTATAAGTTTTGTTATCAAGGGTTTTGAAATAACCGAAGTTGCCCACCAAATCTGTAGGCGACCATACTTCCGACTGTAAACGGACGAATTCATAAGCATCCATCATAGGAATAGTGCGTGTCACGCGTTGCATACCAAAGCTTCCGTCGTAGGTAATCACCGGTTCGCCCACTTTTCCTTTCTTGGTAGAAATGATTATAACACCGTTAGCACCACGGGCACCATAAATGGCAGTTGCAGAAGCATCCTTCAAGACATCGATTGATTCAATATCATTGGGGTTGATTGAACTTCCAACAGTAGGATCTTCCACGGGGAAACCGTCGATAACATATAAAGGAGAATTTTCCTGTGTCAGTGAGTTATTACCACGGATTACAATATTCATGGTAGCACCGGGTGTACCCTCTGCCGAACTTACATTCACTCCAGCAATACGTCCTGCGAGTGCCTGATCAAAACTTGGCACCGGAGCTTTAAGCATATCCTCAATATTGGCTTTTGCCACCGAACCGGTAAGGTCTTTCTTCTTGACATCCTGATATCCGATCACCATCACTTCATTCAGGGTTTTGGATTCCTCTTTCAACGTGATTACCATGGGTTTCGTACGATCAACCTTCATTTCTACAGTAAAATAACCCAGATATGAGAACATCAGAATGGATGAGGTGTTTGGTACTGATATGCCAAACTTACCGTCGATATCTGAAATAGTACCTTTTTCAGTTCCTTTTATCCGGATATTAACACCAGGCAAAGATTCACCCGCCTCGTCGAGAACCGTTCCGGTGATAGTGATGGGAGTTTGGGCACTTACTCCTGCTACAAAGAACAGCAGTAAAATAATTAATTTGAAACTCGTATTCTTCATGAAAATTATATTTATTTGTCTACAGTCGATAGTCAACGGTCGGCAGACAGTTGACCGTCGACCGTTGACCGTTGTCTATTCAACTACCACTTTCGCAGCTTTATCACCAATTCTTACGATATAAATTCCCTGTGGCACATTAATGAAAACATCTCCCGTGATGGCATTTTGTTTACGAACTTCCATACCACTAAGATTGTATAGTTTGACTGTTTCCTTTTGTTCAATACCACGAATTTGAATTCCACCTTTAGTTCCAAAACAGTTGATCTGTGTAGATCCCAGATTTTGTAATGCTGTAAGCGAAACCCATACAACATTTACTTTGAAGGAATTTTGCACCGTCATGCTCCAGAAACCATCCTGATCAATGTCCTGCATAAAATCAACTTCATTTCCGGTAAAAGTATTTCCGCCATCAGTTGAAATTGTATAATAAGCTCTTTCCATCTTATAACTGGTTTTCGGTTCAAAGAACAATTCCAGTTTGCTGCCTTTGGCATAGCCATAAGTATAATCTTTTGCAAGAATTTCTCCCATTGAAGAATAAACATAACCATTACCAGTTTCACCTTCACCTGCAACAACAAGATAGTAAGGCAGCTCGTAAGCACCTATATCGTATTTAGCTTCAGCGATCGGGAATCCCTGAGGACGAACAAGTCCGGTAAAATCTTCGGTTACAGCAGCCACAACTTTGCCCATATTAACCAATGGAGATACGGTATTAATGTTCCAGTTGACGCTATCTAGATTCAGTAATTGTTCAGAAATTGTTGTCGCACCAAAGAATGAAGATACCTTATGGAATTTCGGTCCGCTACCTACTGTTCCGGGCGCCGGATCCACCACGTCGCCATTGGAAACATTAGATGATAAGAGAATGTTATCGGCCAGAGTCCAGCTTTTGTCGGTTGGCAGCGGATTATAAGTAGCATTGTTTTGAACGGTTGAGGAAGCATTAGCTGCACCGGTAATACTTGTAGCAGTTGCTCCTGTTGCGTCAGTAGCACAAGCCCATACAACATTATTGGTCAGATTGATGGCATTACTTCCGGTATAAAGCCCACCAACATTCTTTACTACGGTGTTATTAAAAAATGAACCTCCATTATAATACACTGCGCTTGCACCGGTATTATTATAAATCAAACAGTTGGAGATTCTGTTGAAAGCACTGTTGGAATAGACTCCTGCCCCTGGTTTCAATACTGTTCCATCAATTGAAGTGTTATTATAAATTTTACAATTCGAAACATAAGTGTTTGTACTTCCCTGTACACCAATTCCTGCACCTCGGATATTGGAGCTATTACCAGTAATCTCACAATTTTCAATATATCCTACGTAGCCATATGAACTTGTATTACAAAAAACACCACCACCACCATTACCACCAGTAGTATGTACATTGTCCTTGATTAAACAAAACCGAACAGTACCACCACCGTTCATCATAACGCCACCACCAGCTGCAGCACTTGAACTGTTTTTTATAATGCAGTTTTGCAACACAACATTAGGCTGAATCATTATTGCTCCACCACTTCCAGGTGTTACAGTACTATTTCCATTACCACCTTTCAGAATAAAACCATCCAGAACAGTTGCATAAATAAAAGGCCTTTTTGACGCCTGAACAATCCTGCAGTTATTACCTGTCAAAGTAGTTGGATGTTCAAATTCCCATGCTTTACCATTGGCCATCTTTGCACGTTCAGCAACAGCAGTTTCAGTTCCCACAAAACTACCATATACATTCACGCTATCGATTAAATTAATTGCAGTAGAAATTTCATACTCACCCGCAGCCACCCATACATCCTTTCGTGCAGCAGGATTGTCAGATTTAGCCAGATTGATGGCAGTCTGTATGTCACCCAACGCGTCCGCCCATGAAGCACCTGTACCGGTAGCACCCGGTTTAACATAGATAACACCATTTTGTAGTTCGGCAAACAATTGCAACGAACAAACGAGCGCAAATAATAAAGTAAGTTTTTTCATGATGTATTTTTTATTGTGTAAAATTTATTAGTATGAAGGAGAAAGAAGACCTGCCGAGTCAGGAGCTTCCTTCTCCTGAATGGATGGTTATTCAACCACCACCTTTGTTACATTTCCATTTACTTTAACAATGTAGATGCCTTTATTTACTGAAAGTGTCATCTCTGATGCACGAACAGCCTGATTGTAAACCGTTGCACCTGTTACACTATAAACTGACAATATAATCCCTTCTGATAATCCGCGTAACTGAATTTTGCCGTCAGCAGCAAAGCATTGTATTTTGGTTTGTAAATCGTTGGTTGCAGTCGACAAATCTACTTCAAATTCAACCACCAGTGTGGCACTGGCTGTCAAAGCAGGAGCTGTATATACTCCACTAACCAATTCAGATTTTACTTCTGCACCATTATAAAGCACCGATTTTATTTTTTTACCTGTATCAGGAGTAATGGTGAAAGCAAGAGGCTTTCCTTTTGGTTCGGATAAAATATCGCCTGAAGTCAATGCGTTGACTGTACCGCCGGTATTGAAGGTAACGGTGGTGTTGTAGTATGGAAGTTCGTAAGCACCGATATCGTAGGAAGCACCTTGTGGGCGGGAGATGCCATTATAATCGGTTGTCACTTCTGCAACAGTTTTTCCTAAGTTATGGCAGCCTGAAGTGTATTTTATTTTCCAATCGGAAGCATTCATTTCTGTTGTTTGAGTTTCTCCAACAGGGGCTCCGTAGAATGTTGTTGGAGATACAAAACCAGGACCTTTTGCATTATCCTGTGAGTCATTGCTAATTTCCAAAGCAATATTGTTACTTTGAGTATAAGTACCAGCAGTAAGACCCGGATAAACAGCCGTATTATTGATAACAACATTCGTATTAGTTGTGTTGCTCGTAATACCGGTATTTGTCTCACCTGTAACATCTGTTTTATTTCCCCAAACAATACAATTTGTAAGACTCATTGCCAGGGTTGCACTTGCAATGTATACTTGTCCAATGTTGTTTACAATAGTCACATTATATAAATTACCCCCACTAAAAAACACAGAATTTGTACCCTGATTGTTATATACAAGACAATTTACAAATTTGTTATTAATGGAATTTGTAGAAATAGCTCCACCTGGTTTTGCTGTAGTTCCAGCATTATCAAGACCTTTATTTCCTCTGAAAATACAATTTGTAACATAAGTTATTCCGGGACCTGCACCCTGAACCCGGATGCCACCACCACCCGTGTTATTGGCACGGTTATTTTCTATTAAACAATCAGAAACGTAAGCACTTACAGCAGAAGCAAGATTGGAATAAACCCCACCACCAACAGAAGCGACATTTCCTGCAACATATGATGCATTTAAGGAACCTCCATTATAAAAATTAACTCCTCCACCATTACCAGTTGAGTTGTTATTGATGACCTTACTTTGTTGAATTGTTACTCCATCGCGGTATTGTGCTGCAGCATTTGCAGCGTTACTTTTTGTAATTGTCAGACCATCAAACAAAACATTGGCAAATGCATTTCCTGCAAACAACACCTGTACAGTATTATTACCATCAAGTATTGTTTCATTTGTAAATTCCCATGGTGAACCTTCAGCGACTTTTTCCCTTTGAGATGTGGCAGTTTCCGTGCCAATAAATCCACCATATACCGAATGATTAGCCTGATCAATTGTAATGACTGCGTTGAGTAAATATGTTCCTTTGGTTATCCACACCTCGTCGCCAGAAACAACTGTCGCGTTATACCATGCATTAAAAGACTGACCTGCCACGTTAAGATCCACAAGTGTTTCACCGGCTTCCGCAGCTCTCCAGGTAGCTGCTCCTCCTGTCCCAAGCTGGACAAGATAGCGTGTTGCGAACATCGACATACTGCAAACAAGTGCAAGTAATAATGTAATTTTTTTCATACTAATAAAATTTAATAAGTTGTTTTTATGTAATATCCGATTCAAAAAAGTTTTTTACGATGCAAAAATAAGGAGTCATTATTGTCCACATGGCATAAAATAATGCGAAAAAAACCTTTTTTTGTACATTTTCATTTTACAGACAAAGACACAACAATCTGTTTTACTGAAGAATAGTCACAACAATATATAAATTACCCATAAAAAATACTCTTTCACTATTAAAACAATGAAAGAGTATTAAAAGATTATGAAAACTGCAGATATATTGCAGGAAAATATGTTGGAGAAAAAATGGTGAGGGATAACAGGATTCTGTTAAAGATTATTTTAAGTCTGAGCTTAAAACCTGCCACGTTCAACATACCCTGTATGCAACAAATGATGCGATAATTTTCCCAAAGGTTTCTTCAGAAAATGATCGTACAGATATTTGATTTCAGGGTTCTCGTGCGACTTCCGCAAGCCTTTGTGGGCATCTTCGGCATAGATCGATGCTGCCCGCTTCATTCTGATATCGGCATTCGTGGGAATAGGCTGGCCACCACCACCGAGACAACCGCCCGGACAAGTCATCACTTCTATAAAGGTATAGGGAGAAGTGCCTTTTTCAATTTCTTCGAGCAGGATGCGGGCATTCTTCAATGTGTGCGCAACAGCCACCTTCACCTCTGTTCCGTCAATATCCACCGAAGCTTCTTTTATTCCCTGCATTCCCCTCACAGCTTTCAGATTGATGTCGGGCAAAGGCCGGCCGGTGAGTGCTTCATAAGCAGTACGCAAAGCGGCTTCCATCACACCTCCGGTAGCTCCGAAAATAACGGCAGCACCTGTGGAAGTTCCTAAAGGATTATCGAAATCTTCTTCGGGAAGATAGCTAAACTCAATACCCGTCTGCTTGAACATGCGCGACAACTCACGGGTGGTCAGCACATAATCCACATCATAAAAACGGTCGTTGGCCGACAAATGCATTTTTTCTTTCCAGTAATCGAAAGCACCATCCATCTCGGGACGTTTGGCTTCGTATTTCTTGGCCGTACATGGCATTACAGAAACAACAACAATATTTCTCGGATCGATGCCTGTTTGTTCGGCATAATAGGTTTTGGCAATGGCTCCAAACATCTGCTGGGGCGATTTGCAGGTTGATAAATGCGCCAGCGATTTTGGGAAGAAATGTTCGATAAACTTGATCCATCCCGGCGAACAGGAGGTGATCATAGGCAGGGTTCCATTATTTATTATTCTATCAATCAATTCATTGCCTTCCTCAATAATGGTAAGATCAGCGGCAAAATCTGTATCAAATACTTTTGAAAAACCCAACCTTCTTAACCCGGCTACCATCTTTCCGGTCACCAGACTGCCATAAGGCATACCCATTGCTTCTCCAATTCCAACTCTTACAGCAGGTGCGGTTTGTACCAATACCACCTTTTCGGGATCATGAATGGCTTTCCATACATCATTCACCGAACTCTTCTCCGTAATAGCTCCTGTCGGACATACCAGCGCACACTGACCGCAATTGGTACAAGCTACCATTCCCAGACCCAAATCCATAAAGGTGGATATCTTGCTTTTCATACCCCTTCCGGAAAAATCAATGGCTTTTACCGTCTGAATTTCACTGCAGGCTGCTACACAGCGTCCGCATAAAATGCATTTTTCAGGATCGCGGATCAGCGAAAGTGAGGTATAATCTTTTTCATGTAATACCTTTCGGGTACGGGGGAATCTTTTCTCAGTAATGCTGAAATCATAAGTCAACTGCTGCAATTCACAATGCTGGTTGCGGTCGCAACTCAAACAATCCTGCGGATGATTGGCCAGCAACAGCTCCACATTCATCTTGCGTGCCTGCAAAATGCGGGCATTGTTGGTGGTGATTTCCATGTTCTCCGCCACTTTGGTGATACACGAACGCAAAAGCGTTTTGGCACCTTTTACTTCCACCACACATACTCCGCAGGAGGCATTACTCGAAACATCCTTTAAATAACAGAGAGAAGGTATCCTGATTCCTGCAAACCGACAGGCTTCCATAATGGTAATTCCTTCCGGAACCTGATAAATCTGATTATCGATGGTGATTTTCATATTTGTTGAGTTGTTGAAGTGTTGAGTTGTTGAAGTGTTGAAGTGCTGTTATAGGTATATTGTTGAATTACATATTAATTTCAACTCTGCTCTTCGATTCATCAATTCAACAATTCAACACTTCAACAAAATTATTACTGTCGTACATCGCACCGGAGACAACGATTCACCTCGTTACGTGCCTGTTCGCCGGAATATCCACATTCCACCTCGTGGAAGTTACCCACCCTATCCTTCACTGCCAGCTTGTAGGAAACGTTTTTTGATGCTTTTTTCGGATTAACAGGAACGATGTTCCTGTAACTGAATTCACGAAACAGTAAATGAAAACGCTTTTCCTGCATCAATGCATTATCTATCGCTTCGGCAGCCTTCTTTGCCATTCCCATCGCTTCGGCAGCAGTCGATGGACCAGTCACAGCATCCCCACCGGCGTATATTTTTCTTTGGGTAGTTTCCTGACTGAACGGATTGATAATAACCCTACCTCCGGAAGTTGTTTCCAGCCCGCTTTGCTTCAACGGCTCCGAATCGACACTTTCACCGATAGCATGAATCACTGTATCGCAGGGTATCTCATCAAATTTCCCTGTCGGTACCGGCTTCCTTCGCCCTGAGACATCAATGCCGCCGCAGGTCATCATTTCTATTTTCAGTCCCCTGACTCTTCCTGAATCGTCTGTCAGAACCTCCACGGGTGCCGACATAAAATGATAATGTATCTGCTCAGCTTCCGATTCCACAATCTCGGCATGATTAGCAGGCATTTCGCACTTCTCACGACGATAGACGACAGTGACCTCCTTTCCCAGTCGCCATATACTCCTGGCTGCATCAATCGCTACGTTTCCGGCTCCTATTATGACTACCTTATCTCCAATGGGTCGCTGTTTGTCAAGTGCCAGTTCTTTTAATATGTCAGTTCCTGAAAATACTCCTTTGGCATGTTCTCCGGGAATGTTCAATTCCATTTCCTTCCATGCTCCAATAGCCAGATAGATGGCATCATACTTATTTTCAAGTTTTTTCAATGAGATATCTTTTCCCAATGCCGTATTAAAGATAAACTTCACGCCTAATTTCTTAATAAACTCCACTTCTTTTTGAAGAACTGAATGTGGCAGACGATATTGAGGAATACCAAATCTCAACACACCTCCAGCTTCGGGAAAAGCATCGTAAATGGTGACCTCATGTCCGAGCCGTACAAGATAGAAAGCGGCTGTCAAACCCGCAGGACCAGCACCTATAATGGCAATTTGTTTATTCGTCGCCGGTAGTTTCTCTTTGATGAGCTTTTGGTAAATCTCGTGCTCTTTGCCTAATTTATACATGGTATCGGCAAGATAACGGTGTATCTCGCCCTGTGATACCGGCTCATCCAGCATTTCACGCCGGCAACGCATCTGACAATGAAAATGGCAAATACGACCTATCGTTCCGGGTAAAGGATTATCACGCAAAGTCAGTTCGAAAGCATCTTCTATCCGGTCTTCTTTAATAAGTTCAATGTAGCCGGGGATATTCATATGCATCGGACAGGAATTTTCACAGAGCGCCATAAACAGATCTTCACAAACACCTGCCTTACACCTTTTCTGAAGAATATGCTCTTCGTATTCATCCCTAAAATACCGTAGAGTAGTCAGAATAGGATTCGGGGCGGTTTGTCCTAAGGCACAAATAGCGGTATCTTTAATTGTCTGACTCAACAGTTCGAGCATCACTAAATCAGCCTGTGTTCCCTGGCCGCGGGTAATTCTGGTCAATATGGCAAGGGCTTGCGACAAGCCTTCACGACAAGGGGTACATTTTCCGCAGGATTCCGCAGCATTGAATTCGAGAAAATAACGAGCCACATCCACCATACAGTTGTCCTGGTCCATTACCACCATTCCTCCGGAACCCATGATAGCTCCCAAGCTTGCCAGCGATTCATAATCCACCGGCGTTTTAAAATGTTCTAACGGAATACATCCCCCTGAAGGACCACCGGTCTGCACTGCTTTAACCCGCTTGTTCGTTCCTGTTCCTTCTCCAATTTCAAAAATAAATTGCTCCAGTGTTGACCCAAGTGGCAGTTCCACCAAACCGGTATTTTTAATTTTTCCTACTAATGAAAATACTTTTGTTCCCGGACTTTTCTCTGTTCCCGTCAATCGGAACCATTGATTTCCTTTTTCAATGATAACGGGGATATTGCACCATGTTTCCACATTATTGATATTCGTCGGACAACCATACACACCTTTGGCAGCAGGATAAGGCGGACGTGGGACGGGTCGCCCTGCTTTCCCTTCGATAGATGCTATTAAAGCAGTTTCCTCCCCACAAACAAAAGCTCCGGCGCCTTCCACTACTTCCATAGTAAAACTAAAGTTGGTGCCCAATATATTCTTTCCCATTAACCCCATGGCTTCAGCCTGTTCAATGGCCATCTTCAACCTTTTCACTGCCAGAGGATATTCTGCCCGAACATAGGCAATACCCTCATCAGCACCCATCGCATAGGCCCCGATAATCATTCCCTCCAATATCGAATGAGGATCACTTTCAATTTCGTTGCGATTCATATAAGCTCCCGGGTCTCCTTCATCAGCATTACAAATAATATATTTTCTGGGCGCATGATTCTGTTGCATCATCGACCACTTAATTCCTGTCGGAAAGCCGGCTCCTCCTCTTCCTCTCATCTTTGCAGCAATCACCTCGTCAACCACCTCCTTCGGTGGCATTTGTGTAAGTACTCTGGCCAAAGCGCCATAACCTCCCACTGCAATATAATCTTCAATTGATTCAGGATTAATCAATCCGGCATTTCGCAACACAAGTTTTTTTTGTCCTTTAAAGAACGGAACTTCGTTCCACTGAGGATATTTCTCATATCCTTTGCCATACTCAATTTGACTGGTCAGGTGATCCCAGGTTTCAATCCTGCACAACACCTTTTTTGTATAGGGCTTTCCTGAGACAGCTCCTTCCAGAATATTGATGACTTCTTTCTCTGTTACTCTGCTGTATATCAGCATTGGTTTACCGGGTTGATATACGGTCACCAACGGTTCTTCAGCACAAAATCCAAAACAACCGGTGGCTTTAAGACCACAATTCAGTGACTTCTCCGCGATATGCTGTTGAATGATATTGTATAAAACATCTGCTCCATTTCCTATCCCACAGGTACCCATACCAACCAACAACATAGGATGATCAGGAAGCATAAGCTTTGTGTATGCTTTGCGGCGTTTTTCCAGTTCAGCGGCATTGATCTTTTTCATGATTGTTTCACTTTTTTGAGTATTTTAATCAACTGCGAAGCATTTACATTACTGTGTATCAATCCATCAACGGCAATCACCGGCGATTGTGCACACTGACCGAAACAGGCAACCGTCCTGATGGTAAATTCATTATCCGGTGTAGTATAACCCGATTCCATATCATCCGTACCACATCTGAAACCAAAGATATGTCCGACACTGTCGAGCAATCCTTTGGAGCCTTTGGTGTGACAGGCAGTACCACGACAAACAACAATAGTATGCCGTCCCTGGGGTTTTAAATTGAAAAATGAATAGAAAGTGGCGACACTGTAGACTTGTGTCAGGGGGATGCTTAACTTTTGTGCCACCTGAGTGAGCGTTTCTTGCGGAAGAAACTTCAGAGGGTTGACTTCCTGGACTTCCTCGAGAGTAGAGAGTAAACTTCCGGGTTTGAATCTAAATTTCTCAACGATCTGATCAAGAACAGGTTCCGCAACCACATAGGATCTTATCGGTTCCATAATTGATAATTTAAGGTTATTCCTGAATCTATTGTCTCCGGTTATGAATTGCCTCAGGTTATGAATTGCCTCAGGTTTTAACCGGAGGAACCAAATAATAAAGCAATTATCCAATAATCAGCAATCAGAATAAAGCATATATTCTATATTTTTATTCAGAAAAATCATCCCGCACAAATGTAGAAAATTAATTACAAACAATTACATAAATTAACAATTAATTAATGATTTATTTCTCTAATAGCATAAAAAAAATCTCCGGCAAGCTCAAACTTACCGGAGATTAATGTATATCAATGTATTATGATGATATTTATTTTACATCATTCCACCCATTCCTCCGCCCATAGGCATTTGAGGAGCAGGATTATCTTCTTTCTTTTCAGTAATTACACATTCGGTAGTGAGGAACATACCTGCAATTGACGCTGCATTTTCGAGCGCTACACGGGTAACTTTGGCAGGGTCAACAACACCAGCTTTCAGGAAGTTTTCATACACATCAGTGCGGGCATTATATCCAAAATCGCCTTTACCTTCGCGCACTTTCTGAACCACCACAGCACCTTCTTTTCCTGCATTGGCCACAATCTGACGCAATGGCTCTTCAATAGCACGTTTTACGATTTCAATACCGGTAGCTTCGTCATCATTTTCAGCTTTAAGCGATGAGAGTGAATCAATAGCGCGGATATAAGCCACACCTCCACCGGGAACGATACCTTCTTCAATGGCAGCTCTTGTTGCACTCAGGGCGTCGTCAACGCGGTCTTTTTTCTCTTTCATCTCTACTTCTGAAGCGGCACCTACATATAAAACAGCAACACCACCAGCAAGTTTAGCCAAACGTTCCTGCAGTTTCTCACGATCGTAATCTGAAGTGGTAGTTCCAATCTGGGCTTTGATCTGAGCAACGCGTTGAGATATTTTATTCTTATCTCCTGCTCCGTTTACAATTACCGTATTATCTTTATTAACAGTTATTTTCTCTGCACTACCCAGCATTTCAAGTGTTGCTTTATCAAGAGTAATGCCCTTTTCTTCTGAAATAACCACTCCACCAGTCAGGATAGCGATATCTTCAAGCATTTCCTTACGGCGATCACCAAAGCCGGGAGCCTTAACAGCACAAATTTTTAAAGATGCACGCAAACGGTTTACTACCAAAGTAGTTAATGCTTCCGATTCAACATCTTCAGCGATGATCAGGAAAGGACGACCTGATTGCACAGCCGGTTCCAGTACCGGAAGCAATTCTTTCAGGTTGGAGATTTTTTTATCGTAGATCAGGATGTAAGGTTTTTCCATCTCTACTTCCATTTTTTCTGTGTTGGTCACGAAATAAGGAGAAATATATCCTCTGTCGAACTGCATACCTTCAACTACTTCAATATTAGTATCGGTACCCTTTGCTTCTTCAATTGTGATAACACCATCTTTAGTTACTGTACGCATGGCATCGGCAATCAATTTACCAATTACTGCGTCGTTGTTAGCCGACACGGTGGCAACCTGTTCAATTTTATCATAATCGTCGCCTACTGATTTAGCCTGTGAAGCAATGTTTTTCACCACTTCAGCTACTGCTTTGTCAATACCACGTTTTAAATCCATAGGATTAGCTCCGGCAGTAACGTTCTTCAAACCTACACTTACAATCGACTGTGCAAGCACCGTAGCAGTAGTGGTTCCATCACCGGCATCATCTCCTGTTTTTGATGCAACTTCTTTTACCAGTTGTGCTCCGAGATTCTGGAACGAATCTTCGAGTTCAATTTCTTTTGCAACAGTTACACCATCTTTAGTAATGTGTGGCGCTCCAAATTTCTTTTCAATGATTACATTACGACCTTTTGGTCCCAAAGTTACCTTAACCGCATTTGCGATAGCATCCACCCCTTTTTTCAATTCATCGCGGGCATCGATATTGAATAAAATTTCTTTTGACATATTTTACTACTGTTTAATCGTTTACTACTTACTTTTAAAACACTATTGATTATTAAATAATGGCAAGGATATCTGATTGTCTCATGATAAGATATTTTTCACCTTCCCATTCCAGCTCAGTTCCGGCATACTTTCCATAAAGAACAGTATTACCAACTGCTACTTCCATTTTTTCATCTTTGGTACCATTACCAACTGCCAACACTTCTCCTTTAAGAGGTTTTTCTTTTGCTGAGTCGGGAATGATAATTCCACTGATTGTTTTTTCTTCTGCCGCTGCCGGTTTTACCAACACGCGGTCTGCTAATGGTTTAATGTTCATAATCAATCTATATTTATAAGTTTATATTTGTTTTTGACGGGAGCGATTAATCAGATATTGTGCCAAAGCATTTTTAATACATGATTGTCAGCATATATTTCTTTTCAGAAATTCAATCTGCCACACAATCTGTCATCTTGTCAGCACCGACATGATATTTACATAGCAACATCAGCTTAAAAACATCAAATAAAATGAGTGAAGGATTTTTTCCCGTAAGGTTCTTTCTCAACAATTTCCGGATCAGGAAAAACTTCATTGCGACTATCCCTGTCAGATGATATCTTTTCAGGGTACTGAAATAACGCAACAGTTTTGATTCATCAGCCAAAAACGGATATTTCCCCGACATTAGAAGTTTGTAAAGATTTTTTACACTTTCGGCTGTTTTCTCAATAAAAACATCATTATCATCTACTCCTCTATGAATAAGCGGGTTATCAATTCTTCGAAAAACATAACCTGCTTCATGAAGATGATGTCCGAACAGGGTATCCTCATGTCCATACCCTTTTATTGTTTCATCAAATCTGATTTTATCAAAGATTGATTTAGAAATAAGAAAATTAAATGTGGCGAAATTTTCTTTGCTCTGATGGTTAATCAGGTAATGTAGATTTGATTCTCTTTCACGACCATACTTTAAACGTAAACTATAGCGGGGATGATTCATTGCCGGATCGTAGGAAGTTCCACCGATCAGTACCACATCATCTCCGGAACAGCAAGTAATATAACGCCTTAAATAATCTTTATGACTGACCTCGGCATCGCAATCAATAAAAAGTAAATAAGGATATTGTGCCATATCTGCCAGTTTATTACGGATAGCTGATCTTCCTATATTATTGGACAGAACATAATAATGGCAACCCGGCAGAGTATTTATTGTTTGATTGTTCGATGTAAACTTTTGTGATCCATCCTCCATTACGATAATTTCAAAATCGATCTCCATCTCGGTTGCCTGCTGATGAAGATCGACTGCCAGTTTGGTTATATCATAATTATATGTAGGGATCAGGATGGATAACATGATTATTTTACGACTTCATCGATAGCAATACCATACACTTCAACGCCAGGAGCAAAATATTCAATATCTTTATAGACACTGTTTGACTTGGCTAAACGTACACATTTCACTCCGGTTCTGTGTTTAGGATTTTGTACAAAATAATCCTCAGACAAATGTGCAGGTGCACGATAGGCCCAATAAACTTTATTGGTAACATTATCAACTACAATTCCAGTAATGTATTCAGAAGGAGCATCCATTGGGGCATCGTCAATTCTTACAGGATTTGTTCCACTAAGATTTGCTACCCAAAAACCTGTTTTATCAGCAGGAGCCGTTACTGAGAAATATATTTTTTGATTTATGTTGTCAATAGCAAAAGCTCTGACAGCAAAATCAGCAAGAATAGTTCCGGATTGTGGAGGAGTCCCTGCGCCTGTAACATTTGAACCAAGTATATCATTAGCCGAGAAACGATAAATACCTCTTCCGCTACCTGTTTTTGCCCAAAAATAAATATTATCATAAAAATAGATACCACCACTCATTTGATCATTGGCCAATCCGTTACCATAATAACCAAGCCTGTCAACTTTCGCAAGATAAAACGGCACTGCTGTTTGTGCATCATCACTCCCTCTCCAGTCAAAACTTCCCAAAACGCTATTATTGTTCGGAGTTTTGTACACAAACTGGCTAAAATCTGTCCAGTAAATTGAAGAACCATCAACAAATCCATTGTAAAAACCATGTTCAGCTCCTACATTGCCATTGTTTACTATCTCTGTGGACACACCTGTTTCAAAATCAATTTTACGGATACTGCCATCGCCAGCTTTTCCGTTAAGTTCTTCTTTTGTTGCACCCACGTAGGTACCGGCATCAAAGATATATAGCTTATTTGATAAACATTGAATATAAAATGGATGTTTACCTGAGCTAAACGCCGTTTGGGTATAATCTTCAAGACCCTTATCAAATATTCTTTGTCTCAATATCCTACCATCTTTAGCAGCCATCACTATACTGCGGGCCTGTACATTCTCCACTAAGAATTTCTTATCAATCTTATACAATGAATCACCAACTGTTAATTCAAGATGCACTGTTTCTTCCACGTTCTTTTGGCTGAAATAAACGGACAAAGCCGATTTGGTCGATTTTCCGTTCTCATCAATACTCACGCTATGAGCATTGGCTGAGAATGTCCATTCATAAGTTACATCATAACCATATGGATTATATACCAACACACTAAATTCCGTCGGTTGATAGTATTTTACGCTTCCTCCTTCAATATAAATTGATGGTAAAGAATCATAAACTACCACTTGCCTGGTACAAACATCATTTTTATTTGAATTAACACTTAATGTAACATTATATTTCCCCGGCTTTTTAAATGTATGTGTCGGATTTTCAGCAGTTGAAGATCCTCCGTCACCAAAAGTCCAGCTCCAGGTTTCATCACCTTCAGTTAAGTTTGTAAAACTAACTTTTTCACCGGCTTTAGGCAACTCCGGAGAGTAGCTGAAATCAGGTTCTACAGATGTTTTGCAAGCGGCAACTGACAACAATATTATAAAACAGCAAATAAAACCATTAATTTTTCTGTTCATGATGAATATCTATTTATTCAAGGTTAATGCTATGTTTGTAAATTTATTTTAAGATTTTAAAATTGCAAATATAATCATTCCATATGGATGTTCAAGTTGTATAGATGTGGATAATTTGTTAATTTATGTAGTAAATACAACTTTAATCTTGCACTTTTTGTAATTTTGCCGCCCAATAGTAAAATACATATAACACAATATACTGTAAGATATTCAATGTCGACATCAACAACCAATATACTCAGTACTGAGAAAATAGGCAAACTTATCTGGCATTATTCCCTACCCTCAATTGTGGGTATGGTTGTCATGTCTTTATATAATATTGTTGACAGGATATTTATTGGACAAGGTGTCGGTCCGTTAGCCATATCTGGTCTCGCACTGACTTTCCCCTTTATGATTCTGCTGATGGCATTTGGTTTATTGATCGGGGCTGGCTCTGCATCACGTATCTCTATCACCTTGGGAGAGAACAACCACGAAAAAGCGGAAAAAATTCTTGGCAACGCGCTTACACTTACTATTCTGATTACCGGAAGCATGTCTTTATTAACATTTATCTTCATGGGCGATCTGTTACGTTTTTTTGGAGGTACTGATCAAACCATCGGATATGCTAAAGAATATATGAATATCATTGTCCCCGCATCAATTTTCTCAGCCATAAATTTCGGATTCAACAATATCATGCGTGCTTCTGGTTTTCCACGAAAAGCCATGTATACCATGCTGATATGCGCAATTATTAATGTAGTGCTAGATGCTTTATTTATTTTTGTTTTCAACTGGGGAATACAAGGTGCAGCATGGGCGACGGTAATTGCTTACATGACCGGTAGTGTATGGGTATTGGCACACTTCACTTCGCCGGTTTCACACATACGTTTCAAAAAAATTTATTTTAAACCCGATAAAACAATTGTTCGTTCAATATTAAGCATAGGGCTGTCTCCATTCAGCATGCAAATAGCAGCAAGTCTTGTGGTTGTATTGATCAACACTACACTTATAAAATATGGAGGTGATCTGGCAATCGGAGCTTATGGAATTGTAAACAGTCTGCTTGTTTTAGTTATACAGGTAGTAATGGGTCTTAATCAGGGAACTCAACCGGTTGTTGGGTTCAATTTCGGTGCAGGACTTTACGACCGGATGTTCAGAACAGTAAAAATAGCAATTGTTCTGGCTACAACTCTTACATCTGCAGGCTTTCTTTTCGGTATGTTCTTTTCGGAATTCTCCGTCAGATTGTTTACCACTGATGAAGAATTGGTCCGGATTGCATCCAATGCTCTCCGAATTGTCATTATCATGTTTCCTGTCGTAGGGTTTCAGGTGGTTATCAGTAATTTCTTCCAATCAATCGGAAAAGCAAAGATATCAATCTTTTTAAGCCTTACCCGCCAGTTTATTTTTCTGATCCCCGGCATTCTGACCCTGCCTTTATTATTTGGCTTAAATGGAGCTTGGGCTGCCACTCCCGTTGCTGACGGATTAGCCGGTATTGTTGCAGGGATTACTTTTTATCGTTTTTACAAAGGCTTCAAACAGCTTTAAAGCTCATATCCAGACTCTTCACCGAATGTGTAAGCGCACCTACTGAGATAAAATCCACTCCACATTCAGCATAATCTCTTAATGTATCAAAAGTAATGCCCCCTGAAGATTCCGTTTCATATTTACCATCAATTATTTGAACCGCTTTACGGGTATTTTCAACCGTGAAATTATCCAGCATAATACGATCAACACCTCCGATTTTCATCACTTGTGCCAACTCATCGAAGTTCCGGACTTCTATCTCAATTTTCAAATCTTTACCTTTAGCTTTCAGATAGTCCTTTGCCCGTAATATTGCTTTATCTATTCCACCGGCAAAGTCTACATGATTATCTTTTAATAAAATCATATCATACAAGCCAATACGATGATTGACGCCTCCGCCGATCTTTACAGCTTCCTTCTCAAGTAAACGTAATCCCGGGGTAGTCTTACGCGTATCAAGCACCCTGGTTTTAGTTCCGTCCAACTTATTTACATATTGTCGGGTTCTGGTTGCTACACCACTCATACGTTGCATGATATTCAACATCAATCGCTCAGTCTGCAACAAGGATTGGATCTTGCCTTCTACCACAAAAGCAATATCCCCAACTTTTACATTTGCTCCATCCCTAATAAATACAGTCATTTGTAATTCAGGATCAAAAGCATGAAAAATCTGACGTGCTATTTCAACGCCAGCCAACACTCCGTCTTCTTTAATAATTAATTGTGATTTACCTTTTGCAGTCTCAGGGATGCAAGATAATGTTGTGTGGTCACCATCGCCGATATCTTCTGCAAACCAAAGCGATATCAACTGCTCAAATTCATTAGTCATTGGATGATTCTATTCTTAATTGCTGTATTAATTGTCCTGTTCCGGATCGTCTTACGAGCACATATACCCGGAAGGTATTAGTAGTTGTTTTTAATGTACAGATAGAAAAAGCTGAACTTTCTTTAGTCCCTTTATGTAATACATGGAAAGAACTTACTTTGTTTTTTTTAAAGAAATCGGTCATGATACCGACTGCTTGTTGTTTACTGAAAACATCATTGGCAGAGCCTACCACCAATTCAACATTTTCATTAAAATAAGAAGATAAAACAACTGCGTTTCCTTCAGAAATTGCATTCAGGATATCAGCAGAGACTTCATGCTGCGCATTAGCTATCTGAATGCTACAGATCATGAGAATAACGGATATCAACATTTTCATTTTTTAAAGTTTTAAAAGTTCACAAATCGTCCATAAAAAAAGAGGATTTTTCATTTAAAAGTGCCATATTTGCACTTTGACGATAAAAGACCTCTGCAAAAATACATTTTTTATTCAGTCATAGCAAGTCTTTCTTTATTTTTTCACACAATTGACCCCTGTAAACTGTAAAAACATCTATGCATTTTCACAAAATATTCTCTTTACAATTTGCAGGCCACAATTAGTTAACAAACAAATCTCAATGAAAGTTTTACTTTTAATGATTGGAAAGACAAATCAGGAGAGCCTTCAGCAATTAATACTGGATTATACGAACAGAATACAGTATTACTTAAACTTCGAAACCGTAGTCATTCCTGAATTAAAAAACACCAGGAATTTATCTACAGCAGAGCAAAAGGAGAAAGAGGCAGATATGATCCTTAAGCAAATTGACAATCAGGACAATATAATCCTATTGGATGAAAAAGGAAAACAATACAGCTCTTTGGCTTTTGCAGATTTTATGGAAAAAAAAATGAATTCATCAATAAAAAGAATGGTTTTTGTTGTAGGTGGTCCCTTTGGATTTTCAAAAAAAATATATGATAGAGCTAACGGAATGATTTCAATGTCGCCGATGACTTTTTCGCATCAAATGATACGGCTGATCTTTACTGAACAACTGTACAGAGCTATGACGATTATCAGAGGAGAAAATTATCATCATGAATAAGTAAACAAATGATGCATCCCGATAAGAAATATGTTTTATTACTTGTAGCGTTTTTTTTAAGCGTAACTATAGGTTTTATTGCTGAATTTCTTTACAAGCACTCTTCTGAAAATTTTTTCTCACAGGAAAAATTCACAAAAGTTCTGTACCGGGAGATGGAACAGTCGGAACAATTACTTAAACATTTATCTGATTTTGCTGACTTTCAGGGTAATGAAAACATCACTGATTTTTTCGCTGAAAAACAAGACAATGCTTGCTATATTTATAGCGGAGATGATCTGTTATTCTGGAATACCAATCAATTCGACATCCAACCGGCAGTACTTCAAAAAGATTCACAATGGCATTTCATTCAATTAAACAATGCATATGGAATCTACAAATGGAAATACTCTTTACATGATTACGGTTTACTGACATTTATCAACATAAAAACTGCTTTTCCATATGAAAATAAATATCTTCGGAATGAATTCAGCAGGTCATTTCCAGTTGATAAAAACATAACTATCAACGGAGAAAAGATACCTGATACATATCACATAAATGA
This sequence comes from Paludibacter sp., assembly GCA_034927265.1. Classification (GTDB taxonomy): domain Bacteria; phylum Bacteroidota; class Bacteroidia; order Bacteroidales; family Paludibacteraceae; genus Paludibacter. The sequence goes on from JAYFQH010000063.1 coordinate 37,737, forward strand.
CAAAAACGACCATTTTCTATTTAGTGTAATTAAGGATGGGAAACAGGCATTTAATGAATCCTACAGATTGACCGGTTTCCTTTCATTTACATTAGCTTTTTTTCTGTTATTATTAATATATTTCAGGATCAACACTTTATCAGCATCTAAGAAAATTAAGCCGGGTCATTTCTGGTCCATTACATTCGTTCTTGGTATTGGACTACTAACTTTGTGCTATTTCGACTATCCTGCTCTATTTTTCAATAATTCTGTTTTCACTCCACAGCAATACGCCGCGAACACTTTGATAAAAACACTTACTCATCTTAGTGTTATATGTTTCTTTGTCATAGTAATTATTTTAACGTATCACCTTAAAGTTGAGAAGAGGAAGAAATACCCTGTTCTTGAAAGAAGTGGTTTATACCTCTATATTTTATTTTTCTTTGTAACAATAAAAAGTCTGATTCTTAATTCGAACCTTAGTTTTAATTTATTGGTCCTTCGCGAAAACATTTTTACTAATATCTGGACACAAATTATAATCTTCGTTCTTGTTCTCGGATCGTTTTTTATGTTGCAAATCGCACAAAATCATTCAATCAAACCCAGGTCTTTAAAAGCTATTCGGATTGAACTCTTATTTATTCCTGGATCCATTGCATTGTATAGCATTATTTCTCAGACATTTATCATTCACTTCATATGTTTTCTCCTGATAATTGTCACTTTTGATTTTTTTCGCAGAGTCTTTTTCAAAAATTCGTTTAATTTTAAAACCTTTGGAGTCTACTTTTTTATTCTGAATCTTGTTATCCTCATCATATCTTATCAATTCAACGAATATAAAAAATTCAATAAATACAAGGTACTTGCCGAGAACATTCTCGTGAATGGTAATTCAGAAAGTGATCCTATCGCAGAATTACTACTGGAAGAACTTGATAAAAACATAAAAGAGGATGAGAAGTTACAGCAACTGGCAATAAAACCGGATTCGGTGGAAATAATGACCAGGTATATTTTCAACAATTATTTGAGAGGTTTTTGGAATAAATATAATGTAAAAATCAAAGTTATATCAGATCATTCTCCTGCATATGAGTATTACAAAGAATATCTGGCGTACAACGGAAAAAAACTCAAAGAAACTGGTTTTTACAGCTTACCTGCTTCTTTATACGATTTGAGTTTCATTGGATTAATACAAACCGGGACTGATATAAATCCAGGCCAACTGAACTTTATCGTTTTTGAATTTGAGTCAAAAAGGAATTTCAGAAGTTATAGTTTTCCCGACCTACTCATCAGTAACGAATCGGGAACACTGAATCAATTAAATATATCAGCTGCAAAATACGAAAACAACAAGTTGATTTACAGCGACCTGAGATATGACTGGCCGGAAGTAGACACAACTTTTATACATTTAAAAGATGGATTTAGGATAATAAAAACTGCTCAGAACAAGTTTTACGTACTCACAAGAGCAAATTTACAAATCATCATCACCAGAATTTCGACGGCAAATATCACCACTCTGTTTTATTATTTCATTTTATCATTCCTGTTTAGTTTACTTGTAGCAAAAGTACTCTTCTGGATATATGAAGTTAAAACCCGTAAAAGAAACTACATCATAGGATTAACCACCAAGTTTCAACTGGTTTTTATTTCTTTATTACTAATGAGCTTCATGGGTATCCTTATTTTTTCTACCAAATACATCAGAAATAATTATCAGCAGGAACAAATATCCAACATAGAAAAGAAAAAACAATATCTCCAAAAATCATTACAGGATTTATATTACTGGACTGAAGATATTTCAACAATTGACGCACAGAGCCTGAAAATTAATCTGGAAGAACTGGCATACAGATATCAGACCGACATTAATATATATGACAACACCGGAAAACTGATCGGGAGCTCCCAACCGCTTATATTCAGCAAACACCTGCTCGGACAAATGATGTCTCCACAAGTATTTTTCAGTAACGAAACACCAGGCAATCAATATGAAAAAATTGGAAACTTAAGTTATCTGGCGGCATATACCGATATGATTAACGGCGACTATCTTCAGATCGGCTATATTTCTATACCACAATACCTTAGCCAAACTGAAATAAACGCAAAAATTGAACAGTTTCTTCTTGCAATCATTCAGATTTATCTCATCATTATTGTTATCTCTATTGTATTGATAATCATTGCAGGAAAGCAACTCGCAGATCCTTTACACCTATTGGAGAACAAGTTGAAATCGATGCATTTAGGCGGTAAAAATGAAAAAGTAGAATATAAATGGCAGGATGAAATAGGACAATTGGTTGAACAATATAACAGAACTGTTGACGAGCTTGAAAAAAGCACTCAGTTGCTTTTACAATCGGAGAGAGAAACTGCCTGGCGAACGATGGCGCGACAGGTAGCACACGAAATTAATAATCCGTTGACTCCCATGAAACTGACCATCCAACAACTCATCAGAACCAAACATTTGGATCATGATAGCTTTGATGCCTATTTTGAAAAATCAACACAGACTCTGATTGAGCAAATCGACAATTTATCCAGAATTGCCGGAACATTTTCACAATTTGCCCGAATGCCCGAAACTAAATTTACCAAAGTAGATGTCGCAGCAAAATTATTTTCGGTGGTGGAATTATTTAAAAACAATCATGAAAATATAGATATCAGCTATTCAGGAGTCGAAAAGGATGTCTGTGTGAATGGAGATGCAGAACAACTACTTCAGGTATTCAATAATATTTTAAAGAATGCTACTCAAGCTATAAAAGATGGAACCAAAGGTAAGATTTCAGTTGAGTTGGAGACAATTAACAACGAAATTCTAATAAAATTCACGGATAATGGTGTCGGCATTCCGTTACCGATACAGCAGGATATTTTTAAACCGAATTTTACAACCAAATCAACCGGTATGGGTCTGGGACTTAGTCTGTCAAAGAGTTTTATTGAGAATATGAATGGTACAATTTCCTTTAGTTCTAAGATAAAAACAGGAACCACATTTGCTATCCGTTTACCGAAAGAACATGAAAGCATGTTGTTGCACAGCGAGGATATTTGAATTAATTTTGTGAATGAATAAGCATTTATTTTTATAAGTATGAAAAAAACAACATTTATATTAGTGCTGATCACAGCAGTTTTTCAGGTTAATGCGAATTTGCTGTATGATATTACCGACGGAAAATTCAAACCGGAAAAAACAACGATTCCCCTATCTATGAATGATGGAGAACATTATACCTTAATGGTCGACAACAAGGCTATTGTTAAATACAGCTACAAAACAGGAGAAGCTGTTGATACACTATTGTCTATCAGCAAATCAAAGAATCCCCCCATCAGCTCTTTTTCGGGATATATACTTAGTCCTAAAGAAACAAAGATTCTGGTGTACACCAATGAAAAGAAACGCTATCGGAGATCTTTCACCGCAGAATACTATGTTTATGACATAAAATACAAAGAATTTGATCCTTTATCGTCACAAATTCCACAAGAGGCTCCCGTTTTTTCGCCTGATGATCGTTATATTGCTTTTGCACATAACAACAACCTGTATATGAAGAAGGTAGAATTCAAGACAGATATACAAATCACAAAAGACGGAGCAAAAGGTAAAATCATCAATGGCATTGCCGACTGGTTATATGAAGAAGAATTTACCGACACCCATTACTATAGTTGGAGTCCCGACAGCAAACTATTGGCATTCATCAAATTTAATGAGAATGACGTAAAGGAATTTACTTTTCAGACTTTCTTAAACCCGGAAAATAAAGAGCCACTACTCTATCCGGAATTTAAAACATTCAAGTATCCAAAAGCAGGAGAAAATAATTCAAAAGTGTCGGTTTGTATTTATGATGATTTCAACAAGACAACACGTACCATCAAATTAAATGAAACTGAACAATCATATTACATCCCACGTATCCGCTGGACCAACAATCCGGAACAACTGGCAGTTTTTCAGTTGAACAGAAATCAAAACCGGCTGGACATGTATTTTGCCAATCCGAAATCCGGGTTATCAAAACTCATTAACCGACTGGAAGATAAATATTATGTTGACTACCAAAACATTGATTTTTTATACTTTAGTAGCGACAACAAATCTTATTACACTGTAAACGAAAAAGACGGCTATCGCCACATTTATCAGCATCGCATGGATGGTACCATCTTACGACAAATTACTAAAGGAAACTGGGATGTTACTGATTTTTACGGAGTGGATGAAGCAAACGCCACCATTTATTATCAATCTGCTGAATATTCGCCTATGCAGCGAGATATTTTTTCAATCAACGCAAAAGGTAAAAAGATTTGTCTTACTAATGCAAAAGGTACACATAATGCCTATTTCAGCAATAACTTCAGATACTTTGTACTTGACGAATCAAATGTTGCAATGCCTAATACCCTAAGTATGAGAAACAGTACCGGACAAAAAATAAGGGACATCGCAAACAATGCGGCTATAAAAGAAGCATTCAGAACATTAAAAGTATCACAAAAAGAATTTTTCAGTTTTAAAACCAGGGAGAATATTGCTCTTAATGGTTGGATGATAAAACCGGTGAACTTTGATCCTACAAAAAAATACCCGGTACTGATGGTGCAATATTCAGGTCCCGGTTCACAAATGGTATTGGATGAATGGGACTTTGGTTGGGAATATTATTTATCAACGCTGAATTATGTGGTAGTATGTGTTGACGGAAGAGGTACCGGTGCCCGTGGAAGTGAATTCATGAAATGCACCTACAAGCAAATGGGAGTATTAGAAACCAGAGATCAGGTTGAAACTGCAAAATATCTTGGTGATTTGAGTTATATAGATAAAAATCGTATAGGTATATGGGGTTGGAGTTTCGGAGGAACTATGACATTAACGGCAATGAGCACCGGAGAAAAAGTTTTCAAAGCCGGTATATCAGTAGCACCCGTTACCGACTGGCGCTTTTACAACACTGCCTATACCGAACGTTTCATGCAAACACCACAGGAAAATTTCAGCGGTTACGATCAAAGTTCTGCCCTTTTGAATGCCGGAAAACTGAACGGCAGACTATTAATCATTCACGGAACTTCCGACGACAATGTTCATTATACCAACACTCTGGTATACATCAACAAACTGGTAGAACTTGAGAAACAATTTGAGATGCAGATTTATACAGATAAAAACCACAGTATTACCGGAAAACAAACCCGACGACATTTATACACCCGAATGGTTGAATTTCTTGAGAGAAACCTTTAGTGACTTGTGACATAATCATCAAAACATGTTATACAACATAGGAATACAAAGTTTTTTTTTCGTAAAAAGAAACCATCTGAAAATTAAAAATATTAACTTTGAGCGCTAAAAAATCATTATCTTAAAAACTAAATAACTAAAAAAATGAACAACGAAAAGAAAAACTATGCTTTACCCATAGCAATGATGTTTGCATTATTTGCAATGATTTCTTTTGTAACCGGGTTGTCAAATCCGCTTGGAGTAATCGTAAAAAATCAGCCGGGCATACAAAACTGGATGTCACAGCTTGGCAATTTCGCCAATTTTTTCGCTTATCTCTTTATGGGTCTTCCTGCAGGGATTATCCTCAAAAACAAAGGATATAAATTCACTGCTCTTTCTGCAATTGCCGTAGGTTTTATCGGCGTTGGTATTCAGCTGATCTCCGGCATGATGCCTTACGAAAAAGGAGGCGATTTTGTTCCTGTATTTTCCGTTTACCTTACAGGAGCCTTTGTATCCGGTTTTTCAATGGCAATGCTTAACACAGTTGTTAATCCATTGTTGAACACCCTTGGTGGTGGTGGCAAAAAAGGAAATCAATTGATCCAGTTTGGTGGTTCAGTAAATTCGCTTGCAGCTACAATTGTTCCAATTTTAGGTGGTTACCTTATTGCAGACGCCACAAAAGCTACTCTATCAGACGCCATCCCTGCATTGCTTATTGCTATGGGAATCTTTGCCCTTGCATTTATTGTGCTTTCAATGGTTAAAATTCCTGAACCTCATCTGGAAAAAAAATCAGACAAAAAAGCCGCCAAAGACAAGTACAGCGCAATGTCGTTCCGTCATTTTGTTTTGGGAACCATAGCCATTTTTCTTTATGTTGGTGTCGAAGTCGGTATTCCAAACTTTATCAATTTATTCCTTACTGCAGCACAAAGTGTAACTGACGGAGCTTCGGGAATGGGTATAGATGCGGGTGCGGCAGGTACCGTAGTAGGAACTTACTGGTTTCTGATGTTGATTGGTCGTTTGATCGGTGGAACCATTGGCGGAAAGATATCTGCCAAAACGCAATTGACTTTTGTGAGTGTTCTCGCTTTAATTCTTGTTGTTACAGGTATTTTCTTACCTACAAATATTTCGGTAAGTATGCCCGTATTTAAAGCTGACATCAGCTTTGGTATGCAGGTAGTACCTTTGTCTGTTGTTTTATTTGTATTATGCGGACTTTGTACTTCAATCATGTGGGGTGGCATCTTTAACCTTGCAGTGGAAGGAATCGGAAAATATACTGCCATGGGATCCGGAATATTCATGGTAATGGTTGTTGGTGGTGGTGTATTGCCTTTGATTCAGGGTGCAGTTGCCGACATCACAGTTAGCTACCTTGCTTCTTACTGGGTAATTGTTGCTGCTTTGGTTTACATGTTATGGTATGCTTTGGCCGGTTGCAAAAATGTAAACAAAGACATTCCTGTCGAATAAATATAAATTATATTATTAACATATTTAGATTGCATTAATCAAATTACCTTATTGTAATTTATTAATGCAATCTTTATAAAACAAATCAATAATTATGAATAAACCTTATGTTATTGGCATGGACATGGGAGGGACAAACACTGTCTTCGGAATTGTGGATGCCCGTGGAAATGTAATTTCAAAAGCTGCTGTTAAAACCGGTGTTCACCAGGACATCAATCTTTATGTTCAGGACATCTATGATGAACTGATTAAATTGATTGATGAAGTAGGAGGTGTATCGGTAATCAAAGGTATTGGTGTCGGAGCTCCAAATGGAAATTATTATACCGGCAACATTGAATTTGCACCTAACCTGAACTGGAAAGGCGTCATTCCTTTCTCTCAGCTGATGAAAGATAAGTTTGGCATTCCAGCAGTCCTGACCAATGATGCCAATGCTGCTGCAATTGGCGAAATGACCTATGGAGCTGCCCGTGGTATGAAAAATTTCATCATGATCACTCTGGGTACAGGTGTGGGAAGTGGAATTGTTATCGATGGAAAATTAGTTTATGGACATGATGGTTTTGCCGGAGAGCTGGGACATACCTGTTCGGTAAGGAATAATGGCCGTCAGTGTGCTTGCGGAAAAACTGGCTGTCTTGAAACTTATGCATCGGCCAATGGTGTTGCAAGAACTGCCAGAGAAATCCTTGAAACAAGAAAAGACGATAGTCTGTTGCGTAATATTCCTGTTGAATCAATTACCTCAAAAGATGTACATGATGCAGCTCTGCAAGGAGACGTTGTGGCTTTGGAGATTTTTGAATTTACCGGTAAGATATTAGGTGAAGCTTTATCTGATTTTGTAGCATTCAGTGCTCCGGAAGCTATTGTTTTATTCGGAGGACTTACTAAATCAGGCGATTATATTCTAAAGCCTATCATCGAGCATATGGAAAAGAATTTACTAACTATCTGGAAAGGAAAAATTAAAGTATTATTCTCTGACCTGAAAGAAGCAGATGCAGCCGTTCTTGGTGCAAGTGCTTTAGCCTGGGAAATACAATAAACAAATTTGTAGATCGCATTTACGTTTTTGAATAATCCGGGGTTGTCAACTGTTTGGCAGCCCCGGATTTTTTTGTAAAAATATCGAAATTCTTCAATCAATTATTAATGCGAATCAGAAGTTGAAAATTGTCTTCTTAGCGTTTCAGTAGAAAGTAAGAATACATTTGCTCATGTTTCAAACACTTCTGATAACCTTTCTACAATGGATTCACATTATTAACAAAAGATTCTAATCAGAACATATGTTACTATTTTAAACACATAAGTGAAGCAATACTTAAATGAATAAACATACTTTTACATAAGATATATGAAATAATTAAATCTATTGAAACATATCTGGTTATTAACAATATATATTATTAATTTTTAAAATCTAATGCTAAAATGAAGAAAACAATTTTGCTTTTGACAACTTTTCTTTTGATTAATTTTATCAGTTCATGTGGTGATGATGAAATTGAAAATGTTAAAAAGGACTGGATCTTTACGGTTACCACCGTAGTCTCTGTTCAACCAGAAATGGAAGGTTATCCAATGACGGTGGTTCAAACAGTTGAAATGGACGAAGTGACCGAAGCTGAAGCGAACAAGTACATTAAGGACAACTCAGGTACTGCCACTGTAGCGATGGGTGAAATGACAATGACAACCACCATCACGATTACAAAAGAAGAAAAACCATAAAAATTTCCACAGCAAAGAAAAACGGTTTGCAACACTGCTGCAAACCGTTTCCATTTTGATTTTATTACATCATCTTACTTTTCTTCTTCAAATACCACCAGCAATTCAACCCTTCGATTTTTAGACCTGCCAGCTTCAGTTTCATTGGTCGCAACCGGCTTTGTATCACCAAAACCTCTCACAAATAAGCGTTTTTCTTCGATGCCTTTAGAAATAAAATATCGCTTTACGAGTTTAGCATAGGCTTCTGATATCTGCACCTTGGTTACTGAATCATTTTTTTGCAATTCATTGCCCGTCAATGCTACTTTATCAGCCAATGCCGGGAGTTTATGAGTAATTGTATCGGAGCTGATACTATTTTCAATTGCCACAACAACTGAATCTGCTATTAAATGGGATTTCCTGATTACATTATCTGTGTGACCCTGAATTTGAAGATAATATGCCGGATTCTGATTTAACACCGTAACAATTTCATTCAAAATCCCAAAAGATGAACTTTCAATATCAAGGGTATCTTTCTTAAATTGAATGGTCTGAGCAGCTTTCTGAATGAGCAGTCTCACTTCTTTTTTAATTTCGGGACATCCTCTGAACTCTGCAGATCCCGGGACACGCGGACAATCATCCAAATAATCGGGAATACCATCAAAATCTGAATCCAGCGGACAACCACGATGATCCACCATACCCCGTGCAGCAAAAGGTGTATTTTTACATTCATCCATATAATCTGCAACCCCGTCGTCATCAGCGTCAATCAAGCAACCATTGATATCAACAAAGCCACGAGCCTCAACAGGAGTGTCAGGACAAAGATCAAGATAGTCGAGAACGCCATCATCATCGGTATCAACCGGACAACCGTTTTTATCGACGAAGCCTCTTGCTGCAAATGGAGTTTCGGCACAAAGGTCAAGATAATCAGGTACTCCATCACCATCAGTATCAACAGGACAACCTACAGAATCAACACTTATTCCAACAGGAGTATCAGGGCAACGGTCTTTAAAATCGAGTACTCCATCACCATCAGTATCGAGAGGACAACCCTCATCGTTGACATGTTGGCGGGATGCACCAATAGTCCCCGGACATTTATCCATGTAATCAGGAATACCATCACCATCAGAATCCAGCGGACAACCATCGGGGCCCACATAGCCACGGGCTTCTTTTGGGGTAGCCGGACAGGCATCGAGATAATCCGGAACACCGTCTTTATCAGTATCAACCGGACAACCATGGCTGTCTACTTTTACTCCCGGGAGCGTATCCGGACATTTATCGAATTTATCACTAATCCTGTCCTTATCCGCATCCTTACGGCTACCAAAAACAAAGTTAAAGCCCAAGCCGAAGTTCATCCTGTTCTTTTCGTATCCGAGTGGGAAGTTGATAGCAGGAACAACCGGATTAAGCTGTTGCAAATCCATACTTACATATTTCAACGGTATATAGTCGGCAGTAAGGAAGATATTCAACTTGCCGGCACGAATACTTCCCCCAAACCCAATATTACTCATATTTCCATTGGTTATGGAATAGGAAAGCCCCAAATTAAGCCAGTCATTAGGACGGATATTAAAAGCCGAAGTCAATTCATGAACGAAGTTGTCATCTCTCAACATACTTCTGGAAAGGAGTCCCAAACTCAGTTTATTGTTCAACAAACCAAATTCTGCCGAAAAATTCATTTTCGGAGATAAATAATTATCAATGGAAGATAAATTCGAGCGGGTTGTAGTGAGATGACTTTTCATATCCGCAATAATTGAATCCTGAGGCACTTCAGTAACTCCCGGGTGATCGGCCAACCATGAATTTCTATCATTTTCATCAAACACATAGTTCAATTGATATTGAATAGATTGAGGTTTACTCCAACGTATCATACCCAAATCGCTTACCGACAATGCTAACTCAATAAATTTCAGAGGCTTATAATTCACCCCTAGATCAACGGCACCTCCCAGTCCCTGTGGTTTCAGATAATCAAAGAAACCAGCCGGGCTAACCAGTCCAAACTGGTCATTTAATCCTAAGGCCGAAGATTTTACAACCGAAAAATTTGCAGCTGCTGTAACATTTTGGTTGGTAACATTCATATTCGTCTGATTTGCTAATACAGAAAAATAATTGTTCCCGTAAAGTAATTTTAATTTCGCACCAAAACCGAATTTATCACTCACAGCCCGTGAATATCCCAGGGCAGTTTCAGTATAAGTATTGATTGTAAAATTCAAACCTGTCATGTTCGCATTAAAGCCATCGATTAAATCAAAGCCATCCAGCAGAATACTAAAAGTGCTGTTAGGAAGCAATGAATTCAACTCCGCCTTTTCAGAAACCGTTAATGTCCAGTAATTTGAATTATAACGAAAACCCATGTCCAACAAGGTTAACTGCAAATTTGAATTGAATGCCGAGTAAGGGCGGAGAGCCGACAGTAGTTTTGATTTATCAGCCTCCAGATCAAACACATGCCCTAAATCAAAACCCGCATTTTTATAGGTTGGCAGATCACTTTCGAAACCAAATTTTATATTGCTAAGTGCCGGAATACCGAAGTAAAAATTGCTGACCGGCTGAAAAGATGGATTATAGGTATGTCTCAAAGGAGAATTATCAAGAAAATACAAGCTGTTAATCTGTTGAGCATTCAATCCAACACTTATAAAACACAACAAGGCAATCTTCCGGATAGTGGATAAAGTTCTTCTCATGACAGTTGATTGTTTAATAACATCACAAAGATAAACAAATAATTACAAAAAGCTGTTTACGTTAAAATATTATTTAATAGCCTGCAAACATAGTTATTACGTTGAATAATTAACAAGAAAAACACTCTCGGTAGCACGCGTGAGAGCTGTGTATAGCCAACGATAGTAGTTTCTGTCAATTTGCATATCAGGAGATAAGCCCATATCTATAAATACTTTTTTCCACTGTCCTCCCTGCGCTTTATGACAGGTTACTGCATAAGCAAATTTTACCTGTAAGGCATTCAGATATTCATTTTCAAGCATCTGTTTGTAACGTTCTCTTTTATTTTTGATGTCCTGATAATCTTCCGATACCAATTCAAACAACCGATTGCTTAACTCACCGGCATGAGCTGGAGATTCCGATTGCAAACTATCCAGCCATATACGGGCATCAATCTCCCAGTCAAGATCAAGCGAATGCAATGTAAGATCAACAAAACGAAAACCATACATTTCCCTGTACTTACCAACTCTGACCACCTCAACAACATCACCGTTGGCTATAAAATCAATTTCTTTATAAGGTTTATTCCAAAAATAATTATTACGGGTAATCATTAGTAAATCACCATTCGAAATCTCATCTTCACGCATCATCACCCGTCCACGAATGCCGTTATTGTAGATATTGGAACGTTTATTTGATCGCGTAATAATAATTGTATCCTTCACTCCCACTCCATCATACGACCGTTGTATTTCATCCGTGAGATCCATACCACTTAACGATTGAATATCCTTAAAATTTGATAGTTTCAATTTAGGCCTGTGACTTGTCAGCTCATCATCCAGCGCCTTACGCAAAAGCGTTGCATTGTATAAAATTCCGCTTTCGAGCGCCTGTCTTACCACCTGCGTCAGCGTATATTCCATCACTTTAAGACCATATCCTTCCAATCTGTTCTTTTCCAGGGCAGGACTGTTTTCCTGCATCACGGGAGGAAGCTGAGCGGTATCACCCAGAAGAAGCAGACTGCACTCTGCTCCGTTATATACATATTGAATCAAATCATCCAACAAAAATCCGGTTCCAAACTCATTGTCGCCTCCTGTGTTGGAAATCATAGAGGCCTCATCAACAATAAACAAAGTATTGGTATGTAAATTATCGTCCAGCTGAAATAAGCTTTCCGACATTGATTTCTGCCGATATATTTTCTTATGAATCGTATAGGCAGGAAAACCGGAATATCCACTCAACACTTTTGCTGCACGGCCAGTGGGGGCCAGCAAAACAACTTTCTGTTGTAATTGAGTCAAACTGCGCACCAATGCACTTACCACAGAGGTTTTCCCTGTACCTGCATAACCTTTCAGCAAAAATGCCTTCTCCGGAGCCGTATCAATAATAAAACTGGCCAACAATTGAATCAGCTCTTTTTGCTGATCAGTCGGCTCAAAAGGCAATGCCTGAGTGATATTATTGTACAAATAATTACCTAACATCGTACAAAGATATAAAATTAATGCTTCAAACAATTGGTAGACCAATTTATTTATATATCTTTGCGATGATTTCAAAACTCAGATGGAGAACAGAAACTTATCAAAGAAGTAATCAATAAAAAAATTAAATAAGAATGAAAACTAATTATGAATTGCGTTACGCATCACATCCCGCGGACGCGAAACATTACGACACAGCCCGTTTACGCAGTGAGCATCTGATTGAGACTTTATTTGCAGTTGATGAGGTTAACATGGTGTACACTCTGTACGACAGACTCGTTGTAGGAGGAGCAATGCCTGTAAAAGAAGCTTTAACACTTGAATCAATTGATCCCTTAAAATCCGATTATTTCCTTTCACGCAGGGAATTGGGAATTTATAATGTCGGTGGATCAGGTGGTGTAACAGTAGATGGAGTAAAGTACGAACTGAAATTTAAAGAAGCATTGTATATTGGTGCCGGTGACCGGAAAGTAGTATTTTCGAGTGACGACAGCAACAAACCAGCTAAATTTTATTTCAATTCAGCGCCGGCACACCGCAACTATCCCGACAAGAAAGTTACCAAAGCCGATGCTATCGTAATGGAGTTGGGTTCGTCAGAAACCGCTAATCACCGTAATATCAACAAGATGCTTGTGCGCGAAGTAGTCCAAAGCTGTCAGTTACAGATGGGGATGACCGAACTTGCGACTGGTAGCGTATGGAACACCATGCCGGCACATACCCATAGCCGACGTATGGAAGCCTATTTCTATTTTGAAGTACCTGAAGGTGAAGTTGTATGTCATTTCATGGGCGAACCCACCGAAACACGTCATATCTGGATGAAGGGCGATCAGGCGGTTATCTCTCCGGAATGGTCGATCCATTCAGCTGCAGCTACCAGCAATTACACCTTTATATGGGGTATGGCAGGCGAAAACCTTGATTACAGCGATCAGGATTTCAGAAAACACACAGAACTAATGTAATAGCTAATAACTAATAATGAATATCCTCCGGTTTTAACCGGAGAAAACTAAAAATTGGTGATAATTTGAATAATAAAAGAGCCAATTTTGATTCAAAAATTAAAACAAGAAATTATATGAAACAATTTGATTTAAGCGGAAAGATTGCCCTGGTTACAGGAGCATCCTATGGTATTGGATATGCATTGGCAACAGCACTTGCTAAAGCCGGAGCAAAAATCGTATTCAACGACATCAATCAGGAAATGTTTGATAAAGGTTTGGCTGCCTACAAAGCAGATGGCATTGAAGCTTATGGTTATGTTTGTGATGTAACCAACGAAGATGCAGTATATGCCACCGTTGCCAAAATAAAAGAAGAAGTGGGTGTTATTGACATTCTGATCAACAATGCCGGAATTATTAAACGTATACCCGCCATTGAAATGTCGGCAAAAGATTTTCGTCAGGTGATTGACATCGACCTCAATGGTCCTTTCATTGTATCAAAAGCAGTGGCTCCGGGTATGATAGAAAAAGGTGGTGGTAAAATCATCAATATCTGCTCCATGATGAGTGAACTGGGTCGCGAAACTGTATCGGCTTATGCTTCAGCTAAAGGTGGATTGAAGATGCTTACCAAAAATCTGGCTTGTGAATGGGCGGAATTCAATATTCAGGTGAACGGTATCGGACCTGGTTATATTGCTACTCCACAAACAGCTCCACTGAGAGAAGAAGGACATCCTTTCAACAACTTCATCATCGGAAGAACTCCTGCAGCACGTTGGGGAACGCCCGAAGATTTGCAGGGACCCGCTGTATTCCTGGCCTCATCAGCATCAGATTTTGTCAACGGACACATCCTATATGTGGATGGCGGTATTCTGGCATACATTGGTAAACAACCCTGATAATCCCTGAACCACATTAGACACATTAGTTCTCAAGAGTTATTAAAATTCAAATTTTCAGTTTTTTTATAATTGATAAAGCTATTGGTTCCCTGTAAAATATTTATATTTGCAGGGAATCAATCATTTTAGTAACTGTTGAAAACTAATGTGGCTAATATGATTCATATTAAAATTCATAATAATCATTATTTAATTTTTATCGTATGAAGAAAAACACATTTTATTTACTTACCTTATTAACACTTATCACAGGAAGTGTATTAGCTCAAAAGACAATTGAGATTACAAATCAATATCCATTTGACCGTACGAATGAAATGGTTGAAGTGAAAGCGGGTGATTTTGGCGGACTTAAATCTGCAAATTTCATTCTGAAAGATGAAAACGGCAAGGAGGTTTCCTATCAACTTATTTATAAAGGAAAAACAACTCCACAGTCAGTCATTTTTCCTGTAACAGTTAAAACCGGCACCAAAGTGATTTACACTATCACCGATGGTAAACCAGCCACTGTAGAAGCCAAAACATTTGCCCGCTTTGTTCCTGAAAGAAAAGATGACTTTGCATGGGAAAATGATCTTGCTGCCTACCGCATGTACGGTCCTGCTCTATTGGCTGAAAATCCGTCGAATGGTGTAGACCTCTGGTTAAAACGGACTGATGAACTTGTTGTAGACAGCTTCTACAGGGGGGAATTAAAATATGGAAAGTCATACCATGTTGACAACGGACAAGGGCTGGATTGCTACAAAGTTGGAAAAACACTCGGAGCCGGTGGTGTGGCACCCTATACCGACAGCACTCTGTGGATAGGTAGTCATTTCAACTCCTATAAGGTACTTGAAAACGGGCCGTTGCGTTCGGTGTTCACACTTACTTATGACACAATGAATGTAAAAGGGAAGAAATACAAACAAGAACTTACTATCACCGTTGATGCAGGTTCGGTATTGAACAAAGCAGTTGTAAAACTTACCGGAGAAAAACAAACCATGCAGCTTGCCACAGGAATTACACTGCACGATGGAAAAGGAAGGCTTCAGAAAGCATCAGGATTGATTGTTTATGGAGAAAATGCAATGGCAAGTGATGTTCCTTCCGGCGAAAATTATGTTGCCGTAGTTTTACCCGTAAAAGAAACTGCCTATAAGATACAGGATTTACATGCTTTGTTCTTAAGCAACTATGTTCCTGGTACAGAGTTTACATATTATTTCGGTGGAGGATGGAGCAAATGGCAATTTCCTACTCAGAAAGAATGGTTGGCTGCCGTACAACAGTTTTCAAAGCAAGTGAAATATCCGCTTAACGTAAAAGTGGTATTGGCGCCTCCTGCAACAAAATAATTATTCATCAATATAACAAAACAGCAAAACGGGATGAAGGTTTCAAACACCTTACATCCCGTTTTTCATATATTCAGTCAAAACGCTTTATTCCTCATCAGCAGCTTCCAGTTCAATCATCAAAGTATCCTTGGGAATTCTGTCTCCCACATTTACATTGATTTTCTTAATTTTAGCTGTAAAAGGCATTTCAATTCGGTTCTGCATTTTCATTGCCTCAAGAATTAACAGCGGTTCGCCTTCATTTACGACTTCACCTTCTTTCACCGAAATCTCAAGTATAGTTCCCGGTATAAACGACTGAACTTCATAAGGATTAGGATCAACCCACACTTTACGGTTCTTGTATTTTGTCGTCAACAAGGTTTTATATTTCCGGGCAGTTACGGCAAACTGCACCAATTCAGGATTTTCTTTACCCATATTGTTTACTTTTGGATTAATATTTTTTTCTGAACTGACCTGGATCAGAACGGAGGAATACCATGCTTCTTAGCAGGACGGTAGTCATCTTTGTTCTTCGAAACTTCGAGTGCATGTAATACTAACTCACGTGTTTCCAACGGTTCAATAACAGCATCAATATAACCTTTACCTGCCGCCACAAACGGGTTTGCAAATTTTTCGATATATTCTTCTACTTTCTGCTGACGCATTGCATCCTCGTCTTCCGCCTCCATAATTTCTTTACGGAAGATGATATTAGCAGCACCTTCAGGACCCATTACGGCAATTTCAGCACTTGGCCATGCAAACATAAAGTCGGCACCCAGGTGACGTGAGTTCATGGCGATATAACCACCACCATAAGCCTTACGAAGGATAACGGTAATTTTAGGAACTGTAGCTTCAGAATAGGCGTAGAGCATCTTAGCTCCGTGACGGATCACACCTGCATGCTCCTGATCCACACCTGGCAGATAACCCGGCATATCCTCAAGCGTCACGATAGGAATATTAAAGGCATCGCAGAAACGGATAAAACGGGCGGCTTTATCAGAAGCATCACAATCGAGTACCCCTGCAAGGTACATAGGTTGATTTGCTACGAAACCAATCGTTTCACCATCCATACGACCAAAACCAATCACGATATTAGGAGCCCAAAGCTCCTGAACTTCAAGAAATTTTGATTCGTCACTCAGTGCATAAATAACTTCACGTACGTCGTAGGGCTGTTTTGGATCAGCAGGAATAATATTTTCGATATTCTTTGTGAAAGTAGGCTTTTTAGGAGTCACTCTTTCAGCTTTTTTCTGATTGCTGTGTGGAATCAGGCCAATAAGTTCCTTGATCTGGTTCAGACACTGGATTTCAGATTGAGCAAAGAAATGAGCATTCCCGGTAATTTCAGCATGTACACGGGCACCACCAAGATCTTCCTGAGATATTTTTTCACCTAAAACAGTTTCGATTACATTGGGACCGGTAATGAACATTTTTGAGATATTTTCCACCACAAAAACGAAGTCGGTCAGAGCCGGAGAATAAACAGCACCACCTGCGCAAGGGCCTAAAATCACGGATATCTGAGGGATAACGCCGGAAGCCATGGTATTGCGATAGAAAATCTCGCCATAACCTGCCAACGCTCCGATACCTTCCTGGATACGTGCACCTCCTGAGTCGTTGATGCCGATACAGGGTACTTTCATTTTCAGCGCGTGATCCATGATCTTGGTGATCTTACGGGCGTGTTTCAAACCTAATGAACCACCCATAACAGTAAAGTCCTGAGCATAAATACAAACAGGAGCTCCATTAATGGTTCCGGTTCCGGTAATAACTCCGTCGCCCGCAAGCTCTTTCATGTCCATACCAAAATTGCGTTCTTCATGCTCTACGAATAAATCATATTCGTGAAAGGAATTCACATCCAACAAATAAAGAATACGTGCACGGGCAGTCATCTTACCCATTGCAGCCTGTTTTTCGATGGCTTTTTTACCACCACCCATCTGCACCAGGGCTTTCTTTTGTCGTAATGCGATGATGTTTTTCTTTAAAGTCATAATAACTTTTGATTTAATTAAACTTCAAGTAAATTTGTGTTCTTAATTTTAAAAACGCTGACAAAGGTAACACTTTTTTCTTAAAATACTTTTATCAGCAGCATGCATGCTTTAATATCTGATTAACAAGCAATCACCAGTAAATATTGATAATCATCTGTATAGAAATACAATAAAAATGGGGCAGACCACCTGTGTCTGCCCCATATAAAAATAAAAAATTATTATATAACCTGTCTATCTGAAATTTTGGGTTTACAGAATGATCTTCTGTATTTTGTCGCCTGCTTTCACCAGATAAATACCCTTATTCAATGTACCAAGTGAGATTGTCTGAGTATTGGCCGAATATCTTGCTGCCAACACTCCCGAAACCTGATATATTTCAATCTCGTCCGAGGTATTCCCTTCCACAACCAATCTTCCATCAGCAACATAAATACCTGATGAACGTGGATTTTCCAAACCTGAAACTTTATCTCCCGTAATTTTCACGTTATCAATACGGTAACCAAAGTTCGTTGGATTGTTTGCCACAGTATAGTAAAAGCGTAATTTGATAGCATCAGCAGCATTTATTGCTATATCTCCTGAGCTTACATAGGTATTTAATGTTGCAATTGCCACCGAAGGAACAGTAACAGCCACATCGTTTACATAGAGCATCATCTTATTCAGGTTGGTATTACCGGCAGCACATGCCACATCAAACGACAATTTAAGATTACTGTAACCCTTAGCATTAATATTGCTTATCACCATATCGGTTTCTTTATTGGCAGGGAACCACACATGGGTATTAATGGTTGAAGTAGCCCTTACATCAGGATAATCTGTTGTTGTATAAGAAAAAACGACAGGACTACCATTATCATAGTCGGTATATTCATTTACTTTTGCCCTTGGATTAGCTGCTCGACCTTCATCTCCGAATGTTTCATAAAAAACAACATTTCCCGATGGTGGTGGAGTATTACCCCCAATAGCTGATATTTCCACATCATCAATATAAAATTCCGATGCAGTAGCATAAAAATCCACATATGATTCAGCATTTCCAAAGCTGGCTTCAACAGTATATTCTGCCCATTGATTTGTGATGGTGATATTTTCATTTCCATCGTAATCGTAATCATTAAGACTTTCGTCGAACCAGTTCCAATATACTGCCATCACATCACCGGTTATCGATTTGGAACGGGCTTTGAATTTAATTGTATAACCTGTTGAAGCATTTGAAGCATTTGAAGCATCAAAAACCGGAGTAGATATATAACCCGGGCCGTCCTCGAGTGTTGCGTCAACTTCACTGTATTTAACCCAGCCTAAATATGCAGTACCTCCTGCCTGATAAACGCCCCAACCATACCAACCAGCATTCTGTGTGTATGAAGCTGGAATTTCTCCTGTTTCAGCATCGGTAATATCTGTTGCATCAGGAGTGGTTTCACTACCCGCAACGAATTTGCTGAAATTATCAAATAATAATATCTTAGGCGTTTCTGCAGAAGCCGATGTATTTACGCTCTGCGATTTAATCCTGGAAATTCTTTCTTTGGTTAAATAGATGCCTTTAACCGGCTGTTTTGCAGCAAATGTTGCCACCGTAATAAAACATAGAAATAAAGTAAAGAAGTAGTTTCTTTTCATAAAACGGATTTTTTGATGAATAATAAATGTATATTATTGCGAATGTACAGAAAAAAACTGAATAAAAAAACATGGAGGGTAAATTTGATTTCAGTTTTCCGTATATATTTGAAGATATTTAGTTGTGCTTTTTCAGTATGTTCCTTTTGGAAGCAGTGAAAGCCATGGTATAATCATTCTCGTCGACCTGTTCCAGCGTAATGATAAATTCGCGTAAAAGATCTTCGTTTGTCAGCGTATATTTATATAGCAGCTTCATGGCAAGACTCTGTACCCCAATGGAATATTTAGGCGACAACATCCATTCATACAAAGCATTAAGCATGTCAATATTTAAAGGATCGGGTACGGGGAATGAATTCAGAATTGACAGACCAATCCGGTGCAGTCCATGATGTTTTGTCGTCAGTACCAAATCGGTAATCATCTGTATTTTCTTTTCATCAAACCACTCAGGAGTACGTTGACTTACCTTTTCACAGGCCCACAGGACACGCCAGGCAATCTTTTCTTCCGCTTCAAAAACCATGGCAAACAGTTCATCAAAATCCTGTGGATGATGATCGAGATACAACAATAATTCTTCGAGATGATAACGGGATTGCAGGTGTTCAAAGAAAGCGCGGTAATTCATATTCTCCCTTTATATTTATTGTAAGTATCGAGAGTATTCCTTACATATTTAAGAGTCACTGCTGAACTAAAATAGCCATACTTTACCACTTCATCATTATAAATTTCAGGTTCATGCTTTCTTGACAAATAATATTCCACATGTCCAAACCAGATGTAGGGGTTTTTTCCGTATTTCTCCGCTAAAGCCATCGCGTCCAGCACATGTGCAGGACCTGAATTATAGGATGCCAATATGAACTTCACCCGCTCTTCGGCATTCCCAACCTTTCTGAAAAGAAGATTTAAACTCTTGATATACTGCACACTTGCTTCAATATTCTTTTCAGGATTCAGAATATTACTCCTGCTTAATCCAAAATTGGCTGCAGTACGAGGCATCAGTTGCATCAATCCTGACGCTCCTTTTCGAGATACCTGAGCAGAATCAAATCCTGATTCGTGGAAAGCAACTGCCGCCAGCAAGCGCCAATCCCATTTGATTTCGGGGGCATATCTCTTAAAATATACATCGTATGGGGAAATAGCTCCTTTAGGTATCAGTAATTTCTGTGATATAAAATAGGGATTTCTGTAATTATATTTACCGTACAATTGTGATTTAAGTAATTCGGTATCGGGATCTTTTTCCCATTTTGAAATTAAATTCCGGGTGGCCTCATCGTCTTCACGTATCAACCAACCATTTTTCTGCTGAAAGCCAATCTCTATCCGACAATCAAGCCGGCGGTTGAAATTCCTGTGTTGATTGGCCGTTTTATGATGTGCTACTGTATATTCTATTTTTTTATCAGCGACCATTTCTATCATTCGGTCGACAGAAACAGTATCACTTACAGTTTGTATATTAATGCCACCACCCAGTTCCTTATTGAGATTTTCAAGGCGTTCATGATACACCGAATTCTCAATGACATATACCGTTTTGCCTGTCAACTCATGAATGTCAGAGACGTTTTTCAGTCCGATTCGTTGCACTAATACCATATATGAATCTTCCTGAAATGCCACAAATCTGAATTTATCTTTCAACGCTTTGGTTTCGTAGATGCTATAGGCAATAATGTCGACTTTCCTTTCGCGGAGCATTTTCAGCATTTCATCTGTACTTTTGGCAAGATGTATTTTCAGTGGCCGACCGGCATAGGAGGCGAGATCGTCGGCCATTTCGTAATCATTACCCATAATCTCGTCTCTGAAGTTAAAATAAGACGAGGAGCCATACATGGTAGCTACATGAAGGGTATCCCGAATCGTTTTTTCAACTGGTGATTTCCCGGCGTCCGGCACAGTTACACTGCCCGTTTCTTTGAATTCACAAGCATAAAAAACAAACAACAAGAGCCATAAAAGTTTTGCCGGCATTATTCCAAGGTTATGATATTGCGCACTAAAATAATCATATTATTTTAATATGATGCTATCTTCCTTCGAATTTTTATTTACATCCGCTCCGGAACTTCGATGCCAAGCAGCGCCATAGCTGTTTTTACAACTTTAGCAATATTGGCTGAAAGTACGAGTCTGAAGTATTTTTTATCTTCATCTTCTTCTCTCAGAATTGAAAAATCATGATAGAATTGATTGTATTCTTTTACCAGTTCGTACACATAATTTGCGATAATGGCCGGACTGAAAGTTGCACCCGACTCTCTCACCACAGATGGAAATTCGGACAACAATTGTATCAGATAACTTTCTTTTTCTGAAATTTCCATATTTGCAGCAACCGGCTCATTAATCACAATGCCAAGCTCCTCTGCTTTGCGCAATACCGATTTGATGCGGGCATGGGTATACTGGATAAAAGGACCTGTATTTCCATTGAAATCAATAGATTCTTTAGGATTAAAGGTCATATTTTTGCGGGGATCAACCTTCAAAATGAAATATTTAAGAGCTCCCAAGCCAACCATACGGGCAATTGCTTCAATTTCTTCTTCCGATGAATGATCGAGTTTACCTAATTCTCTTGCGGTTTCGCGGGCAGTATCGATCATCTCAGCCATCAGGTCATCAGCATCCACAACGGTTCCTTCGCGACTTTTCATTTTACCTTCAGGCAGTTCCACCATTCCATAGGAAAAATGTACTAAATCCTTTCCCCATTCAAAGCCCAGTTTGTCGAGCAGCAACGACAACACCTGAAAATGATAATTTTGTTCGTTACCCACCACGTAGACCATCTTTTTTATATTGTAGTCTTCGTAACGTAACTTTGCTGTACCAATATCCTGTGTCATGTACACGGAAGTGCCATCTGCCCTCAGCAATAACTTCTCATCCAATCCGTCGGCAGTCAGATCCGCCCACACCGAGCCATCTTCTCTTTTATAAAACACCCCTTTCGCAAGACCCTCTTCCACTTTTCCCTTTCCTTCGAGATAGGTTTCAGATTCATAGTAAATCTTATCGAAATCAACTCCCATCTGTTTGTATGTTGCATCGAAACCTGCGTATACCCAGCTATTCATCATCTTCCATAAGCCCACCACTTCAGGGTCGTGGTTTTCCCAGGCAAGTAACATTTTCTGCGCTTCAAGCATCAGAGGAGCCGATTTTTTCGCCTCTTCTTCCGGCATTCCCTTTTCCATCAGGGTTTTGATTTCAGCTTTGTATGCTTTATCAAATTCCACATAATATTTTCCAACCAAATGGTCCCCCTTCATCCCCGAACTTTCAGGAGTTTCTCCTTTTCCAAACAACTTCCAGGCCAACATCGATTTACAGATATGAATACCACGATCGTTCACAATATTGGTTTTCACCACTTCCCAACCATTAGCTTTTTGAATCTCAGCAATGGAAAAACCAAGCAGATTATTTCGGATATGCCCTAAATGCAAAGGTTTATTCGTATTAGGAGACGAATATTCCACCATCATGATATCACCATCAACAACTTTATTGCATCCGTAATCAGACATTTGCGCTATTTCATTCAGCACCTGCAACCAGTAATTTTTATTGATGGATAGGTTCAGAAATCCTTTGATGACATTAAATCCGGCAATCAGAGCATTGTTTTTCTGCAAATACTCTCCAATCTCCTGCCCTACTCCTTCCGGCGATTTTTTAGCTGCTTTCACGAAAGGGAAAGTCACCACTGTAAGGTCGCCTTCAAATTCTTTTCTGGTTTTCTGGATTTGTATCTGTGCCAACTCAGCTTCAAAAGCATACAACTGCGACACGGCATCTTTTACGATGGCCTGTATGGAAGATTCTAAATTCATAATGATAATTGAAATTTTGGGAGTGCAAAGATACAAAGATTAATCCTTTGAATCATACAACAGTAGAAAAAAGTTGAGAGTTGAAAGTTGAAAGTTGAAAATCAGGATACATTCTTAACTTTCAACTCTCAACTCTCAACTAAAATCAATATTCGTCCCAACTCTTAATCTTGATATCTTCAAGTCTGAGATTACAGAAAGCCTGTATAAAAGCCGATGCCAGGCGGGCATTGGTAAGCAGCGGGATATTGAAATCAATAGCGCTACGACGGATGAGATAATCATTTCGCAGTTCCCGTTCTGTGGTATTTTTTGGGATATTGATAACCAAATCAAAATGTTTGTTGGCCAGCATATTCTTAACATTCAGCTCACCATCCTCATCAGGCCACTGAACTGCCACCGATTCAACTCCATTTTCAGTAAAAAAGCGTTGAGTACCACGAGTTGCATAAATCTTATATCCTTTCTTCTGCAACAATCTGCCTGCTTCCAGTAAATCCACCTTCGATTTTGGTTCTCCGGATGAAATTAGCACATTCTTTTCAGGAATATTAAATCCTACCGAAAGTAAAGATTTCAGGATGGCTTCCTGATAATCGTCACCAATACAACCCACTTCGCCGGTCGACGACATATCTACACCAAGGATAGGATCGGCATTCTGTAAACGGCCGAAAGAAAATTGTGATGCCTTCACACCAATATATTCCAGATCAAAAACAGAAGCATCGGGTTTACTGTAAGGAGCATTCAACATGATGCGGGTAGCTGTCTCAATAAAGTTACGCTTGATTATTTTCGACACAAATGGAAAAGAGCGTGAAGCGCGCAGGTTACATTCAATTACCTTGATGTAATTCTCGCGGGCAAGGAATTGTATATTAAACGGTCCACTGATATTCAACTCTTTGGCAATTTTCTTCGAAATTCTTTTGATCCGGCGCATGGTTTCAAAGTAGATCTTTTGCGCCGGAAATACTAAAGTAGCATCTCCGGAATGAACTCCGGCAAATTCCACATGTTCTGAAATAGCATATTCAACGACTTCACCATTCTGTGCAATGGCATCGAATTCAATTTCTTTGGCATTCTGCATGAATTCAGAAACAACGACAGGATATTGTTTTGATACTTTTGCTGCCATGGTAAGGAACTTACGCATCTGTTCCTTATCAAAACATACATTCATTGCCGCGCCTGAAAGCACATAAGACGGACGAATCAGCACCGGGAATCCTACTTCAGCAATAAAATCATCAATTTCTTCGAAACTGGTCAGTTCCTTCCAACGGGGTTGGTCGACACCAAGTTCATCCAGCATTGATGAGAACTTGTGACGGTTTTCCGCCCTGTCGATAGAGGCTGCTGCCGTACCCAGAATAGGTACTTGTTGACGATCCAGCTTCATGGCCAGATTATTTGGGATTTGTCCTCCCATTGACAGTATCACTCCTTTTGGATTTTCAATTTCCACCACATCTAACACGCGTTCAAACGATAATTCATCGAAATACAGGCGGTCGCACATGTCATAGTCGGTCGAGACTGTTTCTGGATTATAATTAATCATCACCGACTCATAACCCAGTTTACGCGCAGTTTGCACGGCATTCACCGAACACCAGTCGAATTCCACCGAGGAACCGATACGGTATGCACCCGAACCAAGCACCACCACAGCCTCTTTACCCGAATCAGCAGGTTGATAGGCTTTATCAGAACCATAAGTAAAATAGAGATAATTTGTTTTCTCCGGATTTTCTGACGCTACTGTATTGATGCGTCGAATGACAGGCTTAACTCCCACCATCTTCCTGTGTGAACGTACTCTCAACACTTCCTCTTCCATTGTTCCTTCAGGATGCTCTACATAACGGGCAATCTGAAAATCAGAAAAACCAAGACGTTTGGCTTCCTTCATCACCTCCTGAGGAAGTTCTTCAATTTTTTTATAAGATGACAGTACCTTGGTATACTGATAAATATTTTCAAGTTTACCTAAGAACCACTTATCTATTTTGGTAAGCGCCTCGATCTGATCAACCGTATATCCTTTTTCAAATGCATCAGCAATAGCAAAAATACGAAGGTCGGTCGGGTTCGAAAGTGCCGACTCCACATTGTCGAAAGTCAGATCATTATTCCCAACAAAGCCATGCATACCCTGCCCTATCATTCTCAGGCCTTTTTGAATTATTTCCTCGAAAGACTGACCGATGGACATGATTTCACCCACAGATTTCATTGAGGAACCAATCTCCCTGCTGACACCCTGAAATTTAGTCAGGTCCCAGCGAGGAATCTTTACAATCATATAATCTACTGAGGGTGCCACGTAGGCAGAATTAGGGGTACCCATTTCACCTATTTGGTCGAGAGAGTAGCCCAATGCCAGTTTTGTAGCCACAAAAGCCAGCGGATAACCTGACGCTTTAGAAGCCAATGCAGAAGAACGACTGAGACGGGCATTGATTTCAATAATACGGTAGTCATTTGTTTCCGCATTAAATGCATATTGAATATTACATTCTCCTACAATACCAATATGTCTTACCACCTTACGGGCAACATCTTCGAGAAAAGCAATCTGATCTTTTGTTAAAGAGATAATTGGAGCGACTACAATGCTTTCACCCGTATGAATTCCCAGCGGGTCGAAATTTTCCATCGGAACAACAGTAAAGCAATGGTCGTTCTTATCACGTATCACTTCAAATTCAATTTCTTTCCATCCCTTCAGACTTTCCTCTACCAGGATTTGTTTTGAATAAGCCAGCGAACTTTTGCACAGTGTAATGAATTCTTCTTCGTTATTACAAATACCAGAACCCAAACCACCCAGCGCATATGCTGAACGTACCATCACCGGGAAACCTATACGTCGACCTACCTTCAGTGCATCTTCCAGATTTTCCACTGCTTGCGATACCGGTGTCTTAGCTTCAATTTCATTCAGCTTTTTAACAAAAAGATCACGGTCTTCCGTGATCATTATAGCTTCTACCGAAGTACCCAGTACTTTTACTCCATATTTTTGAAGCGTACCATTGAGATACATCTCTGTACCGCAATTCAACGCCGTTTGGCCACCAAAAGCCAGTAAAATACCATCAGGCTTTTCTTTAATAATAATTTGTTCGACAAAATAGGGGGTAATAGGAAGGAAATATACTTTATCGGCAATTCCTTCGGAAGTTTGAATAGTTGCAATGTTTGGATTAATGAGTACAGTAGAGATACCTTCCTCTTTCATCGCTTTTAATGCCTGAGAGCCGGAGTAGTCAAATTCGCCGGCTTGTCCGATTTTTAACGCACCAGATCCTAAAAGGATCACTTTTTTAATTGATTCTTCCACGCTTGAAATATAGTTTTATTGTTTCTGAGCGGCAAACGGGGTTCGAACCCGCGACCTTCGGCTTGGGAAGCCGACGCTCTACCAACTGAGCTATTGCCGCATTTTATTGTAGAGACCTTGCAGGCAAGGTCTCTACCCCATGCAGGTCTTTATTTCACAATTCCCGCGAATCCCATGAACGCCATTGCCAATAAACCAGCAGTCAGCAATGCAATTGGAGTTCCTTTCATTCCTTTCGGCAAAGATACTAAATTTAATTGTTCCCTGATACCTGCGAATAAAATTAATGCAAGTCCAAATCCAATGGCTGTCGAAATGGCGAAAACAACACTTTGCAGAAGATTATAATCCTTTTGAATCACCATGATAGCCACCCCAAGAATTGTACAATTGGTTGTGATAAGGGGGAGAAAAACACCCAAAGCCTGATAAAGAGCCGGGGATATTTTCTTCAGAATAATTTCAACGAACTGTACCAAAGCAGCAATAATAAGAATAAAAGTGATGGTCTGAAGGTAACCAATATGCAATGGTTCAAGAACATAGATCTGTATGATAAACGTAACTATTGTCGAAACAGTCATTACGAAAGCTACAGCTCCTGCCATACCCAGGGCAGTATCAATTTTTTTGGAGACTCCTAAAAAAGGACAAATACCCAGAAACTGCGACAACACGATATTATTGACAAATACAGCGCTGATGAAGATTAATATATAGGCCATGAGAGTTAGTTTTAAGTGTTGATTTATTAAGTAGAGCCGTCACAAGTGACAGCTAATATATTATGCTTTTTTCAATTTATTAAAAATGGCTATTAAGTAAGCTAATGCAATGAATGCACCCGGTGCCAGGACAAACATCAGCATTCCATAATTTTCAGGAAACAACGTAAAATTAAACACTTTTCCTGTACCCAATATTTCACGCGCAGAACCTAGCACTGTTAAAGCAAGTGTAAAACCAAGTCCCATCCCCAAACCATCCAAAAACGATTTGAAAACGGTGTTTTTTGCAGCAAAAGCTTCGGCACGTCCCAACACAATACAGTTAACCACAATAAGCGGAATAAATATCCCCAAGCTATCATACAATGCAGGAACATAGGCCTGCATCACCATTTCAACCAATGTTACAAATGCCGCGATAACCACTACGAATGCCGGGATACGGACATTATCCGGAATGATATTCTTCAACAATGAAATGGCAACATTCGACGACAACAACACAAATGTGGTTGCCAGTCCCATGCCAAATCCGTTCATTGCAGAAGAAGTAGTTCCCAGCGTAGGACACATACCCAGCATAATTACAAAAGTCGGATTCTCTTTAATGATTCCGTTTAATAAAACTGAAAAATTGGATGATTTACTCATTGTTTGTCCTCCTTACTATTTTCGTTGTGCGAATCGTTCATTGATGTTGCCCCTGATGCTATATCATAATTCTGAGTGTAGGCAATATAAGCATAACGTACTGATTCAAGAAAAGCCCTTGATGAGATGGTTGCAGCAGTGATAGCATCCACTTCGCCCCCATCTTTCGATACTGTCAGATTATTTTTGGCTCCATTGAGTCCACGAATATCCTGATGGCCCTTTTCTGTCTTAAACCAGTCGACCATCTTAGTGCCTAAGCCCGGTGTTTCTTTTTGATCAAGTACCGAGTAATTGATAATATTACCTTCTTTATCGAACCCGACCATGATCTTAATTTCGCCACTAAAACCATTTTTTGAAAACGTCAATACCGCCGCACCCACAAAATCATCTCCTTTATATGCTTTATAAACATAAAAACTATCGGGAATATTTTCCAACACCACAGCTTCTTCCTCCAAACGATCAAAAGGAACAAGTACTTCTTTTATAGCATTCTCCTTCTTTGCTTTTTTTGAGGCGGCAATAGGTTCTTTCGTCAGTGAATAAACTGAACTCAGGGCAACAGTTGCAACCACCGTAATCGTGGTCAACACTAACACCATATTTTTAAAACTTGATTCTAATTTTGCCATTTTGTTTTTTTACCATATAGTCATTAAAGTTTTTTGTCTCCAGTCTCCAGTCTTCAGTCTACGGTCTACGGTCTTTGGTGTACGGTCTTTGGTGTACGGTCTGTTGTCTTTTGACTGTTGTCTGTTGTCTTTTGACATCATCTCTTCACTGCTTTTTCTCCAAACCGTTTCGGTTTCACATAGAAATTAATCAGGGGAGTAAAACCATTCATTATCAGAATAGCAAACGAAACTCCCTCAGGATAGGCGCCCCATGTACGGATTACAACAGTCAGAATACCAATACCCACACCATAAATCCACATACCTTTGGGATTCATAGGCGAAGTAACATAGTCGGTTGCCATAAAAATAGCTCCGAGCATAAGTCCACCGGACAACAAATGAACAACAGGCGACATATATTCTGACGGATCAACAAGATATAAAATCCCTGCAAAAACAATTACTGTAACAAATATACTTACAGGAATATGCCAGGTAATAATTTTCCGGATCAGCATATACCCCAAACCTATCAAAAGTGCGATAGCAGAAATTTCTCCTAATGAACCCGGCATATTACCAATAAACATATCCATTATCGACGGTAGTGTAGCACCACCTTCCTTTAGCATAGATAAAACCGTAGCTCCGGTATTTGCATCTAAATAGGCAGTAGTGAGAGGTGCAACAACAGGCCATGTGGTCATTTGTACCGGAAAAGAAATTAAAAGAAAAACGCGCCCTACCAATGCCGGATTAAAAGGATTGTTTCCGAGACCTCCAAAGCTCATTTTTGCAACACCAATAGCTACCAGTGAACCTATGATAATTATCCAGACAGGAAGATTGGAAGGCAGATTAAACGCCAGTAACAATCCGGTCAGCGCTGCCGAACCATCCATGATTGTTGTTTCTCCCTTCAGGATGAATTTCTGAATCAGGTATTCAAAAAGTACGCAGGAAACAACAGCAGTAACAGTAACAATAAGAGCCCCAAGACCAAAAAAATACAAACCTGCCAATAAAGCCGGTACCAGTGCAATCATTACTCCTGTCATATTTTTCGAAACCGAATCCCCACCATGGATATGCGGTGCAGGTGATATAATCAGTTTTTCCATCTATCAAATTTGTTTTACGTTTCTATTACGAATAATACTTCCAACAGTAGATTTTCCATACCGGATATAATCAAGCAACGGACGGTTTGAAGGACAGGTATAACTGCAACTGCCACATTCGATACAATCCATCACGCGGTTTGTCTCCATTTCCGGCCACATATTTCTTTCACTCTGTGCCATTAACAGGAAAGGTTCCAGTCCCATCGGACAAACATTGACACATTTTGTACAACGGATACAGTTTTTCACCGGTTTACGCACCGACTCCTTATCACTCATAAAAACAACACCCGCACTTCCTTTAGCCATTGGTATATTCAAATTCATCAGCGAACGACCCATCATAGGGCCACCACCGACAATTTTACCGGTTCCTTCGGGAACACCACCTGCTTCATCCACGACATTCGACAAATAAACCCCCAAACGAACAAGATAATTTGACGGATTGGGAGCATTCTTCCCTGTCACGGTCATCACACGTTCAATCATGGGTTTATTTTTCTGTACCGCTTCATAGATGGCGTAAGTAGTTCCTACATTCTGTACCACTGCACCAACTTCCACCGGAATCTTTCCACTCGGTACCTGGCGACGAATAAGCGCATCTATCAATTGTTTCTCACCTCCCTGAGGATATTGAACTTTCAAAGCTTCAATATTGATTCCTTTATAGTTTTTAGCAATTTCACTTAAATGTTTAATTGCAT
Source organism: Paludibacter sp. (assembly GCA_034927265.1). Classification (GTDB taxonomy): domain Bacteria; phylum Bacteroidota; class Bacteroidia; order Bacteroidales; family Paludibacteraceae; genus Paludibacter. Next base: position 68,407 of record JAYFQH010000063.1, read on the forward strand.
CCTGCTTATTGTTTTCAATTCCAATAATTGCTTTTTCAACCTCAAGAGCTTTCATCAGAATAGTTGTTCCTACCAGAATCTCTTCGCCATGTTCCAGCATTAGCTGATGGTCGCAGGTAAGATACGACTCACATTCTACTGCATTGATGATTAATACTTCAGCTTTCTTTCCCGGAGGAGGAGATAATTTCACATGAGCAGGAAAAGTAGCACCACCCAGTCCTACGATACCAGCTTCCTGTATTTTACTTATTATTTCCTGTTTCGACAGATTACATTCTCTTATGACTTCAGCACTTCTATCGATTGTTTCCAGCCATTCATCTCCTTCTACATCAATAAATACAGCCGGACGTTTGTAACCGGAGGCATCAAGCTGAACATCAATCTTATTTACTTTTCCCGAAACAGACGCATGTACATTAGCAGAAATAAAACCGTTGGCCTTACCAATCAACTGCCCCACTTTCACCACATCACCTTTCTTTACCACTGCTTCGCTTGGCGTTCCGATATAATGGGCTAATGGAATAGCAACCATTTTAGGGATAGATGCTGTCTGTATTTTTTTCCCTGCTGAAAATTTATTTTCTGCAGGATGTATACCTCCAATTCTGAAAGTCTTCATTATATTAAATTATTGTTATTTTATTCCTTCTGAGAATAAATCAATTACCAATTGATTATTCATTTTAACATTCCCACGGTTGAAACCGTGCGGGGTTATTGATATCCGTATTTGATTCTGTTTTCTATTTCAATCTATATTCCCCCGGTTAAAACCGGGGGTTATTGATATTTCGTTATTCGCTAACAACCGGTTCTTTTTTGGTTTTGGGTGCTGGGAAATTAACGTCTGTAATCGAATTTGTCGGACACACAATTACGCATTCGCGGCAGAGTTTACATTTATCATCATGAATGAATGCCAGACTGTTAGTAATTGTTATGGCTTCATGCGGACAAACTTTCTCACATTTCGAGCAACCAATACATCCAACATCGCAGGCTTTTCTTGTAATGTGACCTTTATCTTCATTACGGCAATTTACATAAACACGGCGACCTTTCGGACCTTTTTTTCTTAACTCTATCAGCATTTTGGGACAAGCGCGTACACATGCCCCGCAAGATGTACATTTGTCGTCATCAACTTCAGGAATCATCGTTTCAGGATTCACTTTTATTGCATCATAATCACAGGAAAGTTCGCAATCGCCGAAGCCCAGACAACCCCAGGAACAGTTTGTTTCTCCGCTATACAGATTATGGGCTATAAAGCAGTGCTTTACACCATCATAATCGTTATTTCTCGGACGATGTTCACAGGTACCATTACATCTTACCACTGCTACTGTCGGAGCTTTTTCAACCACTGCTTTTCCGAGTATATCGGCGACCCTTTTCATGGTATCGTTTCCACCAACCGGACAAAACAAATCGCCCAACTCATCCGCTTTCACGCAGGCGTCAGCAAAACCGTGACATCCCGGAAATCCACAACCGCCGCAGTTGGCAGCAGGCAATGCCTCTTCTACTTCACCAATACGGGCATCTTCGAATACATGAAATTTTTTAGCAACAACATACAAAATGATCGCGGAAACCGCACCTATTACACCCAGGGTAATTAACGAAACTAGAATTATATTCATGAGGGTTAACTGATATTAGACTAGAATTCATCACCAAAAGTATCTTTCCTTTTGATATGAAATTTTAATTTTGATTTTAGTTTTTTATTGAAAAAAGACAATATAATGAAATAGGGAAGCAGGGTTCCCAACGCAATAGTGCCAGAAATCGCCTCATTTTCAATTTTATTATTCAGAAAAAACAAAGTAATCAATACTAAGAGGAAGGGAATTACAAATGCCAGCAATACTGCTAAAAGACCTAAAGAACTTTGTCCGTAAACCGTTACAGCCTGACCAACTTTTAATCCTGCATCATCCGATTCTACATCGATAAACTTATCAGCCATGTCGGCAGCAGTGCAGGAGCCTTTGGCATGACAGCCACTACAGGCCGACTCCTGAAGAATTTGGACCTTAATGTGTTTTCCGTTGATTTGGTATACGAAACCCGAATGTTCGATAATTTGGCTCATTTTGTAATCTCGACATTGCAATTCGGCCACAAATGTAGCATAAATTTGATTTACTACAAAAAAATAAATATAAAATATTTAAACCACATTAGTCACCTAAGTGCACTTAAGCTAAACGGTTTGATATTTATTGTATTAAAATAAATATTTAATGAATTATTTAGTACAATTCTTTATAATCAAAAAGAACTAAAGTGCACTTAGGTGACTAATGTGGTTTAAATATTATTTATTCAATTGTATCAAATCCGGTGTAAGGCACCAGTGCTGCAGGAATCCTTATTCCATTTGCCGTTTGGTTATTTTCAAGCAGTGCTGCTACAATTCTTGGCAAAGCCAAAGCACTACCATTAAGAGTATGACAAAGCTGAGTTTTCTTATCACTTCCTTTAAAACGGCATTTCAAACGATTAGCCTGATAACTTTCAAAATTGGAGACAGAACTTACCTCCAGCCAACGCTCCTGTGCTGCAGAATAAACTTCAAAATCGAAAGTCAGTGCAGAAGTAAAGCTCATATCGCCTCCACAGAGACGAAGGATTCTCCAGGGGAGTTCTAATTTATCCACCAATGTTTGCACATAATTTACCATATCTGTAAGTGATTCATATGATTTTTCAGGATGCTGAATCTGTACAATCTCCACTTTGTCAAACTGGTGCAAACGGTTTAACCCTCTTACATCCTTGCCATAAGAGCCCGCTTCGCGACGGAAGCATGCTGAATAAGCAGTATTCTTAACCGGCAATTCATTCTCATTCAAAATTACATCACGGTAAATATTAGTCACTGGTACTTCAGCAGTAGGAATCAGATACAAATCATCCAAAGTTGCATGATACATCTGGCCTTCTTTGTCGGGCAACTGGCCGGTACCATAACCTGAAGCAGCATTTACCACATAAGGTGGCTGTACTTCAAGATAACCGGCTTCACGGGCATTATCAAGAAAGAAATTGATTAACGCACGCTGCAAACGGGCACCTTTTCCTTTATATACAGGGAAGCCAGCTCCGGAAATTTTCACGCCCAACTCAAAATCAATCAAATCATATTTTTTTGCCAGTTCCCAGTGTGGTAGCGCACCTTCAGGTAATTGCGGCATTTTTCCTCCTGTACGTTCAACCAAATTATCTTCAGCATGTTTTCCTTCAGGAACAGAATCATGTGGTAAATTAGGAATCTGTACCAGCAAATCATTTAATTGCTGGTACAGTGATGCTTGCTTTTCGGTCAATTCACGGATTATCTCCTTCAACTCAGCTGTTTTTTCTTTCGCAGCATTGGCTTCATCAGTTTTTCCCTGTTTAAACAACATACCGATTTCTTTCGACAAAGCATTCGACTGCGACAAGGCATTATCAGCGGCTGTCTGTGTTTGTTTACGTTGTTTATCCAACTCAACTACCTGAGCAATAATTTCTTCTGCTTTAAAATGTTTTTTTGCCAAACGGGTGATTACTTCGGCAGTGTTATCGGTGATGTATTTGAGTGTAAGCATATTCTTTATTTTTTTATAACCATATAAGTCATATAAGTTACTTATAAGCATCTGATTTCACAGATTTTTCTTCTTGAAATAGTTGAGAATAAAAAACCAAATGCATATAGTCAACATATCTTATATGTAACGTATATGACTTATATGGTTTAATAAAAAATCTCCCGCAATTTTACACCACGGTAAAACAACAGGAGATTCATTTATTTGTATATGATCTAACGATTAGTTAGCTTCAATCGGTTTTACAGAAACGTAAGATCTGTTGTCTTTTCTTTTTCTGAATTCTACGATGCCGTCAACCAATGCGAACAGGGTGTGGTCTTTACCTAATCCCATATTTTCTCCCGGATGGTGAACAGTTCCGCGTTGACGAACGATGATATTTCCGGCTTTGGCAAATTGTCCGCCGTAAATTTTTACTCCAAGTCGCTTACTTTCCGATTCACGACCGTTCTTCGAGCTACCAACTCCTTTCTTATGTGCCATTTTTCTTTAATTTTTAATCGGTTAATTAAGCTACAATTTCTTTAATTTTCAACTCAGTGAAGTTCTGACGGTGACCGTTACGTTTGCGGTAACCTTTACGACGTTTTTTGTGAAAAACAATTACCTTTTCACCACGAACATGCGATAAAACTTCGCATACTACTTTTGCACCTTCAACAACAGGAGCACCTACAGTAACTGCACCATCATTGTCAACTAGCAATACTTTGTCAAATTCAAGCTCTGAGCCTCTTTCAGCTTCATTCATACGGTGTACAAACAGTTTTTTTCCGGCTTCCACCTTGAACTGCTGACCCAAAATTTCTACAATTGCGTACATTCAATTATGTATTTATTATTACATCGGGAAGGTGAGATGCCTTATGGCAGCGCTTCTTACAACCCTCTTCGAAACGGACGGCAAAGATAATTCTTTTTTTTTAATCAAACAAGAATATACCTTATTTTTATTAATGATTTAAGTTGTTGAGCATCATTTTTACTCCTGCTTTCACCTCTGTTTTTTCCTGTAATGCTTTGATAAAGGCAGAACCAATGATTGCTCCTGAAGCATATTGATTTACTGTATCCAGCGTTGCTTTATTAGAAACTCCAAAACCTATAAGCCTGGGATTTTTCAATTTCATGGCATTAATCCGGTCGAAATAGGCAATACGACTATCGAAATTACTTTGTGTTCCGGTTACTGCTGCCGACGATACCATATAAATAAAGCCATCAGTATGCTCATCAATCTCTCTTATTCTTTCCTCTGAAGTTTCAGGGGTAATCAGAAAAATGAACTTCAAATTATATTTTTCAGCAATCGACTTATATTCAGACAAATAATCCGACATTGGCAAATCAGGAATAATCATACCATCAACACCAACTCTGTCGCATTCCCGACAAAAGTTCTCGAAACCAAACTGCATAACAGGATTAAGATACCCCATCATCACTAACGGCAGTTGTACTTCCATCCTTATGTCTGTCAACTGTTCAAACAACTTTCTGATACTCATCCCATTTTTCAACGCCAAATGACTCGATTGCTGGATAACGACACCATCTGCCATAGGGTCGGAAAAAGGAATTCCAATTTCGACCAAATCAACACCATTAGATTGCAACTCTTTCAGAGTAGGAACGGTGTCTTCAATTTTTGGAAAACCAGCAGTAAAATATACCGATAATATATTTCTGTCTTTTTGCTTAAATAACTGATTAATACGATTCATTATCCTTTTATCTTTTGTAAAAACTGCTTTAACGATTCTATATTTTTTTCTCCTGGCGAGACTTCAAAACGACTGTTTAAATCAATGCCAGCAAAACGGGCATGTTTGAAAGACAGGATCGCGTCCGTATCTTCCGGCGATATTCCTCCACTCAGTATAAAAGGAGTCAGCCCTTTATAAGCATTGATAATCTCCCAGTCAAATTTTTCGCCGGAACCTCCGTATCCCTGAGTTTTAGTGTCAAACAAAAAATAGTCAGCAAAACCCTCATACAGTGCACATTTCTTCAGGTCTTCAGGATGTGATACAGAAAAAGCCTTGATAACTCTCAGATTCTTCTGTTTCAATGCCAGACATAATGCCGGAGATTCATCTCCATGTAACTGAACACCCTGCAATTGGTATATTTTTACCTTTTCCAGTATTATATCTTTTGCTTCATTTACAAAGACACCAATCCTTTTTACAGATGGAGGAATATACAACTTTGCTATATCTTTTGGATTGTTCAAGTATCTCGGAGATTTAGGATAAAAGATAAAACCTATCATATCAGGCTGCAAAGCTACAACCTGCCTGATATTCTCAGGAGATTTCAGTCCGCATATTTTTATCAGTCTGTTCATGATATTTTTTCAATAAACCTTTTCAATACTACCGCCGGATCATTTTCCTTCATAAAGTTCTCCCCCATCAAAAAGCCTTTATATCCTGCCCTTCTGAGTTCCACAACGGTTTCGGGTGATGATATTCCGCTTTCACTGATTTTTACAAAATTATCAGGAATTAATCCGGCTAATGCCTGCGAAATACCTGTATTCACTTCAAACGTTTTAAGATTCCGATTGTTTACGCCCACCAGGTCAACATACTTATTTATATGTCGCAGTTCTCCCTGATTGTGCACTTCCAACAAAACCTCCAGTCCCAACTCCTGAGCTTTGGATGCCAGCTTTTCAGTTCTCTCTACTGTTAATGCTGCAGCAATCAACAAAATCACATCAGCTCCCATTGCTTTGGCCTCGTACAACTGATATTCATCAATCATAAAGTCCTTTCGCAAAACCGGACAATTTAAATGTGGTCTGGCCGCGATTAAATCTTCGGCAACTCCACCGAAATACTTCGAATCCGTCAGAATGGAAATACCGGCAGCGCCAGCCTGATTATATCCCGATGTAATCTCTACCACATCAGCATTTTCATGTATCCAACCTTTTGAAGGAGATTTTCTTTTGAACTCGGAAATAATGCCTGATTCGGAGTTCATCAAACTACCCTTTAATGAGATACACTTTCTGCTAAAATATGGAGAAGCCTGTAAATCGTCAATAGTCACGAGTTTTTTACGTTCTGCTACCTCGATTTCTTTATCTGCAATTATTTTATCTAAAATCGTCATCAAATTATTTTTTTAATACAACAAAGACAAGGAATAGTTGAGAGTTGAAAGTTGAGAATTTAGAGTTAATATTTTCATTCTGCCACTAATCACTTTCCACTCTCAACTTTCAACTTTCAACTTTCAACTATATACAATAAACCCTTAAGAACTCATGAAAAGCTTTTTTTGCAGCCCCACTCAAGAGTGAATTTATAGCTAGAGTTTTACATTCATCAATTGTTATATGAGGTGAGCAGGTACGGATAGCAAAGGCGGCATTGACAATAACCACATCACGTTGCGCATCGGTAGCTTTATTATCAAGTACGTTCATAAAAATATCCGCCGCATCTTTGATTGTTTCTCCTCCCCACAATGATTTTTGTTCAATTCTCTTGAATCCCAGTTCTTCCGGCGTATAAACAAATTCTCCGGCACTGCTGGTTATTTTGGCACTGTCGGTCAACGAAATCTCATCATATCCATCGAGACTATGAACAATGGTATATTTCACACCAAGATGCTGATAGATATAATTATACAGTCTCATCATTTTCAGGTTATACACCCCCAGGCACTGAAATCCGGGTTGTACCGGATTAATCAATGGACCCAACACATTAAAGAAAGTACGAACTCCAAGATTTTTCCTTACCGGAGCGACATTTTTCATAGCCGGGTTAAAAATCGGAGCATGAAGATAAGCGAAACCCGACTGATCAAGAGATTTCTTTAACACATCCTGATTCGTGGTAAACTTTGCACCATAGAATTCCAACACATTCGAGGATCCACTAACAGAGGTTGCGCCATAATTTCCGTGTTTGGCGACTTTATATCCGGCACCAGCCAACACAAAACAAGCTGCTGTAGATATATTAAATGTATTCTTCCCATCTCCACCCGTTCCTACGATATCAATAATATTGTATTCAGAAAGATTTACAGGCACTGCCATGGAAAGCAAAGCATCCCTGAAACCGATAATCTCTTCCAGTTCAATGCTTCGCATCAAATATACCGAAATAAAAGCAGCAATCTGAGCTTCATTATATTTTCCGTTGGCCATATTGGTCATTACCTCCGTTGCTTCTTCCCGCGTAAGCGACTGATGATCAAACAATCTATTTAATATTTGTTTCATATTATTCTATTTTATTTTCCGAATAAAACCGGTTCGCACATATAATAACCGTTATTTGTATTCGAATTTTAATCCCTCCGGTTAAAACCGGTGCCGCGCGTATAATTACTGTTATTTGTATTCGAATTTTGATTCCTCCGGTTAAAACCGGAGGCTATTGATAATTTATTTATTTGTCAAACCGTCAACCAGTTTTTGAGCATGAGCTCTCCGTCAGGAGTTAATACCGATTCCGGATGAAACTGTACACCACGAACATCATAGGTTTTATGAGCCAACGCCATAATCATTCCTTCATCATCCACCGCTGTGATTTTCAAGCATTCCGGCAAAGATGTCTTTTCAACAGCCCATGAATGATAGCGACCTACCAGCATCGTATCAGGAAGTCCTTCAAACAAAAGATCGTCCTCCAGCACATGAATATTAGAACTTACTCCATGATGTACTTCAGGCAGGTTTATCAATTTGCCACCAAATGCTTCTGCAATAGCTTGCTCGCCCAAACAAACTCCCAAAATACTTTTCGAAGGAGCATAAGTACGTATAAGATCAAGTAAAATTCCAGATTCAGATGGAAGTCCGGGCCCCGGTGACAAAATAATTTTATCAAAACGGGCAATATCCTCCAGAGCAATCTGGTCGTTGCGATGCACCTCCACATCCCTATATCCCAATTTCTTTACCGCATGTACGAGATTATAGGTAAAGGAATCATAATTATCAAAAACCAATATCTTCATAATTGTATAATTTCTTTAATGATTTATTTACAGCGAAGAAGCCAGTTCAATAGCCCTTTTAAGGGCTGCTAATTTATTATTCACCTCCTGCAACTCACTTTCCTCATCAGATTTAGCCACTATTCCCGCTCCTGCCTGATAATAGAGTGTATTTTGTTTACTTACAAACGACCGTATCGTAATGGCCTGATTAAAACTTCCATCAAAACCTATATAGCCCAAACAACCACCATAAGGTCCACGGTCATGTGGTTCAATTCCATCGATCAACTGCATTGCTTTGATCTTGGGTGCACCTGAAAGCGTTCCGGCAGGAAAAGTATCTGCAAAAAGCTTAATAACTTTTGTATCAGGCAATAATTTTCCACTCACACTTGATACCAGATGCAATACGTGTGAATAGTATTGTACTTCCCGAAAAACATCCACCACCACATGATCCGTATTACGACTCAGATCATTACGAGCCAAATCAACAAGCATTACATGTTCTGCATTCTCTTTTTTATCTTTTGCCAGCTTTTCTGCCAATTCCAGATCTTTCTCATCATCACCGGAGCGGCGGAAGGTCCCTGCAATAGGTTTAATATATGCTTTTTGTTTTTTCCCGTCCACCACCAGATGCGCTTCCGGAGAAGAACCAAAGATGCGGAAATCACCAAAATTAAAATAAAACAGATAGGGAGACGGATTTACCGAGCGTAAAGTGCGGTAGAGCATGAAATCGTCACCGGTAAATTCCTGATAAAACCTGCGCGAAAGAACTATTTGAAACACATTTCCCTTGTAACATTCTTTTTTACCTTTTGCCACCATGTTTCGGTAGTCATCATCCGAGATATCCGATTTTTCTTTTCCTGTTGTCTGAAAACTATAGGTAGCAAAATTATTATTGCGCAATATCTCTTCAATCAAAGAAATATTGGAAACTTCTCCTTCCTGTAGATTTTCGAGGATAGTCAGTTCATTATTAAAATGGTTTACCGCGATGATATATTTAAAAAGCACATAATGCAATCCCGGCATTGAGCCTGGCACAGTTTCACGAGCCGACAATTTTACATCTTCAAAATATTGTACCGACTCATACGAAGTATAACCCAGCAAACCATTAATAGTCCCATTAGCAATATCATTATGGATGATTTCAAAGGATCTAAGAAAAGTATCAAAGCGGTCGGCCACTGTCATCTTATCCACAACAGGAGTTTCAATCTTGCGGCCATCAGGATATTCCTCTTTAATTAAAAAATGATTCACAGAGATTCCTCCAACGGGATTAAATCCGATATAAGAATAGCTGTTTTCCAGACCATGATAATCAGAACTCTCCAGCAAAACAGAATTAGTATATAAATCACGTATTTTCAGATAAATACCTACCGGCGTTTGCATATCTGCAAGCATCCTTTTTGTTTGAACGTATAATTTCATTTTTTCTGTATTTTAATCGGCTCTTTCGTATTATAATTTATTATAATAATCAATTTATAATTTATCAGATTAAAACCGATTCGTTCATAAAACAACCATTGTTTTTATTCGAATTTCTATTCCTCCGGTTAAAACCGGAGGCTATTGATAAATTGTTATTCGTTATAAATAATATTTTACGTAGGTTTCCATATCCTTATCACCTCTTCCTGAAACCGTTACAACGACAACGTCGTCAGGCTTGAAATTGTTTCTTTCCTTTTTCAGGATTGCGAGGGCATGAGCAGACTCAATCGCAGGTATGATGCCTTCAAGCTTTGTGAGTTCAAAAGCAGCCTCTAGGGCTTCATCATCATTAATAGCATGAACTTTTGCACGTCCTGTTTTCGCGAAATGCGCATGGGCAGGGCCAACACCCGGATAATCAAGTCCGGCCGAAATTGAATAGGGTTCAATGATCTGACCATCCTCATCCTGCATCAGTAACGATTTAAAACCATGAATAATTCCTATTGTCCCCACATGAATAGTTGCCGCCGTTTCGCCTGAATCGACACCCAAACCGCCTGCTTCTGCAGAAACAATATTCACTCTGTCATCTTCAATATAATGATAATAAGTTCCCATAGCATTGCTGCCACCTCCCACACAAGCCATCAGATAATCCGGATAATCACGTCCGGTTTGCTCCTGGAGTTGCATTTTTATTTCCTCACTAATGACCGACTGAAAATAGCCTACCATTTCTGGATAAGGGTGCGGACCCACCGTAGAACCTATGATGTAAAACGAATCGGGATTGGAACACCAGTAACGGATTGCCTCGTTGGTAGCATCCTTAAGGGTCATGTTACCACTCAGGACTGGTTCAACCGTCGCACCAAGCATCTTCATTTTTTGCACATTCAGGTACTGACGCTCCACATCCGTTTTACCCATAAAAACAACACATTCCAACCCCATTAGCGCACAAGCGGTAGCTGTAGCCACACCATGCTGTCCGGCACCTGTTTCTGCAATAATGCGCGTTTTACCCATACGTTTTGCCAGTAAAATCTGGCCTAATGCGTTATTAATCTTATGTGCTCCGGTATGGTTAAGGTCTTCTCTTTTCAGGTAGATATTTGAGCCATAATGTGCAGAAAGTCGCTTTGCCAGATACAGTGGTGATGGCCGACCAACATAGTTTTTCAGCAAATCATAGTATTCTGCCTTAAATGCTGGATCATCCTTTACAGCATAAAATGCAGTTATTAGTTTTTCGACCGTACCATGTAGAATTTCAGGAATGTATGCCCCACCAAATTCACCATAATATCCGTTTTTGTCCGGCTGATTTTTCATCTTGATAATAATTTAAACATCGTAATTAATTGAAAAAGAAAAAAGGCTTATCGTGAGTTCCGACAAGCCTTTCAATATATTCTATTATGATAATAAATATAATGGTTGTATCACCCACGAACTAAGTTTCGTAAGCGCCACCACCAATTAGTATTTAATATATATTGTTTCATTTTGATTATATAACGTGGGCAAAGATAATAATCTATTTTTAATCAGCCAAATTTTATTTCATATTTTTTTCAAATAAATAATAATTAAACTGAGTTCGACATAAACTCCAAAGATTATGAAAACAGGATGGTCGTCTTGAGAAAGGCCTGAGACCATTAAGAAATGCATCAGAAAGGAGACGTGGATCGTCTCCATAAAAAAAGAGACAAAATAAGTAAATATGTTAAAATAATTATTTAAGTTTGTCCTTCTAAAATGCTTATAAAATTCACTTTCTTAATTCCTGTAAAATGAAAAAGATATTAGCTACATTAACTGCTGCAACAATCTGTATTACAGCTTTCTGCCAGGACATTACCGGCACATGGAATGGCGTATTAAAGGTTCAGGCAATGCAATTACGCCTGGTATTTAACATCAGCAAAACCGACAACGGTTACAGTGCTACTATGGACAGTCCCGATCAGGGAGCAAAGGGTATCCCCGTAACAACAGTCATTTTTGAAAATGCAAAGCTACAGTTAAAAATTGATAATGCAGGAATTCAGTATGAAGGTATATTCGAAAAAGATAGTATTGTCGGCACTTTCAGACAAGGAGGATTGGTTATGCCTATGAATCTATCAAGAAAGATGGCAGAGAAACAAAAGGTATTCAGACCACAGGAGCCTTTAAAACCCTATGCCTATTATGAAGAAGAAGTCACTTTTGAGAACAGACAGGCAGGAATAACGCTTGCAGGAACTCTCACGCTTCCCAAAAAAGAAGGTAAGTTTCCGGTAGTGGTATTAATTAGTGGAAGCGGACCGCAAAACAGAGATGAAGAATTATTCGGTCACAAACCATTTCTGGTACTGGCTGATTATCTGACAAAAAACGGGATTGCAGTGCTAAGATATGATGATCGCGGAACAGCTTCATCAAAGGGAGACTTCAATACTGCAACGACCTATGATTTATCTACCGACGCAGAAGCTGCTGTGGAATATCTCAAAACAAGAAAGGAAATCAACAAAAAACAAATCGGATTGATAGGTCATAGTGAAGGCGGCATTATTGCTCCCATGCTGGCAAGCAGGTCGAAGGACATAGCCTATATTGTCATGCTGGCAGGCCCGGGTGTTCCTATCGAAGAATTATTATACAAACAACAGGAATTAATTGGTAAAGCATCAGGTATGAGTGATGAAAATATCCAAAAAACAGAGGCCATCAACAAAGGTATCTTTCAACTAATCAAACAATCAAATGACACTGAAAAGCTTAAAACCGATCTGACCGCTTATCTTCATAAGGTAATGAAAGAAGACACCATCAGCAAAAGGCCTGAAGGAATGAGTGATGAAGATATTATCCGCCAACAGGTTAATCAGATGTCCAATCCATGGATGAGCTATTTCATTAAATACGATCCGGCGATTGCGTTGAAAAAAGTAAAATGCCCGGTATTGGCCATCAACGGAGAAAAAGACCTTCAGGTATCACCCAAAGAAAATCTGGAAGCAATACGAATTGCTCTATCAGAAGGAAAGAACAAGAAATCAACGATAAAATCAATTCCCGGGCTGAATCATGTTTTTCAAACCTGTGAAACCGGCTCTCCGACTGAATACGGGAAGATTGAAGAAACCTTCTCTCCTGTAGCGCTGTCAGAGGTATTAAACTGGATTAAAAAACAAATAAAATAGAAGTTAATTCCCGAAATATTCCAGTCTGAATTCTTTTCCATCAAAAACGCCATAGGAAAAGATGCTGACAAAATCTCCGAGAATAATCACCTGGGCCTCATTCTTCAACTGAAGTTTGAGGTCGATATGGCGATGCCCGAAAACAAAGTAATCAATGGGATGATTTGCGGCATATCGTTTTGAAAACAATACTAAATCCTCCTTATCTTCACCCTTATAATCATTATCTCCGTATTCAATCTTCAAGCGGTTTGCTTTTGAAAGTCTGTAACCCAGGTACTGACCGAGGCGTGGAGGAACGAGGGCAAAGAGTTGTTGAGAGAGTTTACTATGAAATATCTTTCTCAGGAACAGGAATTTTTTATCATGAGTCAGCAAGCCATCTCCATGAGCAAGGAAAAATTGTTTTCCAGAATGAGTCACAGTAAAAGGCTTATAATGAACCTTCATGCCTATCTCCTTTTCAAAATAGCCAAAAGTCCAAAGATCATGATTTCCAATGAAGAAGTGAATCTGAATGCCGGCATCCGTCAACTCGGCCAATTTGCCTAACAAACGGACAAAACCTTTAGGAACAACGGTTTTATATTCAAACCAGAAATCAAAGATATCACCCAGAAGGTAAATAACTTCAGCATCTTTTTTCACAGTATCCAGCCATCTCACCAGTTTCAGTTCCTGTCCGCGCGGATCTTTCTCAAGTAATGAACCCAAATGAGCATCAGAGACAAAATAGATCATAGGCATTAATCATTATAATTAATATGATGTTTATTGTATTTATACTTAGAGAAACCCAAGTTCCAGCTGTGCTTCCTCCGACATCATATCTTTGTCCCATGGAGGATCAAAAACAATGTTCACTTCCACACTTTCCACCCCTTCCACACTGGCTGTTTTCATCCGCACATCTTCCACAATAAAATCAACAGCCGGACAGTTGGGCGCAGTAAGTGTCATATCAATATCCAGATGACCATTTTCATCCAGTTCAATTCTGTAAATCAGTCCAAGATCGTATATATTAACGGGAATTTCAGGGTCGTACACTGTTTTCAGCATGCGTACAATATTCTCTTCCACACTCAAAAATTCATTGGTATCACTCATATTTTTTATGTTTTGCAGATCGATATTTTATGTTTTGCTTTTTAAAAGCACAAAATACAAACAACTGAAATAAGAAATAGTTTATTCGTTCATTACCAGTTTATCAAACTCTGGAAAAGAGGAAGTCAGTTTTCCATCAACCACCACAACAGTATCAACTCTTGCCTTGAGACACAGTTTCATATCCGCTTTCCTGTAGATTGCCTGATGAAAAACATACTTAATGCCTTCTTTCTGTACATTAATTTTGACAACAAACACATCACCCGGTTTCAAAGGAGTTTTAAAAGCCATATCAATTCTGGCGACGACCGGATCCACTCCCTGATTGTGCATATCAGCAAAACTGACATTGTTGTGCTGCAAATACTCATGTCTCGCATGTTCTAAATAATTCTGATACACCGAGTTATTTACGATTCCCTGAATGTCGCACTCATAATCGCGTACCTTCATTTCAATCTCAAAAGGATAATTCATTTGTCCGATATTTTATTTTTTGCGTATCATGGTTAAACCGTCACGCAAAGGTAATATAAGCTTTTCAATTCTGGTATCACATGCAATCTTATCATTAAACAATTGTATGGCAATGGTCTGCTCGTCATGCGATTCCGCCTTTTTTAACACCTTTCCATCCCAGAGGGTATTGTCCACTAAAATATACCCGCCTTTTCTTACTTTCGGAAAAACAGCATCGTAATAAGCCTGGTATTCTCTTTTGTCTGCATCAATAAAAACCAAATCAAAGACAGCATCAATCTTAGGGATGAGTTCAACAGCATCTCCTATGAGTAATTCAATTTGTTTTTTATATTCCGAATCCTTAAAATTCTCACGGATAAAATCTTCCAGCTCATCATCGCACTCAATCGTATATAATTTACCATTTGCCGGCAAACCTTCTGCCAGACACAAAGCCGAATAACCGGTAAAAGTACCCAATTCCAGAACAGTTTCCGGTTGAATCATTTTACTCAGCATCGACAACATCCTACCCTGCAAATGTCCCGAGAGCATTCTGGGATTAATCATTTTCAGATGCGTTCTCCTGTTGACCCGTGCGAGATGATCCGGTTCAGCATCTCCGTGTGATAAAATATAATCTTCCAGTTCCATTTAAATATATTTGAGAACAGACAGTTTGTCTTCATCGAACACCTGTTGTGCAACTTTCTGCATCTTCTCAGCACTCACAGCATGAATGTGTTCACGAAGTTCCTCCATCGAATCTACTTTCCCGTATCTTAACATACTCTTACCCAAGCTCATCGCCAGATTCTCTTTTTGCTCCATCGAAATAGCCATCTGTCCGAGTAGCTGTAATTTATACTTTTTGAGTGCCGCTTCGCTGATTTTATCTTCCCTGAGTTTCTTCAGTTCCAGTTTTACCAGTTTCTCACACTTAATAAAATTATCAGCATCACAACCAAAATAAACCGTCCACATGCCTGTATCAGTAAAGGGCTGAAAAACAGAATCAACATTGTACACCAAACCATGTCTTTCTCTTAACGAAAGATTCAACAGGCTATTCATCCCGGGTCCACCCAGTATGTTATTCAACAAATACATGGCCATCCGGTCTGGATGATAAATATCCTGAGCTCTGTTGCCCATCAGACAATGCACCTGAAATGTATCTTTCTTCAAGGTACGCGTTTGAGACAAATAAGCAGAAGGAACCACCCGGTTCTTATGTATCTTTTCCTTCTCAGGCGCTACCAGATATTTTTCCGCCCAACGGAGCAACTTTTTCTCTGCTACATCTCCCAACACAAAAAACACCATTTCCTCCGGTTGATAAAACCGGTCAACAAAGCTTTTTGTATCATCCGAACTATATTTCTCAAGCAATTCGGGCGTTCCTAATATGTTATGTCCGATCGGATGATCGAAAATCAACTCTTCAAACTCATCATAAATCAATTCCGAAGGACTATCATTGTACGACTGTATTTCATCTAAAATAATAATCCGTTCTTTTTCGAGTTCTTTTGCCGGAAAAGTGGAGTTAAAGACGATATCGCCAATCAAATCAACCGCTTTCTCCAGATGTTCACTTAACACAACTGCATATACAACTGTTTCCTCTTTGGATGTAAATGCATTCAGTTCGCCACCGACATTTTCAAGTTTATTGATGATCTGGCCGGAACTTCTTCGCTTTGTCCCCTTAAAAAGCAAATGCTCCACAAAGTGAGCCATTCCCTGTTCATTATCCGATTCATCACGTGATCCTGCATTGATGGCCATTCCACAATAGGTGACCGGCATGGCATCATGTTTATGAATCAATCTCAGACCATTGGATAAAGTATATATTTGATATTCCATTAATTATATTTTCTTAGAAGTGCTCAAAGCGGCCACAAAATTACTAAATTTGAATGAATTATTCATTCGTTGCAAAAGGCTGACGAAAACCACATCCATTTCTCCATTCACTACAACCAAAGGCAGTATTTCCTTTAATAACAGTGCCCTTTTTACAAACCGGACATACCTTCCCTTCAATATTTATCTCTGAAACTGTACTATATGAAGCCATCTTCAGTTGTTCGGACGTCCTGTTATCTTTCTTCACATTCAACACCACCTGTGTAACCATTTCCTTTAACTCATCCAGAAATTGTTTCGCTTCATAACTTCCTTTTTCAATCAGTCTTAATTTCCTCTCCCACAATCCGGTGAGTTCAGCAGATTTCAGGAGATCTTCCTGAATAATCTGAATCAGTTCGATACCCGTGGAAGTCGGAATCAGGTTTTTCTTCTCTTTGCGGATATAATCCCGTTTAAATAGCGTTTCAATAATCGCAGCACGGGTAGAAGGACGACCAATTCCATTTTCTTTCATGGCATCCCGCAACTCCTCATTATCAACAAGTTTTCCGGCGGTTTCCATCGCACGCAGTAGAGTAGCCTCAGTGTAGGGTCTGGGGGGACTTGTCCATTTTTCAGCTAGCCCCGGTTCGTGCGGACCGCTTTCTCCTTTTACGAACAAAGGCAAGGTACCAGCTTCCTCTGCATCCTGCTCTTCTGCATTATTATCCTGAGAATTACCATTTTCAGCAAGTTTAGACTGCTCATCCGACTTTTCAAAAACCACTCTCCATCCCGGCTCCAGAATTTGTTTGCCTGTGACCTTGAATCCAAGTTCTGCCACTTCACCCAAAACAGTAGTGGTAGATATCTTACATTCGGGATAGAAATTGGCGATAAACCTTCGCGCTACCAAATCAAACACCTTCCTCTCATCAGCACTTAAATTCAGTGGATTTACTCCGGTAGGAATAATCGCGTGGTGGTCAGTGACTTTCTTATCATCAAAGACTTTCTTTGTTTTAGGTATTTTGCCCGAAAGCACAACCGAAGTGAGCGATTCATAATCTTTCAGACCTTTTAATATCCCGGGTATTTTCGGATATATATCCTCACTCAGGTAAGTGGTATCCACACGGGGATAGGTAGTTATCTTCTTTTCATAAAGGGACTGAATGATCTTAAGGGTTTCATCAGCCGAGAAAGCAAATTTCTTATTGCATTCCACCTGCAAAGAAGTCAGGTCGAATAATCTGGGTGCCGATTCTGTTCCTTTTTTGGTTGATATATCCGTCACCTCAAAATCAGCGTTTTGTATCTTTTGCAGCAGTTCCTTACCTTCTTCTTCTGACGAGAATTTACCTTTTGCCGACGAGAAGGTGGTGTTACGATAGATGGTCTTTAGTTCAAAATACTGTTCCGGTTTAAAGTTCTCAATTTCCAGATGGCGGTTGACAATAAGAGCCAGTGTCGGAGTTTGCACCCTGCCGATAGACAGCACCTGTTTGTTTTTACCGAATTTGAGGGTATAAAGTCGCGTTGCATTCATTCCCAGCAACCAGTCACCGATGGCTCTCGACAAACCGGCTTCATACAATCGCTGATAATTGCTCTGGTCTTTTAAATCTTTGAATCCCTGACGAATGGCATCCTCAGTCAGAGAAGAAATCCACAATCTTTTGACCGGAACCTTACATAATGCTTTCTGAAGCACCCAACGCTGAATCAGCTCACCTTCCTGTCCCGCATCACCGCAGTTCACCACTTCAGTAGCACTTGTAACCAGACTTTCAATAATTTTGAATTGCTTCTGTATACCACTGTTATCCATAACCTTGATTCCGAAACGCTGAGGAATCATCGGCAGGAGACTCAGGGCCCAGGGTTTCCATTCAGGCGTATATTCATGCGGTTCAAGTAAACCACACAAATGACCGAAAGTCCAGGTTACCTGATAACCATTTCCCTCAAAATATCCGTCCTTGCGGGTTTTAGCACCAAGAATATCGGCCAGATCACGTGCAACAGAAGGCTTTTCAGCAATACAAACTATCATTTACTATATCATTTCTACAGTCAGCAAAAGTACAAAAAAAGTCGATATTTTTCCTTGCATCGGGGCTTTTCATAATCACCAAATTTCTTTTAACCACAAAAGGCACAAAAGGAAGACAAAGGAATCACAAAAGGATAACAAAAAATTAAAAGAGGAATTATAGCTAATCACTCTCAACTTTTTTGTGTTTCCTTTGTCTCCTTTTGTGGTTTACAACATTGGTTTGTTTACAAATTTTTATATCTTTGCATTCAGATATTTTTCGGCAAAAAACCGGACATAACAGATTGAGCCATATTTATTTAAACTGGATATACCTGATGGAACGTCCCGATGATTTTCATAATTATCCATGCCGAATATTGAGAATGAAATAATTTTAATGAAAAAAATATAAAAACTTATGGAAGAATTAAATGCAATAGTTCAGCAGGTAGTACAGGTTTCTCCTATCATGAAAGTTTTCAGAATCGCTCCAATCGGATGGGAATTACCTGATTTTAAACCAGGTCAGTTTGTGGGAATAGGATTACCTCCTACCAATGCAAAATGTCCTGAAGCAACAGATGAAGTTGTAGCGCCTTCGCCCGACAAATTAATTAAAAGAGCTTATTCCATCGCTTCTTCCAACATTTCAAAAGATTATGTAGAGTTTTATATTACGTTGGTGCATTCAGGAGCATTGACACCACGTTTATTCAATCTGCAAATCGGCGATAAAATCTTTTTGGGAACCAAGTTCGTGGGAATGTTTACCCTGGAGGAAGTTGCAGAGGATCAGAACATCGTGTTGATTGCCACAGGAACAGGAGTAGCTCCATACATGAGTATGCTTCGTTCCGATGCACTTAAAAGAAAAGGAAACATCGTAGTAATTCACGGTGCCGCCAACTCCTGGGATTTGGGTTATTCTTCTGAATTAAATTTATTACAGAGCATTGCTCCTCATTTTGAATACATTCCAACTATCACTGTACCTGAAAAGGAACATTCGAAATGGAACGGTAAAACCCAGTTCATTCAGGATATCTGGGAAGAAGGAGCCATTGAAAAACTTTGGGGTTTTAAACCTAACGCTGAAAATACACACATTTTCCTTTGTGGTAACCCCAACATGGTAAATGGCATGATAGAATGTCTTGAAAAAGAAGGATTCATTGAACACAGCCGCAAACAGCCGGGTCAGATTCACGTAGAAAAATTCTAAACGTATGGAAAAGTTGACACTTATTACACCGACATTTCTTTTTTCAGCAGTTTCATTGATTTTACTGGCATATACCAATCGGTTTTTATCTTATGCTCAGTTAGTCAGGACGCTGAAGGACAAATACATGATTGACCGCTCTGCTATTACCAAAGCTCAAATCATGAATTTAAAGAAACGCCTTGCATTAACGAAATATATGCAACTATGTGGTGTGGTAAGTTTGTTACTTTGCGTTGCCACCATGTTTCTCATTTATCTGGGTTCCCAGATCATTTCAGCCTATATGTTCGGACTGGCATTGCTTTTACTGATTACTTCCCTGGGCTTATCTGTTTGGGAGATACAGATTTCGGTAAAATCACTGAAAATACATCTGAGTGATATGGAAAAATAAGATGGAGTGCAGCAAAGCACTCCATCTGCTAATTTAAAAAGCAAAAAGATGCATCATGGTTTTATAAGAGTAGCCGCAGCCGTCCCGGAAGTAAAGGTGGCTGATTGTCGGTTCAACAGTTCTAAAATGGTGGAACTGATTGAACAAGCCGAACGTGAGCAGGTGGAAATCATTTGTTTCCCTGAACTGTCGGTTACCGGTTACACTTGTGCCGACTTATTCCTGCAGCAACAACTGTTGCATGATGCAGAAGAAGCGCTCAACGATCTCTTATTAAAAACCTATGCCACCAATATCGTGGCAATAGCCGGCATGCCTTTGCGTGTGCACAACCGACTGTACAATGTTGCTGTGGTATTTCAATCTGGAAAGATTCTGGGTATCGTCCCCAAAACTCATCTACCCAATAACAACGAGTTTTATGAGAAACGCTGGTTTGCATCGGGAGCTGATATAGCAATGCAAACTATCCAACTCAACGAAACAAGTATTCCTTTTGGTACAAATTTACTTTTTGAGTACTCAGGCACTTCTTTCGGCATTGAAATATGTGAAGACTTGTGGGTACCTCTTCCACCAAGCACACAACATTGCTTGCACGGCGCAGACCTGATATTTAACTTGTCGGCAAGCAATGAACTGATTGGCAAGCACCAGTACCTGCGACAACTGATTGAACAACAATCAGGAAGATGCAATGCCGGTTATATCTATGCCTCAGCAGGATTTGGGGAATCATCGACCGATGTGGTGTATGCCGGCAATGGCATCATTGCTGAGAACGGCAGTATCATTGCTTCCTCTGAACGGTTTTCTTTTGAACCACAGTTGATTATCTCTGAAATTGACATCGAGAAACTGAAAGCAGAAAAGCTCAGAAACTCCAATTTCTTTCAGGCTAAATCTGAAGCAGTTTATCAAACGATTCTCTGCAATTCATCAAATAGACCTTTTGAGCGATTAAACCGGAAATTTCCAAAGCATCCGTTTGTACCTCCGACTACCAACCGGGATGCACATTGTGAAGAGATATTTTCTATACAGGTAGGTGGACTGGCACAACGCTGGAAACACACCAAAGCACAAACCATGGTGGTCGGCATTTCCGGAGGTTTAGATTCGACTCTGGCCTTATTGGTTTGCGTAAAAACAGCTGATAAACTTGGCTATGACCGTAAACAGGTGGTGGGTATTACCATGCCCGGATTCGGCACTACCGACCGTACCTACAATAACGCCCTGCAACTGATGCAATCTCTGGGTATCACCATGCATGAGATCTCCATCAAAGATGCCTGTATGCAACATTTCAAAGACATCGACCATGATCCGGACAAACACGATGTGACCTACGAAAACACGCAGGCAAGAGAACGTACCCAGATATTGATGGACATGGCCAACAAAACCAACGGATTAGTAGTCGGTACTGGTGACTTATCCGAACTGGCACTCGGCTGGGCAACCTACAACGGTGATCATATGTCGATGTATGCCGTCAACAGTGGAATTCCGAAAACTCTTGTAAGATATCTTGTAGAATGGGCCTCACATCAGTTAGATTCCGCTTCTGAAACTGTATTGAAAGATGTACTCGACACTCCTGTAAGTCCGGAATTACTGCCAGCCGACCATAATGGCAATATAACTCAAAAAACAGAATATTTAGTTGGACCATACGAATTGCACGACTTCTTCCTCTATTATTTCGTGCGTTTCGGGTTTAGTCCCGATAAGATATTCTTCTTAGCCAATCAGGCTTTCAAAGAGGATTACACCGAAGATATTATCGCTAAATGGCTGAAAATATTCCTGCAAAGATTCTTCGCTCAACAGTTTAAACGCTCCTGTATGCCCGATGGTCCGAAGGTAGGTTCTATTAATCTGTCACCACGGGGAGATTGGCGGATGCCGAGCGATGCAGCGGGGTTTGAGTGGGATTGAAGTTATCGTTTTGAGTAAAATGTATCATTCTCCCACGTTGTAGGATTATTTTCAATATATGAAACAATAAGGTTCATTTCTTTCTGGTTCCGTATAATATGATCGTGAAAACGTGTTTGCCAACCAAATTGTATATTGTTGTTATTAGCGTATTTTGTCAATGTTGATTTCAAACCACCCATTACCGTAGACAATAAACCGCATTTTTCAGCAATATTTCGCATTTTTTCGTTATCCCCGGTAGAGACGTGGCATGCCGCGTCTCTCTTCGTATTTGCAACGGCACATTCATGAATACAGAAATCATTCGGATTGTTGGCTGAGACGCGGCATGCCACGTCTCTACAAGCCCCAGCAATACAAACAATCAAATGCACATGATTCGGCATAATCTTATAAACTGGTATCTCGGAATATGGATAGTGTATTTTAATATTCTTAATCAGTTCATCTAATTTTTTCCCTAAAATATTTAGCACCATTTCGCCATTTTCAATTTCACCAAAATAATGCATCCTACCTGCGGTACAAATAGTTATAAAATAATCTCCACCATTATAATCATGCCATACAGCCCGTGCCGAAGGTATGCGGTATTTATTGTTAAATTTATCTGTTTTCATATCATAGTTATTTGGTTTTTCAGATTGTTGAGACGTGGCGTACCGCGTCTTTACGTTTCAAAATTGGCACATATTTAGGTTAAATATCGCACCATTCGGATTATACGTATTATTCTTTGCCCAGATGCGAAATTGAGTGCCCTGAGGTGATTTTACCCGGTAGCCGACGGAGATAATTACATCGAGATTGTAGCCATTAACTTCCACCACTTGGGTTTTTCCAGCAATAGCACCATGTTGAGTGGTTGTTCGGAAATTCCGAACAACCACTTTTTCATTCAGTTCTCCTTCCTCAAACACATTCTTAATATGTTCGCTGATCGTGGCTTTCGATTTTTGAAAAAGTTCGTACAATTGTGCCTGTGTAAGCCAAACAGTTTCTTCTTCTAAGCGAACATCTATTTTGATATTGCCTTCGGAGTTTTGGTAGATTAAGATTTCGCTGTTCATAATGTTTAAGATTTAAACTTAGCCAGATTAGAAGGATTATTGAAGATGTATTTTTCAATTCGTCATTGCTTTTTCTTAGATTTTTTGCTTTGACATTAGAGATTCTCAGTCGTAAAATTTCCAAATCCAAAGATACTAATTTATGTCTGTGGGTAGGTCATAAGTTTGTTAAATGCCAGTTTATTTTTGAATCTAATTAAGTTCCGAAAATGGGACGAAGCAAAATTATTTAGTCCTGTTTGACTTTTAAAGGTCTCGAATTCGTTACTTTAAAATCCGGATTATTCATTTCTTCCAAGATACCTAAAAATTCCAGGGTATTCCGGTTTCTCATCCAACTGTAGATCATGGTATTGTTACCAAGTCCCTTTACCATATCATATAATCTGCATCCTTGTGCGGCAAAAGGGCAATCTCAATTCCTTTAACAATAATCGATTTGTTCTTAATTATAATTTTTCTTTTGTTTTGTTTGGGTTAGTGTTCAGATAATTAAAAACATCGTTCTTTTCAGGCACTTAATTAATGAGTAAGTTGATTGTCTGAAAATTACGGGCACTGAATATTAATGGGAGATTATTATCTGAAGATGAAAGGCTTAGAAAATACATAAATTATAAAAACCTACGGCAAATGGGCAAATAGAACCTGCGAAAGTTAAATCACCTAACAATAAACTTTTCAGATTTATTATTATACCTATAAATATATGTTCCCGTTTTATAGTCTGAAATATTCAAAACAACTTTATCTGAGGCTTTATCAATTTTTTTCTCATCTATTAATTTGCCATTTACATCAAATATCTTCATGTCAGTATGTTCTCCAGAGTCTATATGATAAGGAAGATAAATAATTTGGTCTGCAGGGTTGGGAAAAGGTTGAACAACTCTATTAATTAAGCTAAGAGATTCTGTTTGTGTTGATTTTTTTTGGGTGGAATAAAAATTTGTATACCAAACATTATTGATTTTAGAACTAGTTGTAAAAATAAAGTCACCCGTTTTTGCTGTATATGTATTACTTGGTACTTCATTAACAAAATCAAATAAGTTTTCTCCATCTTCATTAGTAAGTTTGTATAGTGTATTTGTGTATGTCACATCTGAAAATTCGTAAATAAACTCAATTTTTTCATCATCATTAAATAGTTTAGTTGTAACATACATTAAACCGAAATTGACATAACCATTTGGTATAGATATAACAACTGTCTTATACTCCGTCAAATCTAAATTGTAAAATATTATATTCATTTTTCCCGTATCATAGTTTTCTTGTATTTGATAAAAGAACTCAACATTTATTGGTTCACTCACACCTTCATCTCCTAATGTAGGAAAAGTGTTTACTGTATTAAAATTACCAGTTTTGGAATTTATTTTAGTAACCTGACAATTTAACCCTACAAGTAAAAAAAAGAAAAAAACAGTACAAATAGTTCTCATTTTCGTATTTATAAATTATTTTGCCTACTCTTTTTAGCTTTTCGGCTTACGCTTTCTACTTAAATAGCTGTTTTAAAGTAAGTTATCTTAATAATAATTACGTTCAATAATATGTCATAATAATGCAACCATAAAAATAATATAAACAACTCACTATTTACAAGAAAACTTTTTTAAATACAATTCAGTTTGTGTGTATAAATTTTAAAACAAATATAGTACATTTTTTTTTCATTTTACAAATACTACAACATAATTATCTCTTAAAATATACTCTCAATCATTTGACTTACAACATTGTTACGCAGCGCCAGAGTATCATAAACTTTCAGTTACTATTTTAAAAATTTATTTATTTCAATTTTGACTAAGGACGACAATTAAGTCACTCCTACTCCACCAACTCCCCTGCCCCTTCTCTGATAATCTCAAATTCTTCACCGGTACAGTCCACAATCGTCGAAGTAGCTGTGCCGCCATAACCGCCATCAATCACCAAATCGACCTGATAACCGAAACGTTCCTCTATCAGTTCAGGATCAGCGATATATTCGAGAGTGGCTTCATCGGTGAAGACGGAGCTAACCATTATGGGATTACCCAGTTCGCGGACAAGTTCGCGGGCAATAGAATTATCAGGCATACGAATACCCACTATCTTTTTGTTTTTAAATAATTTAGGGAGTTTATTGCTACCGTTCAGCAGGAAAGTAAACGGCCCCGGAAGGTTTTTTTTCATCAGTTTGAATGCATAATCATCCATTTTTGCATATTCGCTGATCTGGCTCATTTCGTGGCAAACAAAGGAGAGATCTGCCTTACGAATGTCTTTTTCTTTTAGTTTAATAATCGATTCTACCGCCCGGGCATTGAAGATATCGCATCCGAAAGCATAAACCGTGTCGGTTGGAAAAATGATGATTCCACCGTCGCGCAGTACCTCAACAACTTTCTGTATCTGTTGGGGACTCGGATTATTTTCGTAGATCTTTATCAGCATATTACAAAACTTTCTTGTGCCAGTTTCCCTTTCTTAAATAGATATAGGCGCCGATGCCCAATACCGTCCAGTATACAAACTCCGACATCCACACCACATACACCGGCTGCGGATTGATGATGGCGGTATAATAAACATATGAAAGATAAAAGAATAAAGTACCGAATTCAATGATGAAAGCAGTTTTGGTATTGCCCGTTCCCGAAATGGAATGAAAAAGGATACTGCCCACCGCGCAGAAGAGCATGGCAATAGAAACCACTTTCATTACCGGAACAGAAGCTTCAATCAATCCCGCATCGTTGGTATAAATCTGAGCAAACAGTTCCGGGAAAAAGAAAGTGAACACCCTCAGCGGAGTAACCAACACGAGAACAACTCCCAGCATTCTATGAATAAACGGTATTACATCCTGTCGCCTGTCAGCTCCGATCAGGTTACTCACCATCGTACTGACAGTAGTTGCAAGCGCCGAACCCGGAATCATCAGCAAAACGTACAAACTGCGGCCGATATTAGTAGCTGCCAGCGGTCGCTCTCCCATTCTTTCGATAAAGATGAAAAACATGAACCAGGTAGAGATGGAAATGAAAAACTGAAACATGATGAATACCGAAATCTCCAGTATCTGGCGTATCAGCTTAAAATCAATTCTTTTAAAAGCATATAACTGATATTTCTGAAAATCATGATGGAGAAAGGTATATATAATCAAAAAAACTGTTGATGCAGCTTCTGCAATCACTGAGGCTAACGCTGCACCGGCAATACCCATCTCTGGAAATCCCCAGTGGCCGAATATCATGGCATAGTCGAGTACAACATTGACAGAGGCCGTAATCACCGCCGAACCTGTCAGCACCGAAGTGTTGGTGACGCCCACAAACATTCCCCTGAACATCACATTGATAAAGGCAAAGATAAAGCTCCATTTACGCCAGTCGAGGTATTCCAGCGAGGCCTGATAAATATGATCCGAACTCACAAGGTACTTCATGATATCGGCAGTGAACAACCACGAGAAGATCAGGAAGAAAGCCGACAGCAAAAGAATAAAGAACATACCGTTGATGAAAATAGGTCCAATTTCTTCATACTTCTTTTCCCCGTTTCGTCGACCGATGATGATCTGTGTTCCCTGACTGAAACCAAACCCTATCACAAAAATGGCTAAGAAATATACCCCGCCGATGGCAGAGCCGCCCAGCGCCACCTCACTCACCCTTCCGAGAAAGGCCGTATCGGTCACGTTGATGATGTTCTGAACCAGCAAAGTCAGGAATACAGGATAAGTTACCTTGAATATATTTTTAGCAGAAAGCATAGGGTATTTTTTGAATGAAAGTTGCAAAGATATTAATTTTAACCTTAACTTTGTCACAAAGATGCCTGAATACGCATCATGTAACAAGATAAAAAACTCGAGCAAATGAAAAATTATATTACATCTATCCTTCTGACAGCCGTTTTATCCATTGTTGTCAGTTCATCCGCACAAAATCTCC
>JAYFQH010000065.1:0-5907 GCA_034927265.1 Paludibacter sp.
TCCACTACAA
This sequence comes from Paludibacter sp., assembly GCA_034927265.1. GTDB lineage: Bacteria > Bacteroidota > Bacteroidia > Bacteroidales > Paludibacteraceae > Paludibacter. The sequence continues at coordinate 11 of JAYFQH010000065.1, forward strand.
TCTGATGTTCAAGTAATATTGCTCTTATCCGATCAGATTCTGCTTCAATTTCTTCATCTTTCAACTCACTGAGCTTTCTATACACAGGACAATTCACTATTTTATAGACAGTTGTGCTACTGGCAATTTTAGTACTTTTTTCGAATGCCACAATATTATCCAGAAAAAGACTTTCGACTTCCGGTGGTAATTCATCTGAATCCGATTCGAACCAATTTGTTAGTCCGAAGTCCTGCTCAAGCATCTGCTTCTTTTTCTTATTTTCCTCACGAAGGATGCTGCTTTTTTTGTCAGCGTTTTTACTTTCCATTTTTAAAACGATTAAAAGGTTGGTGTTAAAATTATTATGTGTTCATATTGCTATTCGTTCGGGAGATTACATTTATGATTTCAAATGTGATACAGCCTGTGAATTTAGCTCCTTTTATTTCATTTACAGAAGATTAACCAAGCAATTCATATAAATAACTATGCAAAACATAAATTTCTTTATAAGAATGGGATGGTTCCTGTTGTGTGAGGATTTATGAATTTAAAATCACAACAAATCATTACTCTTTTATCCTCATTTTCATTAAAAATGGTGATAGGTTCGCATTTCCTGCCAGTGTAATTTTGCACCCGATAAATCAATCAACAAAACTATTATATGATGAAAAAATACTTTTTACTTAGTTTATTACTTATTACAGGACTGACTTTTGCCGAAACGGGAATCATTGAAGGAAAGGTGTTTACCCAAGATGGAAATCCTGCTGAATTTGTGAATATCATCCTCGTAGGCACTTCAAAAGGAGCTACGGTACAGGCTGATGGCAGCTACCGGATACCGGAGGTAAAAGCGGGAAATTATACTTTGAAAGCTTCATTCGTAGGATTGGATACGCAGTCGAAACAGGTGCAGGTGACATCAAAAGGCGTCGCAAAAGCGGATTTCACACTGACTGAAAACAGCAAAGAGTTGAAAGAGGTGGTGGTGACCTCCAACCCTGCCCGTTATGTGGCTGATTATCCGTCGATATCGCTCCGGCTAAAAACCCCGGTATTGCAACTGCCGCAAAACATACAAATCGTTACCAAACAGGTAATTGAGGATCAGCAGATTTTTGACATGCTGGAAGGGGTTACCCGCAACGTGAGCGGAACGCAACGCATGGAACACTGGGATAATTACGCACTGATCTATATGCGCGGTTCGCAGATCGCAGCCTTCCGCAACGGAATGAACGTCACCATGTCGTGGAGTCCGCAACCGGAGGACATGAGCATGGTGGAACGCATCGAATTTGTGAAAGGTCCGGCCGGATTTATGCTTGCGAACGGCGAACCCAGTGGTTTTTATAACGTGGTAACTAAGAAACCTACTGGTATCACTAAAGGAGAAATCGGCATGACAGCTGGTAGTTTTAATACTTTCAGAGGAACGTTCGACCTCGACGGAAAACTGGATAAAAACGGGAAACTGCTATACCGGTTGAATGTCCTGGCACAATCGAAAGGCTCGCACCGCGACTATGAATTCAGCGATAAAATCGCCATTGCTCCGGTCATCAAATATCAGTTGAACGACAAAACCTCGCTGACTGCTGAATATACCTATCAGCGGAATAAAATGTCGACCATCGGAACCAATTACTCTTACTCTAAAAAAGGATATGGCGATCTGCCGGCCGACTTTACCACCGCGGAAGACAATATGCCGCCAACCCTGCTTACTGAAAGTTCTGTTTTCGTCACGATGGTACACAACCTCGATGAAAACTGGAAATTCACCGGTCAGGTGGCCTATATCAACTCTCTTCAGGAAGGTCAGAGTTTATGGCCAACGGGATTCGAAGCCAACGATTCGAGCCTGATACGGGGAATATCCATCTGGGATTATGAAGGTGAAAGCAAGGTGGGTCAGTTCTTCCTGAACGGTGACCTGAAAACGGGTCACATCACCCATCGCATCCTCACTGGTCTGGATATGGGTATCAAATCCTTCTACCACGACTGGGCACAATCAGCTACCCTGAAAAGTCTGAACATTTACAATCCTGTCTACGGTCAGATTGTTGCTTCGGAATATCCTGTTTTCGATCGTGAATTGCCGGTGCGTCAACGTGGGGTACATTACCAGCAATCCTATTTCGGATATTATCTTCAGGATGAAATCAGCATGCTCCGCGACCGCTTGCGACTGACACTTGCAGCCAGATACACTACTGCTGCCAACTTTGATCCTTACTCGGGAGCAATAGAGTCATCGAAACTCACTCCACGTTTTGGCGCCAGCTTCTCATTCGATAAAAACACTTCGGTCTACGGAGTATATGATCAGGCCTTTGTGCCACAGGCAGGGGCCGACTTCAACGGAAACTCTTTCGACCCAGTGACGGGAAACAACATCGAATTCGGAGTGAAACGTGAATGGCTGGGTGGTAACTGGGTTTCGAACCTATCGGTGTACCACATCACCAAAAACAATATTCTTACATCCGACCCCAACCATCAGTATTTTTCTATTCAGCTGGGGCAATCGGTTACCAAAGGAGTGGAATTCGACCTGCGCGGTCAGATTACCGACAACCTGAATGTGACGGCCAACTACGCTTACACCGATGGAAAAGTAACTAAAGATACAGATCCGGCAAGGGTGAATGTCGCTATCCCCGGCATCAGCACCCATATTGCCAATGGATGGCTGACTTACAAATTCGACAAATGGCTGAAAGGTGTAGGGTTATCGCTGGGAGCACAATATCAGGGCAACAGAACTTCGTGGTATGTCTTCGATGGCACCCGCCAGGATCTGCCCGATTATTTCAGATTGGATGGCGCCATATCTTACCAACTAAATAAATTCTCGATTGCCCTGAACATCAACAACCTTACGAATAATTATTTGTATTCCGGTGCTTATTACAACTGGAGCGGTTTTTACTACTGGCAAACCGAACCGTTGATGAATGCCAGGTTGAATATCACTTATAAATTTTAAGCATGTCTTTCAGAAAAATAGTTCATCAGTTACACCTGTGGCCCGGATTAATCGCCGGGTTACCGGTTTTTATCATCGCTATCACCGGCTGTCTTTATGCTTTTCAGGAAGAAATACAGGAATTGACTCAGCCCTACCGACAGGTCGAAAACATCGGTGCCACCGTAAAATTACCTTCGGAACTGGAGGTAATTGCTGAGAATGCTCTGCCGGGAAAAGTCCTGCATGGTATCAGCTATAAAACTCCGGGAAAAGCTGCGGAAGCGATTTTTTATAACTTCAACCCGACCTATTATTATCTCGTTTACCTCGATCCTTATACCGGTGAGATTCTAAAGGTGAAGGATATGGAGAAAGATTTCTTTCGATGGGTAATCACCGGACATTACTACCTTTGGCTTCCACCACACATCGGACAACCGCTGGTGGCATGGTCGACCCTGATTTTTGCCCTGATTATCCTTTCAGGATTGATTATCTGGATTCCAAAATCAAGAAAAGCATTCAAAAACCGCATATGGTTTCATTGGAAAAAGAAACCCGGATTCAAGCGCTTCAATTTCGATATGCATGTAGTATTGGGATTTTACGGCACCATTTTCGCGTTAATTTTTGCTGTTACCGGATTGGTCTGGGGATTCCAATGGTTCGCTCAATCGTACTACAAACTTGTCGGAGGCGAAAAATCCTTAATCTTCACAGAAGAAAACCCACTTTACAACGGTAGAAAGCCAACCGCAACCCTCACCCATCCTATCGACAAAGTTTTCCTTTTCATGCAGAAAAATTATCCTGATGCTTATAGCATAGAAGTACACCCACATCATGATGATTCCTCGTTGCTGATGTCGCATGCGCAATTAGCCAAAGGGAAACAATGGAAAACCGATTACCGTTATTTTGATCCGCATACTCTCGAAGAAGTCACCTTGGACAATGTCTACGGAAGAATCGAAGATGCCGGTTTTGCCGACAAACTCATGCGAATGAATTACGACATCCATACGGGAGCAATCTTAGGGTTACCCGGAAAGATTTTTGTCTTTTTGATGAGTTTGTTGATTGCGAGCTTGCCTGTGACAGGGGTGATTATTTGGTGGAAGAAAAAGAAGAAATATTCCTGATTTTAGACACCCTCTTTTCACAACTCCCTTTTGATTTCATCTAACAATTGCTGCTCAGTAGGCAAATACAGTTTGTACTGACTTGCCATGATGGTTTTATTATGCTCCGGCAGTGCCAGTTTCACCATTTCATTGTTTTTGCTGGCGCAGAGTAATATCCCTATCGTAGGGTTTTCATCGGGCATTCGCTCGTAACGGTCGAAATAGTTGACGTACATTTGAAGTTGCCCAAGATCGCTGTGGGTAATTTTATTGGTTTTGATTTCTACTACCACAAAACAACGCATCAAACGGTTGTAAAAAACCAGATCAGCAAAGAACTCGTCGTCTTCAATCAAAAAGCGTTTTTGTCGGGCTACAAAGCAATAGCCATTTCCCAGCTCCAGCATAAAATGTTGTAATTGTTCGATAAGCGCTGTTTCAAGGTCTTTTTCGTAAAATTGTGGTTTCCGTTCCAATCCGAGAAATTCCAGTATCATCGGGTCTTTTACTATCTCACTGGGCATTTCCGGCAGCCGTTCTTTTCGCGCCACAGCCAATACAGCTTCTTTATCGTTACTCAATAACAAGCGTTCGTAAAGATTCGAATTGATTTGTCGTTCCAATTCACGCCCGGTCCAGGCATTTTTCACCGCCTCCAACTCGTAATATTCTCTTTTAGAAGTATCTTCAATTTGTATCAACATTCTGTACTGTGTCCAGTTCAATTGCGAACGCAGTGCGTTCGTAATTGGAAAAGTGCGGTAAAACTGCCGCGCTTGTTCTAAAGTTCGCACAGAAAACCCGCTTCCAAATTCAGGTAATAGTTGTTCAGACAAACTCCGGATGAGATAGCTTCCATAATCTGCCCGATCCTGACCTTGCTGCTCTTCTTCAAAAATTCGCTCACCTAACTTCCAGTACATTTCCACCCGATGAAATTCAACACTTCGAACGGCTTTCGCCCGGGCTTGTCCTATAATGGTTTTAATCTCTTCGACAAAATTGTCGTTTCTTTTTTCTACAGATTCACTCATAATTCAGGTTTTTAAAAAGGTTCATAATATTTTTCTCAAACGCATTTGGATACGACCATGTAAACAATTCAGATTTCGTATTGTAATCTAATTTGGGATGCGCAAATATACAGATTTTACGTTAAAAAACACGGCGGAATTAATAAAAAACACTACTCCTTATGACGAGCTTAGTGCAGGTGAGTACTAAGGTCTTACCCAATTTTCCCTACTTTCGCTTTCGGCCTCAACCGGCTTCTGAAAATCTGCGTTTGCGCATATTGCGTATACATATTTTCCCGGATTCTAATCCGCTCATCCTGAGGCAAAAGGATGATGTGGTGACATTGCTCCGAGCAGCAACCGGCGTATTTCTCAGCACAGGCGGGGCATTGAATGAAAAGCAAATGACAATCATCGTTGGCGCAGTTGGTATGGGTGTCGCAAGGTGCACCGCACTGGTGGCAGCGGGCGATGATGTCGTCGGTGATGCGCTCGCCGAGTCGTTCGTCGAACACGAAGTTTTTACCCCTGAATTTGGAGTCGAGGTTCAGTTCTTTGATCTGACGGGCATATTCGATGATACCGCCGTACAACTGGTTTACATTCCGAAAGCCCTTGTGTTTGAGGTAAGCGCTTGCTTTCTCACAGCGTACACCACCCGTGCAATACATCAGTATCTTGGCGTCTTTCTTATCTTCAAGCACTTTGGTCACATATTCAATTTCTTCACGAAAGGTATCTACATCCGGACAAAGGGCATTTTCGAACCGACCAATCTCGCTTTCATAATGG
>JAYFQH010000012.1:0-93287 GCA_034927265.1 Paludibacter sp.
ACGATTTGTGGTTTGTAAATTCAGTTGTATTACCAACGCCACGGTCAACTCGCAGAAGAGGTCATTGATTTTTAGTGAAACATCCTGTTTGTTAATCGCTTAATTATATTTTCTTAATATCTCAATCAGCTTCTCTTTATTAATTGGTTTTGCCAGATAATCTGTTATTCCCGTTTCGAGCAGGCGATGCTCATCTCCCGAAAGAGCGTAAGCAGTGGTGGCGATGATGGGCAGTTCTGGTTTGAACTCACGGATGAGTTTAGTGGCTTCAACTCCGTTCATAACGGGCATTCTTATATCCATCAATACGATTGATATATCGGAATTATGTTTGCAAATTTCTACAGCTTCGGCTCCGTTAATAGCCTGAATGGAGTCGCATCCTATGATTCCCAGAACTGACTTCATATACAGCAGATTCAGATCATCATCTTCGACAATAAGCACAAGTGGCTTGTTGCTTCCAGTAGCCCGGTTAAGTTTACGGGCAGTAAGTGGCGAAGTTTTAATGCCGCTACCGTCCAACGGAATGGAACAGGTAAAAGTTGAGCCTTTTCCTTTTTCGGAAACAACGGTGAGAATACCTCCGAGTAAATTAACCAAACCTTTGGCAATCGTCAATCCAAGTCCGCTTCCTTCGTATCCCCGGGTATCCGAAGTTTCTTCCTGAGTAAATATGTCGAAAATCAGGTCTAACTTTTCAGGGGAGATGCCCGAGCCGGTATCCTGGACAAAGAATTCAATATTCTCAGAAAGTATACGGTAACCACTTACTATGATACCATTTTTTGTGAATTTGTAAGCATTGCTCAATAAGATATTGAAGATCTTTCTAATAAATTTACTATCGGATTTGATGATCAGATCAGCATGTTCTTTGGGAATTTCTGTGACAAAGCGGATATTCTTTCCAGTCTGTAAGGGTTTGATGTCTTCAATGATTTCTTCGAAAAGAGGCTTAATAGCGAATTCTTTTTTGTTGGCCCTCATGGTTCCCGTTACAATCATTGCCATATCCATGTAGTCGGTAACCGTATTCATGAGGCGGTTGCCTGATTCTCTGACGATTTTGTAGTATTCTTTTCGCTTGTCGGGAGAGAGTTTCTCGTCGGCCAAAAAGTGGCCGAATCCCAGAATCCCGTTTAAGGGTGTACGTATTTCGTGGGAAATGTTATTGATAAAGGCAGTTTTAAGTTTGTCGTTTTCTTCTGCTTTTTCTTTGGCAATCACCAAGTCTTCCATCATTTTTTTCCTTTCGGTGATGTCTTCCTTGATCCGTACAAAATGACTGATGTTTCCCTGTTCGTTGATTATCGGAGATATATAGGTTTTAGCCCAGAATAAATCACCGTTTTTCTTTTTGTTCTGAGTTTCACCTTCCCAGTCTTTTCCTGAAAGTACAGTTGCCCATATTTCTTCATAAAATTTCTCGGGGAGTAAACCCGAATGGAGAAAACGTGTGGTTTTTCCCAGCATTTCGTCCTGAGAATATCCGGATAAACTACAGAAGAAAGGATTTACATAAATGATTTTACCTTCCACGTCCGTAATACAAACCGATATTGTACTGGCTTCAATTGCCCGGTCAAGCAACTTTATTCTCTCTTCGGCTTTTTGATGTTCGGCTTTTTCTTTTGCTTCTTCCAACGCCCGTTTTACTGCAAAAGGAAGTCGTTCCGGGCGGTCCTTCAGGACATAATCCACCGTTCCTAATTTAAGTAATTCAATGGCAGTATCTTCTCCGATAGACCCTGACACACAGATAAATGGCACCTCAGGACAGAATTTTTTACTGATCTCCAAAGCTCCGAAGGCATCAAAGCCCGGCAGATTAAAATCTGAGAGAATAATGTCGTAGCAATTTTGACTTAACTTTTCAGTAAACTCCGCTTCGTTTACCACGTGGGTTAAATCAAGCGTATAACCTGCGTCCGTAAGGAGTTCCCTGATCAATTCCATGTCGAGAAATGAGTCCTCCAACACGAGAATCTTCAGCATTATATTTTTCATGTTCTTGTTATTATCCATTACATAGCTTTAATATTGAACCACATAAGGCACATGACTACACACTAGTTCTTAGTTAATCTTTTGTGTTTCCTTAGTCTTCCTTTTGTGGTTTATAAATTTTATTCGCATTGCGGTTGCTCATTCAGCATCGCCCAAAATAAACCGATTTGTTTTACAGCCTCCAGAAAATCACTGAAGTTTACCGGTTTTACCACATAAGCATTCACACCCAGTTCATAGCATCTTTTCAGATCGGGTTCTTCGCGCGATGAAGTAAGCATCACCACAGGAAGTGTTTTAAATTTCTCATCGGCACGAATGGTTTCAAGCACTTCGATGCCATCCATCCGGGGCATTTTGATGTCGAGTAATATTACAGCCGGTTTCCCTTTTTTCCTTTCTTTATAACGACCTTCGTAATTGAGATACTCCAGGGCTTCAACGCCGTCGTTCACAGTTACTACATTATTTGCCAGATTATGTTCTGACAGTGCCTCGATGGTGAGTTCCACATCCTGCGGATTATCCTCTACCAACAAAATAGTTTTTAATTCAATCATATTGTAATAATATTTAACCTCAGTGGGCATAAGTGGATATGAATTTTGGTTGAATTGTTTAATTGTTAATTTGTTTATCAGGGGTTTAGTCTTCCTTGTTTTTGGGTAAACTGAAATAAAATGTAGCTCCCTTGTCGGGTTCGGCTTCGGCCCAAACCTGTCCGCTGTGTTTGTGTATAATACGCTGTACGTTGGCCAACCCGATGCCAGTACCTTCAAATTCGGTTTGAGCGTGTAGTCGTTGAAACACACCAAATAATTTATGGGCATATTGCATGTTAAAGCCGACACCATTATCGTGGACATAGAATACCAAATGCTTGTTTTCTTCATAATGTCCTATGGAAATTTTGACAATCTCTTTGTTCCGGGTATATTTGAGAGCATTGTCGATGAGGTTCATCCATACTTGCTTCAAAAGAGCATTATCGACGTATATTTCAGGTAAATTCTGAATGTCCCAGTCGACTTTACGATTGCCGATGTCAGGTTTTAAATCTTCCAGTACTTCCTTCAGCAACTTATTCATATTAGTTTTTTCCCTGTGCACTTCCTTGCGACCGGTTCTTGAGAATTGAAGCAGGTCATCGATAAGTGTACCCATTTGTTTGGAAGCATTGGTGATGGTTGTCAGATAATGTTGTGCCTTTTCGGGCAATTGATCGTTGAACCGCTGGGTAAGCAGGTCGACATAGCCATTGATATGTCGAAGCGGAGCTCTTAAATCGTGCGAAACCGAATAGCTGAAAGCTTCAAGTTCCTTGTTAGATGCTTCAAACTGAGCAGTACGCTCCTTCACTTTCTCTTCCAGTTCTTCGTTTAATTTAAGGATGATATTCTCAGCTTTTTTCCGTTCAGTAATATCCACCGAAAGAATAAAAACACCTTCGGGAACCGGCTGTATACTTAAATCGAACCAACCGGTAGTTTCATCAGGAAAGGTGAATTCATTTTCGAAGTGGTGAGCTCTGCGATTTTGCAGGCAATCCTTTATGAGATAAAAAACCTGGGTTTCTTCGATTCCCGGCCACATGTCCATGTAACGTTTGCCCATTAATTCTTCATTCGGACGGCGATTATGTAGTTCAGCTGAAGCGTTGATAAAGATGTAACGCCAATCGTATCCGATGATTTGGCATCCTTCAATCATATTGGATAAAGTTGAGCGAAAACGTATTTCCTTCTCGAGAAGCTCCTGTGCCGCTTTAATACGTTCAGTTGTTTCCCAGGACGTTCCCAGCAAACCCCACTTATCGTCGGACGAAAGCTTTATGCGATGAAGTGACCATGAAAAATAGGCATCTTCCAAAGGTCCATCAGGTGAACGTTGTATTTTATTCAGCTCATCGTGTACATGATAGGCTTCACCCGTTCGGAGTACTTCGCGGCAAATGGCGCTGAAATCCTGTCCGGTTTCAGGCCATAACTCGTCCCAGGTTTTGCCTTTCATCTCTTTTCCGGGGGCTATCGCCTGATATTGCGGATTGACCAGCTCAACACGTAAATCGTCACCATTCAGGACGCAAACAGCAGCAGGTAAATGGTTAATTACTGTTTCGAGTAAATGGCGTTGTTCCTGAATCTTTGTCAGAGCATTCTTCCGCTCAGTAATATCTTCGAAAACCCCTAATATTCCTGTTATGTTTCCGTCTTTATCATATATAGGTAATTTGGTAGTATCTATCCACAATCGTGTGCCATCTGCTTTTTGTAAAGGTTCTACAATATGGAGCTTAGGTTTTGCCAAATCGATTACCTCTTTGTCGTCGGCACGATATGCTTCTGCATCTTCTTTCGGAAAAGATAAATCAAAATCAGTTTTTCCTATGATATCGGAAGGATTGGAGGATCCCGCATCGTTTGCAAAAGTTTTATTGCATCCTAAAAACACTCCATCCCTATCTTTCCAGAATATTGACTGTGGAACAGTGTCCAGGATGTAACTCAGGGTTAAATTGCTTTTATAGAGAGCTTCCTCAGCCTGCATGTGCTCTGTCTTCTGAAATGCCAAATCGCTGATAAGTTGGGTCATGTTCAGTAAAAAATCCATGGCCACTTTGACCTTCTCTTTTGGCATTACCGGCACCTTGCTGAGGGACTCAAGGTAAGAAGCTTCATCGAATCCGAATTCTTTCGCTTGTTTTTTAAAGAAAGTCAGGTTGGGGGGCTCAAAAAAAAACTGTCCGGAAAATAAATTGGCAATATGCTCTCCCCTGATGGTAATCGGAACTGCGACGTCAACCAGTCCGTTCAGACACTGGTAAAAATGGTATTTCTCACCTTCGGCCATTTTGTTTGCCAGTATGGTGTCACTAATGGTACATCTTTTGGAGGTTTCTGGGTGGATACGGTGAAATTCGGTGCACATTTGTCGCCACCCCGATTTGGAGAGGATGTTTCCTTCAAGGTCAAGGATAGCCGTCACAAATCCGGTTGTTTTGTTGAATCCTTCGAGCAGAGAATCAACTTTTTCAAAATCGAGAATATCCAGAATATTTGTTTTCATCGTTGAATCAATTTAAGATTAATGCACAGATTGGCGATGAAAATTCATCTTCTTCCGGTAGATGAACGCCTCAAATTTAAATATTATTTTTAAATTAACAATATTATTTTAAATATATATTCACATTATATACCTACAATGGCGTTATGACAGGGTTTAATGAACAGGAAGGAGGGACTGTAAAATAAAACTGTTGTTGCCGGAAAAAGTGTTATAGTTGTGCCTATGACTATAAAAGGGTATTTGACAATGAGATTAAAACTTAATGAAACGCTGAGGGTTTCCTGTGAATACATGTGACGTAAGATTGCGTCAACCACTGACGCAACTCTACGTCATTCATTGACGCAACCTTACGTCAACATATGACGTAACTCTGCGTTCTACCTTGACGTAACGTTACGTCATATGACAACACTTATCTTTGATGATGATAGATAAGGAAGACCTCAGTGACAAGGATAATTAAAGCATCAGTTTATCCTCAGTAGGGTATTGAACCGGCAGGTACGGGGTTGTTTTGTCAGGGTGGATCCGTTCGAGTACTGGGTGGTCAGTTCCAGTTGATAATCACCTTCTTCCATCGATTGGGGAAGGATGAAGATAATGTTTCCCGGAAAATTGGCCATCAATTGTCCGGTTGGCAGGGTGGTGATAGCTCCTGTGGACGTGTTGGTCAGTGTGATGCCATTTGCTTCACTGTCGCCTGCAATTTTCAGTTTCACACCCTTCAGTTCCACAGCATTGCCACGAGTGAGGCAATCGTTGATTTTATTTGTTGCCATGTCTCTGACGGTATTGATGGTTGTCTTTACCGGAGCCATGCCCCGTACCTTTACTTCAATATTCTCCATTTCCCTGTAAAGACGGGTGGTAGGGCTTACCTGAAGTATAATTTTATGTTCATCACTGCTCCATTCGGCTGTATCCGACGTGAAAGTACCGTTCACCGCCAGTTTGAAAACGCCCGGTCCGAAGTTTACCGAAGCCCCGTTGAGCAACTCTTCTTCTGCAATATCGTGAAGGATGTTGATGGCAGCTTTGAGGGTCACCGGATTCAGGTCTGTTCTTCGTTCTACGGCGATGTTTACCAGATCATCTTCATTCAGGAATCTTTTGGTAAGTACCCTGCCGAAGCGTTTGTTGCTTCCGGGACTAATCGCAAGGTCGTAAAGCTCTACGATAAGGGAGTGTTTGGGGTCTTTCATAGGGGTGATTTGTTAATGATTAAAAGATATAACTATTCTTTTTTAGTCTGAATATGTCTCCATTTCTCTTTGATATCCTCCTCTCCTTCAAAATAACGGGCTTGTTTTTCGGTCTCAAAAATCTCAAAAGAAGGAGCTAACAGTATCTTTTTCGAGTCGGGATATTCAGCTATATCGTAGCCGATATAGGTTCTGATGTCAAGGTAAGTACATGGTTCGTTAGTGTGGTTGTGAAGCTGGTGCGCACCGGTTTCGCCCTTTTCAAAGAAGATGACATCGCCGCTGTTGACCAAATCCAGTCCTTCGGGAGTTCTTAAAGTTGCCGAACCGGAGATGATTACAAAAAGCTCCTCGGCATACCGGTGAAAGTGGTAGGGGGCCGAATACTGACCGGGGTTTAGTTGCCTTATATCAAAATTGAGGTTTTCCGGGTTCAGGCCTTTCTTCATTCTGGACATGTCGGTAAATATCCTGTAAGGATCGATTTTGTTGGGAGTTTCCTGAAAATCACGTTGGTTGGGGGTGAGGATGGTTGCCATAATTGTAGGATTATTTGATTGCAAATCTACAAAAGTATTTTCAAATTTTATTCTGCCTTTTCACAAAAAAAGCTGCTTCAAACGACTGAAACAGCTTTAATGATAAGAATTTATAACAAATTATTTTGCACTGAATTTATACACACACCACTCATCATACCTTTCCCCCGGCCTCAGCACTGAACTTGGAAAATGCGCCACATTGGGCGAATTCGGGAAGTTCTGTGTCTCGAGGCAGATAGAGTCTTGTTCCTGATAGGTTTTGCCGTATTTGCCGGTTTGTTTTTCCACCCAGTTGGCGGTGTACACCTGAATGCCGGGCATGGTCGTCAGCACTTCTAAGGTGCGACCGCTTACGGGTTCGTACAAAGTGGCGGCCAATGCCAGTTCTTTAGGCTGATGTTTGCGGATGGTCCAGTTGTTATCGATACCGCGGCCGGGAACGTATTCGGGAGCATCGATGAATTTTTCGATAACGGTTGGCTGACGGAAATCGAATGGAGAATTGTCGACCGGGCGGATTTCACCGGTTGGCGAAGCGGTATCGTCGAGCACGGTGTGGAAATCGGCATTGATTTGCAGGATATGATCGCGCACTGTTCCGTTGCCGGCACCTTTCAGGTTGAAATAAGAGTGGTTAGTCAGACCGATGACGGTTGCCTTATCGGTTTCCGCTTCGTAATGGATTTTCAGGGCATTGTCGTTGGTCAGCTCAAAAGTTACGCAGGTATCCAGATTTCCGGGATAACCTTCTTCACCGTCGGGCGACTTGTAATTCATGCAGATACTGTTTTCACTCAGTTCAATCACTTCCCATACCTGCGCATTGAAACCATTGATGCCACCGTGCAGAGCGTTGCCGCCATTGTTCTGTGCCAGGGTATATTCTTTGCCATCGAGGGTGAATTTGCCGTCTTTGATGCGATTCGCAAAGCGACCGCAGGTAGCGCCGAAATAAGGTTCCTTATCGATGTTTTCCTGCAGGGTATCGAATCCCTGTACCACATCTTCCATCTTGCCGTTTTTATCCGGAGCCATCACACGAATGATCTTGGTGCCGTAGTTGGTCACCTCCACGGACATGCCGTTTTTGTTTTTGATGGTGTAGAGTTTTACTTCTTTACCGTCGATCTTGATTGTTTCCATTTTTTGAAAATATAATTACCAATGATTATGGTTATAAGGGAAGTTGTCTTGTCATTACGCCACGAAGTGGCAATATATCCTAACCCAAGGCGTTGCCATTGGGTTAAGTTAAAATTGGCTTTCAGCCGAAAAAGGGATCTAATCTATTTTCGTTGCACCATCTCCGATCTCTGCAATATAGAAATCGGGTTTAATACCAATGCGTTTTTCGTAATTAGCCCCTACCTGAGCAATGAACTTATCGATAGCTTCTTCTTTCACCAAAGAAACGGTACAGCCACCAAAGCCACCACCGGTCATGCGTGAGCCGATAACTCCGTCGATTTTCCATGCTTCTTCAGCCATGCAGTCGAGTTCCGGACCGGTTACTTCGTAATCGTCGCGCAAAGAAGCGTGAGAAGCGTTCATCAGTTTTCCGAACAAAGTCAGGTCACCTGCTTTCAATGCTTTTACGGCATCGGAAGTGCGTTGTACTTCGCCTACGACGTGGCGGGCACGTTTATGGGCAACGGGATCGGTAATGGCAGATTCAATGCTCTTGAAATCAGCTTCAGTTAATTCAGCCAGATATTTCAGCGGACGAACCGTGTTGAGTTGTTCAACGGCTTTTTTACATTCAGCAACACGCTGGTTGTAAGCACCTGAGTCTAATTTATGAGGAGAGTGAGTATTCGAGATCACAATTTTCACACCTTCCAGTTTTACCGGTACCAATTCGAATTCGAGGGTGTCGCAATTCAGGTGAACAGCGTGATCTTTAGCTCCGTTGGCCGATACAAACTGGTCCATGATACCGCAATTCACCAAAGCAAATTCATGTTCAGCTTTCTGACCGATCTGAGCCAGTACGGTGCGGTTGAAGCCGGTTCCGAGTTGGTCGTTCAGGGCATAAGCAGTAACAACTTCTAAAGCGGCAGAAGAAGAAAGACCTGCTCCGTTAGGCACATTTCCCCAGATGAGGATGTCGTAACCCTGAGTGAAGTTAATGCCTCTTTTGATGAACTGAGCCATAACACCCAGCGGATAGTTTACCCATGAGTTTTCAAGGCGGGTAGTCAACTGATCAAAACCAAGTGATACGATTTCAGGTTGATTCAGTGATTTAAAGTTCATCACTTTCTTGTCGTTCTTTGCCAGTAATAAGTTGGTTCCAAAGCTCAAAGCGCAGGGAAATACAGCTCCCCCGTTGTAGTCGGTATGTTCTCCGATGAGGTTTACACGTCCCGGTGAAAAATAAACAGCCTCGGCTGCTTTGCCATAGGTGGCTTCAAAAGCAGATTTTAATTCTTGTGTTGTCATATATGTTTTAATTAGTAGTTTGTTGATTCCTTAAAAAAACTTCGCAAATTAACAAAATTATTTATGAAAAGGATGGTTTGAAATGATGTTCTATAACAGATATGAACAATATGACTGAATTTTGGAACAATTTGACTAATATGTGTTACATTATGGTTGATTTGTGCTAAGCATAGAACCGGTTTCTCAGGCGATGGCCAGGGTAAATACGCTTATTCTGATGTGATCCGTTTCGAGCAGCACCTGCATACAGGCTTCAAGGGTGGAGCCGGTAGTCAGCACATCGTCGACCAGCAACACGTGTTTGTGCTGAAAGACGGTGAGGTCGGTCAGGGAAAAGATGTTAGCAGTATTTGTATAACGCTCAAAAACCGATTTCTTGGTTTGGGTGGTATTTTCTCTTATCCTGATCAGGTGAGTGGTGTCGATGGGTTTATCCAGCACCTTTGCCAGTCCTTTGGCGATCCATTCACTTTGGTTATAGCCCCTTTTCTGAAACTTCTTCGGATGTAACGGTACAGGGACAATCACATCGACAGAACGGAAATCATCCGCTTCCAGCAAATCGATGGCGGCATATCTTCCGGCAACATAGCCTATTTCCTTATTGCCCCGGTATTTCAGTTCATGTAATAATTTCTGGAAAGGAGAGCCTTTTTGAAAAAAGAAAAAAGAGGTGCCGCGATAGATCGGTACTTTTCCCCAAAAGCGTTTTTCGACGGCATTGTCGGTTTGCAGGTGATAATTGGTTTTGGGAATGTTGTGCAGACATGTCAGGCAAATCATTTCTTCTCCACGGACAAGACTTTCGCCGCAAATGATGCATGAATTAGGGTAGACCAGGTTGAGCAGGTCGGTAAACAAAGATTTCATATCCAATAAGGTTTCCCCACTTACTGAGGATGGTTAGGTTGCGCCTTCAGCAACGCTATTCAGTAAAAAAGATGCGTAAACTTATCCTTCGAAATAAGAGATCAACACCTGAATGAGCATCCACACTTTCGGGAGGAAAATGATCAGTCCAATCGTTGCGGCAAATATAGAACAAACCAACACTGCTCCGGCAGCCATGTCCTTGGCTTTTCCTGCCAACTCATGCTTTTGGGGCGAAGCCAGATCGACCAGATTTTCGATGGCGGTATTCATCATTTCAGCACCGATGACCAGTCCGAAACACAGCAGGCACAACATCCACTCGGTCAGACTGATAGCGAAGAACAATCCGGCCAGCACTACCAATAAAGCGACAATCAGGTGAATCTGCATGTTTTTCTCTGATGAGATCACCATACGGATTCCCCTGAATGCGTTTTTAAAGCTGTGTATCCTGCGTTTCATCTTAAGCTTTTACACGGCCCAGGTATGAACCGTCGCGTGTATCGATTTCGATGGTTTCACCTTCGCCGATGAATAAAGGAACACGTACCGTAGCGCCTGATTCCACCGTGGCAGGTTTCAGCGTGTTGGTAGCAGTATCGCCTTTAATACCCGGTTCGGTATAAGTAATCTTCATCTGCACTTTCACCGGCATGTCAGCATATAATACTGTTTCGGTTGAAGCATCGGAAACAACTTCCAATGTCATGCCCTCGAGCAGAAAATCCACTCCGTTGATAAGGTCGTGAGCGATTGGGTGCTGGTCAAATGATTCCTGATTCATGAAGATATAATCTTCTCCTTCTTTATAAAGGAATTGGTACGGACGACGTTCCACGCGTACATCTTCCAGTTTTTCACCGATGTTAAAACGGCGTTCAAGAACGTAGCCATTCACTACATCTTTGAGTTTGGTGCGCATGAAAGTGTTGCCTTTACCCGGTTTAACGTGGAGGAATTCTATCACAAAATACAGTTTTCCATCCATGCGGATACAGGTTCCGTTTTTAATGTCTTGAGCGTTAATCATAAAGTAATTTTTAGAATGATTGTCAAATCATTGATTTTCAAATTGGTTTGCAAAAGTAATAAATTTTTTTGAACCACAAAAGTAAGCGAATAGCGAATAGTGAATAGTGGATAAGGAATAATCATTGAACCACATGAGAGAACATAAGTTTTCATTAATAGATATTTAGTTGTATCAATGAATCTCAGCCTGAAAAGTGTTGCTTTTATCTTCGTGCTTCCGTAGGAAGCAAAGTTTAGTAACCAGTAAGCATGCTTACTGGAAGAAACAAACCATCAACAACCTACTGCTGCCGTAGGCAGCGAACACTTAGCTTCTGAAGTTTGCTTCCTACGGAAGCAGAGAGATAAGTAGTTGATTATTATCCGTATCCCAGTAAGCAAGCTTACTGGTTACTAAACTTTGCTTCGTAAACGAAGCAAGAGTACATTCGCTCATGTTTCAAATGCTTCCGATATTAACCTTTCTTCTACTGATTCTCATTATTAACAAACAAACATTTAGTTGTTTCTAAGTGCACATGAGAGGAGCTCCGTCAGGGACGACATATTTGAATCTTCACGATTTTTTGATGCCCGCTTTCTGAGGTGATTTGCAGCAAATACATTCCGGATGGCAAGTAAATATCAGGAGTAATTGTATCTCCATTTCTGATATTTTGTTGATGGAACAGTTTCTGTCCCTGAAGGTTGAAGATGTCTAATGAATAGGAAGATTCCGTTTCATCAAAGCTGATGGTGAAGAATGATTGGAATGGATTGGGATAGACTGAAATTGTATTCTGATAATCCGGCTGATGAGTTCCGGAGGCTAAATCCCACATAGAAGGAATTTTTTCGATGTATTTGATAGGAAGTTCCGCATTGTAAATCCGTACTTCATCAATGGTTCCCCTGAAGTTGTAATTGGTTTCTGATTCGTCTTTACGTGACAGGGTAATGCTTTTGGAAGAGGTGCCGATAGCGCCGTTCAGCGGTTTCCATGCTATCAGGTTTCCGTTGCGGTACAGCTCTAATGAGTAACCGGTGTACTGTCCGGTATAGTGGACAAATGTTCCGGTTTGCAGGGCCGTGTCGTCATCCACATCCACGATACCGCCAGAGGTTTTGAGAGTCCAGCGCATTTTCTTAGCAGGAGTGATTGACATTTTATATCGTTCTTCGTAGCTACCGTGAGAAATAATGAACTGTTCATAATCGGGTAACTGATCGGGTTTAATCCATAGTGAAACGGCGAGTTTATCCGTAAAATTCAGGGCGGCATCGTTGGGAGTGGCGATGTACTGACTGCTGTTGGAAAAAGCATAGGCGTTGTTGGCATTTCCCCGTTGATCGGGCACCATCACGGCGTTGTGCGATACAGAATGAAAGGCATCTTTTGCCGCATTCCGGGTATCCCCGTTAAAAGGATAATATACCTGAAGTGCGTCATTGGAAATAAAGACTGATTGCATGTCTTTTACCAATACCTGCTGTGTGTTGGTAACTGTTCCCAGCAGGTTGCTCACTGTCAGGGTGATGTTGTACAGTCCCGGATGGTCGGGTAACTGCCACGAAGGTGAGAGTGTTCCGCTGTTTTGCATGGTGCCGCCGCTACACGACCAACTATAGTTAGCCGTTGCGGGAGTGATGGTGGCATTGACTGTTATGGATCCGGAAGCAGGGTAGGGCATGGTTCCCGAAAGCGACAGCTGGTTGATTTGCGGGGCGACTTCTCCTTCCGGAGCAACAGTGATGACGATATCGGGACTGACAACGGTTTTGTAGTCGGCAGTCACTTCGCATCTGAGTGTATACATTCCGCTTACCGAAGGAGCTGCCCAACTCAGGGTGGAGTTGGTTGCACCGCTGATGAGGGAACCGTTTTGGTACCATTTGAAAGTGGCAGTGCCGGCATTGTTTTCAATCATACAGTTGAAATTAACAACTCCCGGCGTGACGGTTCGGGTAATATCCGAAGTAAATGCTTTGATGCGCAGCGGATTGTTGTAGTTGTATCTGTAATGATAATCAATGACTCCCCCTTCGTAGATTTTGCGGATGCGTCCTACCGTTTGTTTGCTCTGTGCCGGTGGGATGATCACTAATATCCTGGGAGATTTGGCATCGATACTGAAACTTACCGTTCCGCTGACATTCGTTTTCATTACGATTTCGGAAATGGCATCGTAAATATCACAGGTTCCTGCCGGAAGAGGGATTTCCACGGTTTGTGCCGTACTTTCCGGATTGTAGTACAAATAAGTCGGGTAAGCATTTTCTCCTCTGAAATCAGTTTTGTTCAGGTCGATTTGCAGGATGCCTTCAACATTGGTTTTATTGATGATGGCAGCCAGATAGCCCACGCCTGATCCGCTGTAGAGCGACAGGTCGGTTGTCGCCCATCCACCTTTCACGGCATCGCCCGAGGCATAGGGCGTTTTTCCGTTTAAAACCTGTTTCATGGCTTCAAAAGGAATGCAGAAAGCAGGATCGTATTGTTTGGACCAGCTGTTACCTGCCGGATGCTGATTGGCATCGGGTAAGCCATTCGGGTAAAGCAACCGACTGGCATTGGCGAGGTTGAGGATCCATTTGCCGATGGCGCGGGCATAACGTTTATCGTATTTCGCCACCGGCGCCAGGGCTGCGGCATGTTGAAATCCGTTCATGATAAACGCATAGTCATTGCCTCCGTCGTTGGCTTCGCCGATGAGTCCGGCGACATCGTATCCGTTCCATTTTCCAACGATGGTTCCCCATCCGCGCAAGGTACCGCTACCGGAGGAGAAAGTCCAGTTGAGCATTTTATCGATATTGTAATTCGTTCCTTCCACTGCATTCATGCGGGCAGCTGCGGCGATTCCGTATGGCAGCTGAATTTCGTATGAAGGGTTAGTGGTCCGGCTTTGCAGAAAGTCGAGCGCCAGTTCCGCTCCCTGTAAGTATTTAATATCTTTTGTTTTGACATAGGCCTGATAAAGCAACCAGGCAATAGATCCCGCTGATTCCGGCTCGGGCACACTGCTGCTATTGGGCACGCCTGTCAGCAGATTGAATCCGCGGTAATTCATAGAAGGAGCCGTCCACGGTTGCAGTTTTGCACCCAGTTTGAATAATACCTCCAATTGCCGGTCGGCAATGGTGGTAAACTGTGTGGCAAAGTCAGGATCAGCATCAGGATAGAGGTCATAAAGCTGATAGAAAAAAACACTGGGCATGATTTCATACCACCAGTCGTTTCCGGTGCTGCTGCTGTATCCATTGAGATAAACGTTTTGTCCGTTCTTCAGATTAAAGAAATCCTTTGCTTTTCGTACCCAGTTGGTGTTCAGGTGACTGGTTTTATCCACTCCCACCAGAGATGCTCCGACAATGGCTGGTAGAATGTTGATGGCTTCAGCCACATTGCCATGATTGCTTTGCCCCACATAAGTATCCATGCGGATGTGCTGTATGTCGCTGTAGTTGATTCCTGCAGTAGGATTGATATTGGTGAGCGGCAGATTGGTTCCGGTTTTGGTGGTGTTGAACACAAAGTTGTCGTAATCCACCGCCACCTGTTTCCAGTCACGCATGAGGTAGGGCGACGGTTTATCAGGCATCAGATTGATCCGGGGAATATCAGTCTGTTGAGCATTGATGTTAATGAAGCAGGTGGAAATCAGGAGACAAAGAAGCAGTTTTTTCATGGAGTTCAAAGATAAAAAATGTTTGCTATTTCATGTAGCAGAAGGATATCAGATACAAAAACAGATTTTATGAAAAAAAGGGACCCGGCTATTACACCAAGCCCCTTCGTTCACAATCAATATAATCAATAAACCTTAAAGAAATTATTCTTTTTCTTCGTTATACAATTTGGCAACCTGTCCTTCTGTCAAAGCAACATTGTAGAGTTTCAGTTCGTCCATAGCGCCTACGAAACCATCCCATGCGGCAGGAGTTTCAGCCCATGACCAGTTCCATTCAGCTTTAGCTTCAGCATAAGTGGTACATGCAGCAATCATCAAAGGCAGCGTATTTTTGTACTGCCATGGGCCGGTACCGGTCAGACCAGGTTTGCTGGTAGCATTCCATTCCATTGTGCTTACGCCATTCACATAGAATGTCAGCACTTTTGTATTCATGTTCAGGGTAACCACCAGATGAGTCCATGCATCATTAGGAGCAGAGAAATCAGCCTGATTGTCGGCATCCACCCATCCGTCAGCATTCGTGTGAATAGTGAAGAATGGTTTGTTTTGTTCCTGTAACTGGAATTTCCATGAGTTCCAGTAGTTGTATGACATGATGTAGTTACCTGCTCTTGTTGAATCAGGTTTTACCCATACAGCAATTGATAACTGGCTTCCCATTAGGTCGCTGGCAGTATAGTTACTGATTTCCAGGTGAGATCCGTTGTTGAAATACATGGCTTTACCTACTTTTCCGTTCACGAAAGTCGGAAGATTGGTGGCTGTTCCGAAGATTTCGGAAGGACCTTTTTTCAGCACTGCTGTCCATGCTTTACCGGCTGCAGTAAGTTGTGTTCCTGCTCCTTCTTCAAAACCTAATCCCATAATGAGGGCAGTTTCGGGAATAGCATCGTAAGCTGCAGCTAAGAACGTTTTGCGGGCGGCTCTGAGCTGAACGATCATATTGTCGACCGCAGTTTGCGAAATAGTTGTGTTGGCAAGTGCTGCTTTTGCAGTTGTCAGCACCGTGTTGAAGGTGTTAATGGCATCCTGGGGATAGTCCGTTGTGGTAGCTCCATCTACAAGAGTCTGACAAGAGTCGATCAAAGCAGTAAGTTTGGCTGTATCCGCCGGTTCTACTTTTTCAGGGTCGCAACTGGTCAAAACAGTTGATAACATCAGTAAAGATGCTAAGGCAATAAATGCACTTTTGAAAAGATTTTTTTTCATGATTCCTTAAATTTAATTGTTGTTGAAATTGGGTTAGTTATTATTGATATATTTATTTTTGTAAAGCCTGATTGGTATCGAGTTCTGATTGCGGCAGCGGGAAATAGAAGCGTGGTTCGGTCCAATTCAGGTCGGTTCCCAGTGCAGCTTCTGCTGTTTCCTTGCCCCATCGCATCAGATCGAAGAAACGATGAAATTCGAATCCGAGTTCTTTGCGTCGTTCGTTGCGAATCACCGTACGC
Source organism: Paludibacter sp. (assembly GCA_034927265.1). Taxonomy (GTDB): domain Bacteria; phylum Bacteroidota; class Bacteroidia; order Bacteroidales; family Paludibacteraceae; genus Paludibacter. The sequence continues at coordinate 16,302 of JAYFQH010000012.1, forward strand.
AGGGTGGCCTGTGTGTTGGCAGAGGTAGCTGCCAGTCCGGCACGGGTACGTACTTTATTGACTTCGGCGGCGGCTTTGCTCACGGCATCAGTGCCTCCCAGTTCGTTGATGGCCTCAGCCTTCATAAGTAGAATGTCGGCATAGCGGATGGCGTGATAGGGTACGGTCGACTGACTCTTAGCCAGTCCTGCCGTCATATCCTCATTGTATTTTCTCACTAAATAGCCCGTTGCTTCCGACCATGCGGAAGAAAATGTTGTGTTGTTGAACCACGGTTTTCCCTGACGGCCTATCGAAGCATCCAGCCTTGGGTCATCCTGATTGGTGGTGGTTTTTTCGGTAAAAGCATCAACATAGTTTTGTGTCGGGGCATTGAAATAATAGCCTCCTTCGGGTGAAGGTGCAAACCACACATTCAGATTGTTGCCCAGCGATACTTCCGTGTTGTTAATATAGCGCAACCCGAAAATAACTTCCACACTATCTTCTGCGCCCGGTTTAAACAAATTGCTGTAGTTATCGAGCAGGTCATAGAGGTGTAAATCCTCCAACGATTTAATGCTTGCCAGACTTTCGGTGTATTTCTTTTGATAAAGTTGTGCTTTTGCCAATAAAGCATAGGCAGCTCCCTTGGTTACCCGTCCTTTTTCTACCGGATATTCGTCGGGTAATGCCGGAATGGCTTCGTTAAGATCCGTTTCAATCCGGGAATAAACAGCGCTTACTTCACTCAGACCAATGTAGATAGCCTCTGTAGTGTTTTGAGGAAGTAGTTTCAGTGGCACTTTGCCGAAAATGTTTGTCAGATTGAAATAGCTGTAGGCGCGGAAGAACTTAGCTTCAGCAATCAAGCGGTTTTTAACACCGGCATCCATGGCTATGCCCGGGATGTAGGTGATGGCGTTATTGGCACGGGAGACTGTTTCGTAAGCCGATTGCCAGTAAGTGTTCAGTACGCCGTTGTCCGACTTGGCTGATAAGTCGTTTATAGCATTAATATCTGCCTGGTCACCGGCATTGCCGCCTTTCACTGCGTCGTCGGAAGCTACATCGCCAAAGATCCACAAGGTGTTTCCATACAGCGAGTTATAGATCGCATTCACGGCCATAGTCGCATTTTCGGCCGAGGTATAATAGTTTTCCGAAGTATATTCTCCCTTCAGGTCGGTCGTCAGAAAGTCATCGCACGAAATCCATGATAAAACCATCAGGATCATTGCCGGGATATAAAGTCTTGTTTTCATCGTGTTGTATCTTAGAAGGTTAAGTTGATTCCAAAAGTAAATGTCATGGCTACAGGATAAGTTCCCCAGTCGATGCCGTTGGCCATATCGCCTTCAGCAGCTGAGTTGGTACTTACCGTCATTTCAGGATCGAGACCCGAATAGCCGGTCAGGGTGAACAGGTTGGTTCCTGCAACAAAGCAGCGCAGGTTTTCGATACCGATTTTTTTCATACCCGGAATCGTGTATCCCAATTGCAGGTTTTTCAACCGGAAATACGAGCCATCTTCAAGGAAACGGGACGAAGCTTTCACATTGTTCGATTTGGCTGCCCAGGAGGCACGGGGCTGTGTGTTGGAAGTTCCTTCACCGGTCCAGTGTTCGTTATAATATCTTTCTGTTACATTGAATCCGCGGTAATATCCTTCGATATCAAAATTCACCTGCGAGAAGATCTTTTGTCCGAAAGCTCCCTGGAAGAACATCGAAAGGTCGAAGTTCTTATAATTGCCTGCCAGATTCAATCCGGTAGTGAAAGTCGGGATGGCGCTTCCCAGGAAAGTTCGGTCTTTCGCGTCAATGACATTGTCCTCATTCTGATCCACATATTTCACATCGCCGGGTTTGATGCCGTTGCCCTGATAGGCCGAGGTCAACACATCCAGTTCATTCTGGAAAATACCTGCCATTTCGTAGAGATAGAAAGAACCGATTGGATGACCTTCTTCGGTACGGGTGGCATAAACACCGGTATCCACTCTTCCTGCGAAATAAGGGAAATCAAGTTTTAATACTTCGTTATGCAGGAATCCTCCGTTTAAAGCGATGTTGAATCCCCAGTCTTTATAACTTTTCCGGTAGAAGACTTCCAGATCGACTCCGGTATTAAGTACATTTCCGGTGCTGTTGATCTGAAAAGGCGAAGCGTTACCGATGGAAGGGGGTAGTGATGCCGGCAAAAGCATGTCCTGAGTAACCTTGTAGTAATAATCAAGGGTTATACCCAGTGACCCTTTGAGAAGTTCCAGGTCGGCGCCAAGATTTAACTGATTACTGGTTTCCCATTTTAGTTTCGTATTTCCAAGCTGGGTTTGAGCATAACCGTTGTAACTCTTTCCTCCGAACGTGTAATAGTAATTGTACCCGTAGCGGTCGGCATAGGCATAAAGCGGGATATTCTGATTTCCAATGGATCCGTAACCGGCACGTAGTTTGAGTTTATGGATAGCTTTCAGTTCCTGCATAAAATCCTCGGTTTCCACATTCCATCCTCCTGAAACGGAATAAAAGGTTCCCCATTTGTTTCCTGTACTGAAGCGGGATGATCCGTCACGACGTAAAATTCCTGACAGATAATATTTCTGGTCGAAATTGTAATTCACATTGGCAAAGAAGGATACCAGGGTTGATTCCCAGACTGACTGTCCAATTTTTGTTTTACTTGATCCAAGTCCGAGATAAAGTAAATCAGGATTTGTATTTAAAAATTCACTTTCATTCCCGTACATGCCACTTCCGGAGTTTTTTATGGCTTCAGCTCCAATTAATGATGATAGGTTGTGTTTGTCGTTTATTACAATGTTATGATTCAATGTGCTGTTAATTACCCAGTTGAAGTTATCTTCGTTTGAAGCGGATAAACCATTCGTTGCATTAATCCGGTTGGCTGTTCCCCACGTTTTGTTGTATTCACGATAATAAGTGTTGTTGAAGTCAATCCCGGCAGTGGTTTTAAGAAACAGATTTGCAGGAAGGTTAATCAGAAGATTTCCTGTTGCCAGCAATGTTTTTGTTTTTCTTATCCTGTCAGTGTTTTCAATTAGCCCTTCGGGACTATACCCGTCACCAAAGAATGAGTTGTAAACAGAATTTCCATAATATTCCGAAGGCAAATCCACATATCCGCCTGAGCCATTTAATACGGGGATAGCCGGATTGCGAAACAGAGCATAGCGCACCACGCTACCTCCTTCTCCTACAAAGCCATCACCCGAGCTGGACACCATGCGGTTGTCCGACATTCCTCCACTTATATTCAAACCAACTTTCAGCCATTTTTTTACCTGAGAATTGATGTTTGAACGTAGATTTGCCCGGGAGAAATTGGTGTTCTTAATAATTCCGTCCTGCTTGTAGAGTGTTCCGGAAATCAGGTACTGTGTTTTATCATTTCCTCCGCTGATGGATAATTCGTGTGACTGGAACGGTGCGGTGCGGAAAATTTCTTCCAGATGATTCACATTGGGGAAATCCTTTACCCAGGCTCCTTCAATCAGGGCGCGTTGTACCACTGACGTCGCATTATCGGCTCTTGCTGCTTCGTTATACAGACTAATATACTGTTCGGTGGTTGCCATTTTGGTGAGATGTCCGCGTTGCTGGAAGCCCAACTGCATGTTGTAGTTGATCTTAGCATCGCCTGATTTACCGCTTTTGGTGGTGATCAGCACCACACCGTTGGTAGCACGAGATCCGTAAATGGCAGCCGAAGAGGCATCCTTCAATACCGACATATTTTCAATTTCGTTCGGAGAGATGTTGTTCAGCGCTCCTTCGACCGGAATACCGTCAACAATATAAAGGGGTTCATTGCTGAGGTTAATGGAATTTACTCCGCGGATACGAACCGAGATGGGAGAACCAGGTGCTCCGGTTCGCGCAGAAACGTTTACACCGGCGATACGTCCCTGCAGGGCCTGTTGTGTCGAAGCTACCGGAATTTTACTCAGGTCTGTTCCGTCAACTTTACCGATGGCACCCAGCACATCTCTTTTCTTCTGTACGGAATATCCCACCACTACGACTTCTTCTATAGTTTTGGCATCTATTTCAAGAAGAACAGTAAGAAATCTTTCTCCCGATAGTTTTATTTGTTGTGTCTTATATCCAATATAAGAAACCCTGATCATTCCGTTTTGCGGAGCTTTAATCGTGAAATCTCCGTCTAAACCTGTTACAGTTCCTGCCTGGGTATTCTCAACCATAATATTTACCCCAATCAGTGCTTCTCCCGTCGTGGCATCTTTTACCACACCTTTCACCTCTGACAGGTTCTGTGCCTGTGATGCCCATGTGAAGCAAATCAGTAATAATAAAAATAGTGTCTTTTTCATGTGTGTATATATTAATGCTGGTTATTGATAAGTAATGACGTGACCATTGGCTACCAATCGGTTATTGTCCCGTTCAATCTTTGTACCGGCAGGAAGTTCTGTCAACACGCAAGCCTGATTAGCCGGAATTTCAATCATGGTAGCTTTGTCGATATTTCTGGCCAGATATTTCTTTGAAACAATGTCAAACACGTCGGCTTTTCCTGTCGGCTGATAGCTAACGGATTTGCTTACAGTGTACGGGTTGTAATACAGGTACACGGGATAAGGTCGTTCGGAATAGAAATCGGTCGTGTTGCAGTTGAGGCGCAAAATCATAGGTACATCGGTGGTGTCGACCATAGCGCCCAGAATACCTACGGGCGAGGTGCTGTACAGACTGAACATGCTTTCTTTCGGATTTTTCGGGTTCCAGTTCGGACCGTCGCCCAAAGCTACGGGATGTACTCCTTTAAGTTCGGGTTTATTATAGCAATCCTCAAACCGCAATCCTTCATAGGCAACGATGGATTTAGTGTAATCTTTCATTTCAGGTAGCCACTGATGTTTATCATCAATTTCATTTGGGAAAAAGAGTCTTGAGGCATTGATATTATTCAACATCCATTTGCCGATGGCTCTGGCAAGACGGGGTTCGTATTTTACCATGGGAACAAGGGGCCAGGCCATTTTCATACTGTTCATCAGGAAAGCGTAACCTCCACCATCGGTGATACTGCCCTGCAGGCCGCTGACGTCGTAATCGCCCCATTTGCCTACAATAACACCCCAACCATAACGACTTTTGGGGTCTTTGCACCCTTCGAATACCCAATTGATCATTTTTTCAATATCATAATCAGTCCCCTGCTCTGCATTCAAACGTGCAGCGGTATAAATACCCATCGGCAGCAATATCTCATAAAACCGGCTTTCTTTCTGATTGTTGAGCGCAGCAATCGCTGATTTGGCATGCGAGAGGTAACGTTCGTCCTTGTATTTCTGATAGGCAGCATACAATACATAACCATGACCGCCGGCGGCATCCTGTTGAAGAGGAATATTGTTGACCATGCCCTTCATTTGACTGTAATCAAAATAGGAGTAATCATAATTCCCGTTGAGTACTGAGTCGGCTTTTACGAATTGTTCGGCAATGCTTCGCTGAATATGATCCGCATTTTCCACATTCGGGAATACGTCGGAAACTGCGTAAAACAGTACATTGGGCAACACATCATACCACCAGTCGCGGCCATAACCGCCACCCAGCAGAGCCACTTCGGGACAGGTATTGTTCATCATGATGTTCCAGCCATTGTCCGAATTGAAATAGTTCTGAATCATCTTCACATAATTATATCCATTCTGCTGCGTTTTGTCGATGCCCATTAAACCTGCTCCCAGAATGGCTGCGAGGGAGTTCAGACTTTCATGGAACTCACCGCCGTTGTTGGCAGATCCCTGGCGACAATCATTGATAGCTGTATATAACCCAAAGGTGATTTGGGGAATGTTGCGCTGGCTGTTATCGAGCCATATCATGCTTCCTGCCGGCATGTCGGGATTAAAATCAAAAACATAGGCATCATAATCCCTTGCTTTTTGTTTCCAGTCAATAATTTTATATGGTGAAGGCTGTTCCGGCATCTGTTCAATGCGTGGGATATTGGTTTGACTGATGGCGGCGCCATAATCAACCTTGTTGTTGCACGACAACAGAGCTATCCCTGCCAGAGCAATGAAAAATGTGTGTTTTAATTGTTTCATATCCAAGTGTTAATATTTTTTTTAACCGCAAAAGAAAAACTAAGAGTTCACAAAAATGTGATAAATTGTATGTGTTTATAACTCTCAATTCTCAACTTTCAACTCTTAATTCTTATGTGGTTCGTTATGCTTTGTATCTATTTCTTTAATAATATGTTGAGCCAACGGCAGCGAAATCAGTTGCAAAGCTCCCACGATGATGAGGGCATATTTCAGTGCAAAGTCCTCGGATATGAGGTATGCAAGTGAAATAAACAGTACCATACCAACGGCGCGACCAGCAAACAATCCTATTTCGTGACTCATGATGTAGGCGTATTCGTTCCGCTTTTCTATGGCGGAAACGGCATCAATCGTTTTCATCATGGTAGGGAAATAGGCGAGATCGTGAAGAGGTTGAAAAAGTACTTTACAAAGTACAAAAATAATTACTCCCAAAGCTGAAAACAACAAACCGTTGACCATTGTTCCGATAAAGAACACAAAAAGTCCGAATCCGAAAATATACATACGATGTTGGGGTTTGCTGATTCTTCCCAGTACGTAAACCAGAATGGCTGTAAGTCCCCCACCAATTCCCTGAATAAGTCCCAGCGATCCTTCATTCCCCACCAGTTTCATCACCAGAATTGCCGGTGCGGTAACCAGGAATCCCTGTACCATCCCTTTCAATCCGGCAAGCGTAAGAAGTTTTCTCCATAAAGAATGAAATTTGAAATAGATGAACTTCTTCTGTACCGGATTGGTAAATTTACCTCTCGACAGTACAATACTTGCCATTATGGCGATAGCGAAAACCACTACTGTGATAAACTGATAACCTGAATTCACGTTCAGCGTGTGGCCGAAGATCATTTTTCCGTCAATGGTAGCCAGAAAAGCCCCTACAATCAGAGGAACCACAATGCTCCACAAGGAGAAAAAGAAAGATTCCACACCGAAGAAATAATTCCGGTTGCCATCGTTGGTTGAATTCAGCGTCAGTAAATAACGGTTGGTCCAGAAGAATCCGGTAGAAGCTCCCAGTACAAAACCGGCGATCCCCAGTTCCACGATGCCCAGCGATTGCACAAACATCATCACCATCAACGAAATGGCTGATAAGATAATTCCGAAAACATACAGGAGGTTTACCTTGAAGATTTTCAGTAAAGCGCCATTGAGTACCGAAGTACTTACGACACCGATATACATACACAGCTGATAAATAACTACGAAAGAGGGACTACCCGTATTGCGCATGATATAGGCGCCCACAAAGATTTCAATGATAGGCAGGATAAGCGCGTACAGCAGGTTGGTAACCAGTAGCGTACGGATATTCAGCGGCTGTGATTTGAAGAAAGCCAGTTCTCCTTTCAGGTTCTTTGTCATGATTACTTTCTTAACGAATTCAGTATTTCGGTGATTGAAAATGTTGCGCTGCAAATGACTTCGTCGCTGGCGCCGTAGAAAATCTTAACGGTATCGCCATCCACATAATGTCCATTGGTGAATACCACGTTACCGAAGAATCCCGTTTGCTCATAGTCAGCGATAGGTTCCATGATTGGTTGTTCGCTGCGGGCAAGTACTTTAGACGGGTCATTCAGATCAAGCAGCAAAGCTCCCAAACAATAACGATGTTCGTGGTTAGCTCCGTGATAGATTTCGAGCCAGCCTTCAGGGGTTTTGATCGGAGCACCCCCAGCACCAACACGTGCAGAATCCCAGCTGCCTTCACGCGTTATCGCCACGCATCGGTGGTTTCCCCAGTGAATGCGGTCGGGCGATTGGGCCAGCCAGATATAGTTTCCTCCAAGTTCGGGACTACTCGGGCGGTGCAACGCGTAATACATGCCGTTTATTTTTTCTTCGAAGATAGCACAATCTTTATTATGAGGAGGGAAAATCATCCCTTTCCGGTCGAAATTTTTGAAATCCTGCGTGGCAATAAGTCCAACTCCCACGGCAACAGGCGAAACTTCGGTGAAAGTGAGGTAGAAACCATCTTCCATGGTGGCTACACGGCAGTCTTCAATGCCGAAAGATTCCAGAAAACCTTCTCCGTATACAGGAGGATAAGCAGGGTCTTCGTAAAAGTGGATGTCATCGTCGCTGCAAACGAGCCGGAGATAGGATAAAGTGGTAAGGTAATTCTGTCCTTTGTATTGTATCACTCGCGGATCGGTAGCGTCTAATTGTGGATCGTTCTTGTCGAAACTGAGGACTTCAATTTTTCCTTCTGCATTGTAAACAGGAAAACTGATTTTTCCTTCGATTTGTTTCGGGCGTTCGGCTACACGCAGTAAAAGCCATGTTTTACCATTTAATCTGAAAACTCCCGGGTTAAGCAGGCAGGTAATTTCCATGCCATCAATTCCCGGTTGTAAATCCGAAGGGCGGAGTAAGGGGTTCTTGTCTGAACGTTTGGCTATATCCATGATATATGTTGATTTAAGAATTTGTCGTAAGTGTGTTTCTCCGGCAAATATAGATGTCTGACATTCAAATCAGGGTATGTTATTTTTACAAATGAGTACACGGATTTTACAAAACAATCCTTATATACTGTATTGTTGAAATAAGATACCTGCAACAAATACTTTGCGTTTAAAAAACATTATATTTGCGTGTAAATATAATGAACGACTCCTCAAATGAAGAAGTACTGGTCTCTTATTGTCTTTGTTTTTACGGTAATTCCCATCGTAGCAAAAACCTATGATTTCGTCAATCTGACCAACAACGACGGACTCTCGAACAGTTCCATCAATACCATATCCCAGAATTCTGACGGATTGATGTGGTTTGGTTCCTGGGATGGTCTGAACGTGTATAACGGAAGGGAATTCAAAGTGTTCAAACCAGATCCCGGAAATCCTCAAAGTATCAGTAATAATATTATCAGGGATGTATTGGAAGAAAAAAAAGGCGTACAATGGATTGCCACTGACTTGGGGATCAACCGGCTGGATTTTCAGAAAAAGACTTTTGAACGTTTTTTTGTGGATGGACACAGTCCGGCAGTCTACAATGAGCATTCATTTCTAATTGCAAAAAATAGTGCCGGTCGGATTTTTGCGGCGGTATACGGACAGGGAGTGTATTCCTTTCAGGAGAAGGAAGGCAGGTTTATCAAATTAAAGGCGGCGGAAAATCTTCATTTTAAAAAGATTTTTTTCGATTTGGATGATAACCTCTGGGTGCATACAGAAGAGATGTCGCTCTACAAAATTGTATTAAGTAAAGGCAGTGTAGGTAGGGTACAGAACATGACCAAATTTCAGCATGCCAGTGATATTATTTCGGTGTTCTATGATAAGAACAATGAAATCTGGATGCAGACTTCGGGGAAGAAAATGCTTTCGTATCGTATCTCAGAGGGAGTGCTCACCGATCATCAGGGGGTTGCAGCAAATGTAGGGACGATTAATGCGGTGTTGTTCAAGGAGGGATTTCAGTTGTGGGGAACAGCCAATGGTCTTTTCCGTTTTTCCCCGCAAACTAAAATACTTGAACCTCTGTTGAATAATGTCCCGGTTTTGTCGCTTTTTGCGGGTACCCAGCAAATTGTCTGGGTGGGTACAGATATGCAGGGGGTATGGATGCTGACTCCCTCGCGTGAGAAGTTTCGCACTTATTCTTCGGAGAATATTGATGCTTTCGGGAAAAGTGCTGTCAGGACATTTTTTGAAGATCCTACAGGGCTACTCTGGGTAGGAACGAAGGGCAGCGGAATCTATACTTTCCGACAGCCGGGAGAAAATGAACAGCTTAAAACCATGCAGCGATTTACCACTGCTCAGGGCCTGCTCAGCAATGCGGTCTTTACCATTGTTGCCGGAAAGGGAAATGAATACTGGATCGGTACGGATGGGAATGGCATTAATTATTATGATGTAAAAACGAAGAAAATAAACACCCTGATGGTGGCTGATAGTCTGAAAAAGAAGGTCAACCTTTCGTCGGTATATTCTATTTTTGTGCCGGAGAAGGATGTGCTTTGGGTGGGAACCAGTGGTTATGGAATGTATAAACTGGAGATCGACCGCACGACCAAACCTTATTCTATCCGTTCCTATCAACAGTATATTTTCAGGAGTGATCAGCCTTCGCTGAGTAATAATATTGTCTATTCGATCATCCGCGATGATACCCGTCATTTGTGGATTGCCACCCGCGGGGGCGGATTGAACCGTTTTAATATGGAAACGGGTCATTTTCAGACTTTCCGTTTTTCCTCGGATAATCCGGGATTTATCAGTAGCGACGATGTGCTGTGCTTGTACAAGGACCGGAAAGGTTTTTTATGGGCCGGGACCAGTATGGGACTGAATAAACTGCTGCGCTTCGAAAACGGGAAACCTGTTTTTGCCCGTTTTACGGAAAAAGAAGGGATGCCAAATAATACCATCCACGGGATACTGGAGGATAAAGAACAAAATATTTGGTTAAGTACCAACAGGGGAATTGCGAAACTTGTGCAGGAAAAAAAGAGCTATCGCATCATTTCGTATTTTAAAAAGGACGGACTTCAGAACAATGAGTTCTCCGATGGAGCTTTCTACGAAAGTCCTTATTCCCATCATCTTTATTTCGGGGGAATCAGTGGTTTTAATGAGTTCAACCCTCTTGAAATAAGTCACAGCAGCTATATGCCTTCCCTTTTGCTGGATGCTTTTCTGGTAGATAATACCGAAACCAATCTGACGGATTACATCAAAACATCAGGAAAACAGCAACAGTTGGTGCTATCATATAAAAATAAATCATTCAGTTTTCGCTTTATTCCACTGGACTATCTCGCAGGATCGAAGTGCGAGATTGCCTATATGCTCGAAGGTTTTCAGAAGGATTGGATACAACTTGGAACTTCCAATACTATTGTTTTCTCGAATCTTCCACAGGGAAATTATGTGCTGAAGGTAAGGTGCAGTAATGCCGATAAAATATGGGGTGAGGAGTATTTTTCGCTCCCGATCAGGATGAAACCACCCTGGTGGGCAACTGGTGTGGCCTATGTGGCCTATGCCCTCCTGCTGATGTTGATGGTGCTGGGAGTGTTGCGCTTTATGCGCTATCAGATGACGGTGCGTAATAATATTCGCCTGAAAGAACTTGAGAAACAGAAGAATGAAGAGATTCATCAGGCAAAACTGCGGTTCTTTACCAACATTGCTCATGAGTTCTCCAATTCGTTGACGCTTATCTATGGACCGTGTGAACAGTTATTGCAGACACATGCAACGGATAATTTCACCCGCAAATATGTCAATATCATCAAGTCGAACTCAGAGCGGATGCAAACACTTATTCAGCAACTGATTGAGTTCAGAAAAGCTGAAACCGGTCACCTGCGCCTTGCTATCGAGAAAGTCGATGTGACCGAGCTGGTAAAGTTTGTCCTCGATAATTTTCTGGATATCCTTGAGCAAAAAAAGATAAATCTTAAGCTAACCTTCTCTCCCGATATCATTCAGTGGAATACCGACCGTGATAGTCTGGAGAAAATAATCTTCAATCTGGTATCGAATGCGGTAAAATATACGCCGGAGGATGAGAATATAGAAGTTCACGCAGAGATAGCCGAAAATAATAAAAACCTAATGCTGCGGGTAACCAATACAGGTGTAGGGATTAAAGAGGCTTACCGGCAAAGCATTTTCGATAGGTTTGAGGTGTTGGAACGCTTCGAGAAACAAGTGATGAAAGGACTGGAAACCCGGAATGGTATCGGACTTGCTCTATGTAAAAATCTGGTGGAAGTATTGCAGGGAAGTATTGAGCTGGAGAGTGATGAAATCAGCTATACTTCGTTTGTGATCAATCTGCCAGAGCAAGCCATTGTTTCGGAACAGATAAGCAGCAATAAAGAAAAACCCATACATAGAGTTCCTGAACTTGCTAATGCCGTGAAAACAGCTGTGGAAAAGAATGAGAGAATATTTGTTCCCGATCGTGGCAAAGAAGGCTTGATTCTGATCATCGATGATGATGCTGAAATTCGTCAATTACTGAGAGATTTTCTTGGCGAACGCTACGAGATTGCCGAGGCATCCAACGGACAGGAAGCTATTGAAGTTATGAAACTGCGTATACCGGTATTGATTGTTTCAGATATTATTATGCCGGTAATGGACGGAGTAGAGTTTGTGAAGATTATGAAACAGCAAGAACTTACGCGCCACATTCCAGTCATACTGCTGTCGACGAAAAGTTCGGTGGAGAGTCAGATCGAAGGCCTCGAAACTGGGGCTGATGCTTATCTGAGTAAACCCTTCCATCCCCGCCATCTCGATGCCATGATCGAAAGCCTGCTGCACAGGAACAAGGCAGTGCTTGACTACAGCGAGTCTCCGTATTCGGCTGTCGATCAGCTCGAAGGCAAACTGATCCGCAAGGAAGATAAAGACATGATTGTGAAAATAACTTCTATCATCTACGATCATATCGACAATGAATCGCTATCACTCGATTTTATTGCCGGTGAACTTGCCCTGAGTAAAATGCAGCTTTATCGCAAAATAAAGGAGTTGCTGGATCAGACGCCGACGGAGTACATTCGTTCCATTCGACTCAAAAATGCTGAGAAGTTGCTCAAAACAACCAACAAAACTGTGCAGGAAATCATGTATTTATGCGGGTTCAATAATAAAGCATATTTCTATCGCGAGTTTGCCAGGAAATATCATGATACGCCGAATGAATACCGTAAAAAACTCTCTTTATAAAAAAGCCCCTGCAAATGAATGCAGAGGCTCCAACGTGCGTCTTTAGTTTTATTGTTTCGTTTCGAATTTATTTTTCGTTGCGTTTTTGCACGTTGTAATAAATCTTCATCTGATTGCCGAGAATTTTGGTAAATCCTTTTACATCATCGGCACTCCAGGCGCGGTTCACTTCGCCGTATTCGCCGAAGTCAGTTTTCATCAGGTCGAACGGACTGTCGATGCCCACCAGTGTATAGCTCAGCGGACGTAATTTTACGATGACTGTTCCCGTTACATTTTGCTGTGAGCTTTGCAGGAATTGCTCGATGTCGCGCATCACCGGTTCCAGGTATTGTGCTTCGTGCAGGAACATGCCGTACCAGTTACCCAGCTGATCTTTCCAGTACTGCTGCCATTTGGTGAGCGTATGTTTTTCGAGTATTTTGTGTGCGTTGATAATCAGCATAGGTGCAGCGGCTTCAAATCCCACACGGCCTTTGATGCCAATAATGGTGTCGCCGATGTGCATGTCGCGTCCGATGCCGTATTTGTTGGCGATGTCTTCCAGTTTGTTGATCAGATTGATCTTGTTGTCGTCTTTTTCTCCGTTGATGGCGGTGATTTCTCCCTGTTCAAAACTGATAGTAACCGTTTCCTCGCCGGTTTTCACCACCTGACTTGGGTAAGCCGAATCGGGTAGCGTTTGTTCCGATTTCAGGGTTTCTTTTCCTCCGATACTGGTTCCCCAAAGTCCTTTGTTGATAGAATATTCCATCTTTTTGAAATCAGCCACAAAACCATGTTCTTTCAGGTAATTGATTTCATATTCGCGTGTCAACACCATGTCCCTTGTTGGCGTAAGGATTTTGATGTTGGGAGCAATCACATCAAAAGTCAGGTCGAAACGCACCTGGTCGTTACCTGCACCGGTACTTCCGTGGGCAACATAATCAGCGTTGATTTCCTTGGCGTAGTTGATGATGGCCAAAGCCTGAAAAATACGTTCAGAGCTTACAGAGATAGGATAAGTTCCATTGCGCAATACATTTCCGAAAACCATGTATTTGATACTTTTGTCGTAATACTCATTGGTAACATCAAGTGTTTTATGAGTTTTCGCTCCAAGACGGTAGGCTTTATCTTCAATCACTTTTAATTCCTCTTCGCTAAAACCTCCGGTATTGGCCACAGCTGTGTGTACCTCATATCCCTTTTCTTTAGCCAGGTACATGGCGCAAAATGAAGTGTCGAGGCCTCCCGAGAAGGCCAATAATACTTTTTCTTTCATTTGTATTTTAATATTTTTATATTATCGCTAATATAACGCCATGAATGGCGTTTTTATTCATTGATCATCCAATCATGAACGCCATAAATGACGTTCCTAGTCATTTCTTCTCCCATTTTGGATCGTAAAGCATGCCTGTGCAAAGGCAGTGTTTGCGGTTGGTGCGTTGGAGAATGTCGTAATTGACGCAACTCTGGCATCCTTTCCAGAAAGCTTCATCGTCGGTGAGTTCCGAAAAGGTAACAGGTTTGTAGCCCAACTCAGAGTTGATCTTCATAACAGCCAAACCGGTAGTGAGTCCGAAGATTTTTGCGTCGGGGTAGCGTTTACGTGACAACTCAAAAGCCATCCTTTTGATTCGTTTAGCTAGACCGTGTCCACGGAATTTGTCCACTACGATCAAACCAGAGTTAGCAACAAATTGCTTGTTTCCCCAGCTCTCGATATAGCAAAATCCCGCAAATTCAGTTCCCGATAAAGCGATGATGGCCTTACCCTCTTTCATTTTCTGGGCAATATACTCCGGCGAACGGCGTGCAATCCCGGTTCCCCTTACTTTCGCGGCTACTTCTATGGTTGTCAGAATGGTGTCAACATATTCCAGAAAATTTTCGTCGGCTATTTGTACAATAATATTATCGTTTGTTTCAGTATCCATTTTTTATTAATAAAGCCCCCCGTGGGGTAAGTTCGTTCAATCTTATTTTTCTTCAGAAAAAGTCACATCCATGAGTTCCAGAATTTGCTCGCGGCTCACTCCTTCACGCGGGATGATGAGAATCGTATCATCGCCGGCGATCGTTCCCAGAATTTCAACAGATCCTTTGTTGTCGATGTCCCATGCAATGGCAGAGGCATATCCGGGTTTGGTCTTCACGACGGCGAGTTGGCCCGAAAACTCGATACTTAATACCGCTCCGTGTGATGTCAGGTGGTTGTAAGTTCCCTGCGGACTGATGGTTTTCGTAATCGATGGTAAAACATACTTGTAAGTTCCATTCGTCAAAGGTGTTTTGGCTACTTTCAATAGTTTCAGGTCGCGCGACAAGGTAGCTTGCGTTACATTTAGCTTGCGTTCTGATAATAATCGTAAAAGATCCTCCTGGCTTCCTACAACTGAAGAACGAAGGATCTCGGTAATTACCTGCAGTCGGTTTCGTTTGTTTTTCATAATAAATTAAATTGATTTTTTTGTGTAAAACAGAAAGATAAATGTATATTTATTTAAATATGGCTACAAATATACGAACTTTTTGTCTTTTTACAAAATTATATGAATAAATTTGCATTAAATTAATATAAAACCACATTAGTCACATAAGAACACGGGTGTGTAATCAGGTGACCAGAAAGCGTCAATAATAGAGGAATGGGAGATATGACTAAAAATAAAGGCCCAATGGGTTGATAAAAGTATTATACTTCCAGTTTGATCCCATGTCCTTTTATCGTAATAATTTTAATGGTTGGATCGTGGGAGAGGTATTTACGCAATTTAGCCACAAACACATCCAAACTGCGTGAATGAAAGTAATCGGAGCTTCCCCAGAAATCGGTAAGGATTTTCTCGCGGGGAACAATTGTGTTTATATTTTCGTATAATAATTTAAGAATTCCTGCTTCCCTTTTGGTCAGCTTTTGTTTCTGCATGCGGAGTTCCAGGGTTTCCTCACAATAATCGAACTTGTAACGTCCGATATAAAGGAAATTGTTTGAATCAACAATATTCTTACTGTTTGGCTTTTCTGTACGTTTGAGGATGGCCTGAATGTGTGCGTGCAGTTCTTCAGCGATGAAAGGTTTTTTAATGTAATCGTCCACACCGAGCTTGTACCCTTTGAGCACATCATGAGGCATTGTTCTGCCCGATTCCATAATGATAATAACTGATTTATCTTTTGCCCGTACCTGTTTTACCAATTCATACCCATCCATTTCAGGCATTTCAATATCGGTAACAATAACATCAGGCAAAAGCCGGTCGAAAATATTCAACCCTTCTTTGCCATTCCGGGCCACAGCCACCTCATAAACATCCAGCAGTTCCAAACCACCCTGAATAGCGTATGAACAGGCTTCATCATCTTCAATCAAAAGAATCTTTGTCATTTTAAGGCACGAGTTAAGATTAAATATGTGAGTGATTTTTAGTGAGATGCAAAGATATAGCTTTTTCACGAGCGTGGCATTAAGTTATACAGAAAAGTTTAATATAACCACCCGTAGTTGCGTTAACAGTGCCCTCTTTCGCCGCAAATCGCTTACTGGTATGCGGCTAATAATCATTGTATTACGTGATGATAAATTTGAAGAACGTGAAGCGTTTTGTTATATAACGTTCCGTTAACCTGATTGGCAGAGAAAAATGATCAATTTTGCGGATGAAGAATTAATCATGTGAGGCATAGACTAGAATTGCTCACGCGAAAGGATTGAAAGATTCTTAAAACCATATATTTCAGATCATTAAAAGAATGACCAATTAACAATGAAAATCAATAATCTGATTAAAGAAGCCGCCCTGTAAAAGACCTTGCAGGGCGGCAACAATCAAAAACAATTGCTTTCTTTACCATGAACGTAAGGGTAAGATGTGAAAAGTAATCTCCGGTTGTAGGTTACAAAGGCGAAAATCAATACATGTATTAACAAAAAAATGATAACAATTAAATTTGACAAAAAATGAATAAGCTAATTTGTATATTTGCAGTTGTTATGGGTATGATGTTTACGTCCTGTGACAAAGAAGAAGTAGTAAATCCAGATACAAAGAATAAAGAAAACATTCTGGTGTTTAAATCAGTTGAAGAATTTAATAATACCTTAACCGAAGTTAATGCAATGTCTGAACCCGAACGTTTGGAATGGGAAAGACAGCAAAGGTTTAAATCTTTCGGGACAATTTCATCAGAGAGATATTATTCGATTGATTTTTCTAAATATAAGAATGTAGAAGAAATTAAAAATGATGTTGCTATTCAGCAATATGTAAAGGTTTTGTCAGAAGATAATGAAACCTATGTTTTACCAAAAGAAACGAACAATAGAGAACGATATTTGATGAATGAAGATGCCATGTATATTATTGGCAATAGAGTGGTTAAATACTATGATGGTCAAAAGATTTCTACTCATATTTCACAACTGAATATTCTGAAAGAAACTACTGATTATTTAACTGCTTTAAAAAAAATCAATGTTGATGAAGAGGGAATGAATAAAGTCCTTCCGGATCCTAACATAGAAATTGAAGAAAATACTGATAGAGTAAAGATTTTCAAGAAATATGACAATTCTAAAACTTATATGTTAAGAATCCATACAGCGGTTTATAGATATTGGATTCCGAGTGAGACAAGAAAACAGGTGTTTTTTATCATTCAGAATTATAAAAAAGGATTTCTTGGCATTTATTGGTTGAAAAATTATAGTACGCAGTTCAGATTTGATATACGAACAACAGATGACAATAATCATAATTTAAATCTTTTACGTTCACTTAGTACTCAAGTGATAGATTCGCAGGACTTTAATATAGAAACAATTTGTGCTTATGGCAATACTTTTGACTCTGACACAAATTGCACCATTTATTATGCAGATTTTATGGTAAACAATGGTTATGTTTCTATGAATTGTGTACTGCCATAAGAATTTTGATTTTCTCTTAAGCAACCAGTAGTTTTATTATCAGGTATAACTACTGGTTGGATATTAGAATATACAATATGAAAGAAGCAAGTGAAAGTCGAGAAATAATATAATGAACTGATAAATTTTTATTTCTATGTTAAAAGACAGCATTCTTATAGCAATAATTTTCATAGTCATTGGATTTAACTCACTATATTGCCAGAGTCAGGCATTAAAATTCGAACTTAGAATACAGACTGAAACGTCTAATTCGGTAATTGATGAGGATGTAATAGGTAAGACACTTATTCCTTCAATAAGTTTTAATTATCAACTAAACAGATGGTCAAGCCTCGGTCTTCATTTTGGTTACACGCCTTTTTTAAATCACATCAACAGAACCGGCAATCCGTATTTAAGTCCTTATCAATGGGTCAATGGTTCTGATGTAATAGCTTATGATCATTCAGATGCTTTTGTTTATGGGATAAATGGCAGCATATATCTATTGCCACTGTTGACTAAACGAAATCTAAGGTTTGATTTATACATTATACCTTCTTTCAGTATTGTTTCTGAAAATTATTTACAGGTAGGAGATAATTCTGAAAGACGCTGGGCAAAACCACACATAAGTTATGGTGTAGGAGGTGGTCTGAAATACGCGTTTACAAAAAAGTTTAACATCTTTGCAGAATATGCTATTGGTTCATATTTCAAAAATGAAAATAGTAAAACAAAGATCGGTCTGGGCTTTAAATTCTGATATAAGATAATACTATTTTATACTCATGAAACGTATATTCTATTTTACTTTACTTGCTTATTCGTTAGTATTGACAGGAACCTCCTGTCATGCTTTGGTAGAGGATGAATTTCCAAATTATGAAACCCGTCCGGTGTTGAATGCATTGCTGATTGCTGACAGTGTTTTTCGTGTGCATGTTAGCCTGACTGCAAACCTAAGCGACACAACTCCCAAGTTTGTTGACAATGCATTTGTGATCGTTGAGAGTGAATACTTTACGACCGATACGCTGAATTATACCGAAGAAGGCTTTTATTGTAGCCGGAGAACAGTAAAAGTCGGAGAAACTTATACCTGTAAGGTAATAATCCCTGGATATGATCAAATGAGCGCTACAACCACTGTTCCATTACCAACAAGCATTGATTCGGTTACGTTTACAGATTTTGCCGCTATTGATGAGATGGGAGATAAAATATCATCGATTGAGTTCCGGATTTCGAATGACAATAGCGATAAACAATTTTGGGAAGTGCAATTAGTCAAAGACGGCTGGATGTCAAAATATAATCCGCAAAAGCAGGTTTTTGAGGACAAATACGGTGCGATACCAGCGTATATCTACATGCTTGCGGGACAGGATTCTGTTTTGCTAAATGAAGCTAATCCACTTACCTGTTTCTCAAATATAAAGATGCGTAAAAAATTTTATAAAGTAAGAATTTACTTTAACAGCCGATATGTGTTTGATAATGCTGAGGCTATGCCATATATCCAACTAAAAAGTACTGATGAGTCGTACTACAAATATGTCAAACAGTATTATCTGTATGAAATGGCCGGCGAAATAAATCTTGGGAAAGGTACACAAAAGTATCCGCTATATTCAAATGTAATGAATGGATTAGGTGTAATCTCAGGATATTCAATAACACGCAAGGAACTGATTGTGTCACATTAATCTAAATATCGTATAAGTCAGAAATGTAGTTAATATGCAAAAATCAATCTGTAGTATATTTTTCCTTTTCATTCTTATTTCTCAGAATTTGTTTGCTTCAAAGATTTCGGGTTTTGTTCGCGATGCTCAATCCGGTGAGTCACTTATAGGCGCAAACATTTATGATAGAATAAGTAATACTGGCTGTGCGACAGATACACGTGGATACTTCAGCTTAACAACGAACAGCTTATGCGAATTGTCGATCACATATATTGGTTATCAAACGCTTGATTTACAATTTAGTTTGACTAACGATAGTGTTATTTTCATCAAACTGGAAGCCGGGAACGAACTTGATGAGTTAACAGTTACGGCACATCAGCCGAAAAATTACGATATCACTCGACTATCAGCAAAAGAATTGTTCAGAATGCCAACGATTGGTGGTAAACCGGATGTAATAAAGGCTCTGCAGTTATTGCCCGGAGTGCTGACAACCTCTGAAGGAATGAGTCTGATGATGGTTCGTGGTGGTGAACCCGGACAGAATCAATACTTACTTGACAATGTTCCACTCATTTATGTAAATCATTTTGGTGGTTTACTCTCTGTTTTTAATCCGGATATGATCAATTCGGTTGATTTTTATAAAGGTAACTTTCCCGTCCGACAGGGAGGGAAGCTTTCATCTATTGTAGATATAACCCAAAGAGAGGGCAATGTATCAAAACATCAGGGTTCGTTTAGTCTGGGTGTTACCGATGCTTCATTTTCTTTCGAAGGACCCTTGTCTAAGAACATGAGCTATCTGCTAACAGCGCGGAAAACTTTATTCGAAACATTGTTGGCGGGCTTTAGTACATTGTCAGGTGCAAATCCCAATATTGTTGCTTATGGATTTCATGATATAAATGCCAAGATCAATTGGAAACCTTCCCAGAAGAACAACTTGAGCTTGAACATTTATCAGGGGGATGATTATATGAACTTTTGGACAAAACCTTGGACGCTATCGCAGTCTGAACGTAATCATGTGTATAGTCTATGGGGGAATTGGCTGGTTTCTGCTCGCTGGAATAGTATAGTTAATTCAAGAATGTACAGTGAGAACATTCTTTCATACAGTCGTTATCGTAACTTGTCAGGACATCAGTTCACCTATAATGAAAACGATGTCAAAAAGAAAATTATTTGGGAAAACATATCTGCGGTTAATGATGTTTCTTTTCGTTCTTTTTGGAAATATAATTTTCTCAGGAATTGGAATGTTGGGTTTGGCGGACAATGTAGTTATCTGACTTATGAACCTGATTATATTTACGTTTCATCTTCTGCAACACCTGCTATTAGTAAAACATATGATGCAATCGAATCGGCAATATATATGGATAATGAGATTACTTTATGGAAAAGTTTGCTATTTCAACCTTCATTCAGGCTGACTCATTTTATAAATGCTGGCAGGAGTTTTTTTGAGTCGGAACCACGAATCAACCTTTCATATTCTTTCAGTTCCAAGCATAGTCTTAATCTGAATTATATGCGGGTGAGTCAAAGTTCCCATTTGGTTTTTGCTCAAACCGAGATACTCAAACGTGAAATATGGCTACCTGCAACATTTGCCTTACCTCCCGAAATATCTAATCAGTTTTCCATTTCATGGAGGGGCAGTTTTGCACGGGGAGAATTCTCAACTGAAACGAACATCTATTATAAGAAAATGGACAAACTTGTAGCCCTGAAAGAGGGATATGAGAATATGGTTGGAATCACAGGAATTGAAAACAAAATTGAAACAAATGGAATCGGCAATGCCTATGGAGCGGAGCTAATGATAAGAAAAAATACCGGACAATGGACTGGGTCACTTTCGTATGGATGGTCATATTCGGACAGGAGATTTGCCAATATCAACAATGGGAATGTTTATGAATTTGATTTCAACCGTCCACATAGTTTGACTCTCAATATATTCAGGGAGTTGAAGAACGACTGGAATATTAGTTTAGTGTGGATTTGTCAGAGTGGAACCCCATTTACTCCTGCTTTGGGGAAATATTATACACAAGACATGACAACCGGTGAACCACATGCTGTTTTTGTTTACGGAACAAAAAACTCATCAAGAATGAATCCTTATCACAGGCTTGATATAGGATTTAATCATAACGTTACCACTAAAAGAGGCAATAAAGCTGTTTGGACTTACTCGGTTTATAATGCTTACAATAATATTAATCCTTTCGATTATTATTATGATAACGACAACGATACGAGAAATAATCTAGAATACAACAAGCCGTTTAAATTATACAAAATGGGATTATTTTCCATCATTCCTTCTATATCATATAAGGTGTATTTTGACTATACAAAAAAAGCAATCAAAAAGGAACAAAAGGAAAAGAAGAAATTTGACTGGTTGTATCTTGAATAGTAATTCTCAATTATTGAAAATAGTATCTTTGTACCGTTTAGCAACAACATCTTATTATAACCTTCTTGTCAAATGAATAAATTGTTTTTTTTCATCATCCTGTTTGTTGTCACCACCAATCTTAGCTATTCTCAAAATTATACTGTAAGTGGGTATGTTACTATAAATATAAGTGGAGAAACACTTATTAACTCTTCTGTAATTGATAAAAAATCGGGCAGTGGGACTGTGAGTAATTCATATGGATTTTATTCAATCACATTACCAAAGGGTGAAGTGGATTTAAACTTCTCCTATGTCGGGTTAGCTGCTCAAAGTCATAACTTTAACCTAATTAATGATACTGTGATTAACGTAGAGCTATTAGAATGTACAGAACTTAGTGAAGTGCTGGTTGTTGGAACGCAAAAAGGGCTGAACGTGAAAAGTTCGCAGATGAGTGCTGTTAACATACCCGTAACTCAGATAAAAGGTATTCCTGGTCTTTTGGGTGAAACAGATCTAATTAAAGCATTACAGTTGTTGCCGGGAGTAAAAGCAGGTGTGGATGGTTCAGCAGGTATGTTCGTCCGTGGGGGGGTATCATACAACAAGTTGCTCCCGCAAATAATCCTATTTATTTTCCATGTAATTTACGAGTCCCAAATGATTTTTTATTCAAGTATCAATATAGTGAGGTTGACTGGTAAGTAATAAAATCATCTTGACTTTTTATTCTATTTTGAGTGATTATGCCGTTTAAAAAAGTTGGCGAGGATGCAATATACGAATTAGTGAGTCGTTATAAACTAAAATGCCATAGAAATACGAGATATATAGATTAATAGATAATTGTATTCATGAACTACTTATAAAAATAACATAAACAATAACTAAAAATTAAGAGACTATGAACCGCATAAAAATTTTGAGCATATTGATGTTAACTGCCCTTATATTAACAGGATGTGTCGACGAAGAGAATATTCCTAATGAAGTCTTTTTTGATGTAACAGACAAAGAACTAATATATAAAGGAGAAATAGCTGATAAATTTGCTTTCGGTGTTTTATCAGAGAATGATACTGTAAGATGTACCGTAAGGACCGTCTTCATTATGGAAAACGATAGTCTTGAATCGATAAAGGTATCCACAATTGATGACCAACTTTATATCAGGATCGAAACTTCACCTTATAATAATCCGGAATGGGAATGGTATGACATTGAAAATTTAACGAAAGTGCATGAGGTCAGATTTAATATATTAGGTTTGAAAAAAGGAACCTATAATCTTCTTGGGTTGAGAATAAATAACATATATCTGAATAAAGATAATTTTATAATCAATTAGATTTTCGTTGTAAGCCAGTGAAAACTTCCACCAGTGTTGAGACCCCATTTATGTATATTATTCCAAAGGCAAAACAAGCACGAATTCCGCGCCTTCTCCCTCCTTACTCGACAGGTTAACAGCGCCTCCATGTGCTTCCACCACACTTTTTACATAACTCAGTCCTAACCCAAAACCCTTGGCTTGCTGCCTTGCTACCGCTTTTCCCCGCTCAAACATCGTAAACACTTTCGCCTGATCTTTTTCCGACATCCCGTACCCGTTGTCTTTTATGTGAAGAAACACATTGTTGTCCTTCTGTTCGCAGCGGATGTTAATTGTTACAGAGTTGCCCGAATACTTTATAGCATTATCAATCAGATTGCTCACGGCGTTGGAGATCAGGGTGGTGTCCAATTGCATGTGGATGTTTTCGGGGGTAAACGAGATCTTGAATTCTACCGGTTTCTTTGCCTGCACTTTAAACTTCTCAACCAAAGGAGCAATCAGGTCTTTGAGATTTACCTGCGACAGCTTGAGCTCTAAAGATGACTTCTCGGCCCTTGCCACGGTTAGTATTCTTTCGGTGAGAGCTTGGAGATTAAGTATTTGCTGTCGGGCCAGATCAATATACTTTGCCCGTTTTTCGGGTTCATTGTACAGTTTCTCGTTGGCAAGCAGGTTGTTGACCTGAGCGATGGTTTGCAGTGGCGTTGCCATATCGTGGGTAAGCGCATGTGAAAAATCGGTATGCAATTGTCTCAAATGTTTCTCTTTGAGGAGAGAATTCATCTGATAGAATATGGCATATGCTACAAACATTATTAATAAAGCTGACAGGATCAGAATGAAGATCATCTGCAGAAAAACAGCTCGATAAGGAGAAACAAGCACTACCTGCACGCCCTGACTTTTATCCATACGTACAGGGATAATATTGGAATAAAAAGCCCCGGCGAATGAGCCCCGGAATTCTTTGTCGGTGGTTTCAAGCACCTCCCCCGTCTTAGTGTTTATACGATTAATAATGAATCTTCCGTGGATATTCTTATTCTTCATTTCTAAATGAAAAACAGAATCCATCGTGTGAAGAGAAACGTAAAACCCGTTTTTATATAAATGTTCCTGAAGTACCAGATTTAGAGTAATTTCCGGCGCATCACCAGTATCTATCTCCATACTGCCTATAACATTTTCCTGCCCTTTTTTTTGCCCTTTATAGATAATGCTTTTACTCTCAGTTTCTCTTTTCCGTAATTCTTTGTATGATGCTTCTTTAAAAGCATTGTTAATATGCACCCCTGTTTGTTGCTGAACAACAGTATAGGTGTAATACAGCCACGCTCCCTGTAATATAAAAATAAGCAATGTGGCTGTAATTGTGAATGCCTTTATGTGCCCGATATTTTTCATGCGACGCAAAGATATGACTTTTTTATGAGCTTCTGAATGAAGACTTAAGGAAAAAATTAACAATGACCCGTGTTGGTGTTAATAAGTTCTGTCCGCACCCTTTTTACTCCCCTCTTCTGCCGCTAATAGCCAGTAAGTTATTGAGCCACAAAGGTTATATAACACAAACCTTCTTGTTGTATAACTGTCTGTTAACCAGATTGCTATGTACTAATCCCCAGTTTTGCAAACGAATTTTTCACTGGTAAAAACAATCCACAAAATCAACTTTTACAATGAACACTTTGCAAAAAAAACGGACAAAGATTAGTGTGCAATACATGAGCAATCTTTATGGAGGAAGAACAATGCGTATTTATTTTTATGACGAGAACGGAGAATTGCGGTATAAGGACATCGTAGTGCATTAATCTGTAACCTTTGCAGGGTCATCAACGATCGGGAAACATTGTTGGTGATGAGCATGAGCCGCGAGCCTTACGATATATGCGCATGTTATATTCTTTTCTTCTGTCCCGGTCAAAATGTCAAAAAATACAGTTATTAAATCAATTATCAAATACTTAATAATATAGCCTCTCTCTAAATTTGCAGAATATATTAATTTTTTAAAATTATAAAGACTATGTTAAAGTATGTTTACAGGAGAATCTCCTTACCGATCGTCCCGATGATTATATAGCCCAGGCAGTAGCCGGTGGCAGTTTCGACAAAGAAGCAGTGATTAAACTGATGTTGCAGCGGGGTACCCTCGTGACGCGCACCGACATGCTGGCGGTACTCAATCTTTTCGAAGAAGTGATTTCGGGCATTATCCGTGAGGGAGGCACCATCAATCTTCCGTTGTTCAACACTTCGTTTTCAATTTCTGGAGTTTTCGAAAGTCCTGAGGATGTGTTCGACGGAGGGTGCCACCGACTGAACGTTAATCTTACAAAAGGAACTCTTTTGCGTGACGCCGAAGCGAATGTGAAATTCGAAAAATCGTCTTCTTCAACTCCCGCGCCTTCAATTATTGAAGTAAAAGATGTGACATCGGGCAAATCAAACGATATCCTCACTCCGGGAGGTGTTGTACAGCTATGGGGCAACCATCTGAGAATTGCCGGCGAACACGCCGATGTAGGATTGTGGTTTGTGCCCGAAACGGGAGCTGCAGTAAAAGCCAGCGTGTTAGTAACCAATAAACCGGCATCGGTTATTGCCATGATCCCTGCACTGGCAAAAGGAAATTATTCCATTAAAGTGGTGACACAATACTCAGGTGGCGGTGAAATGCTGAAAACACCCCGCGTAAGTATTTGTAATAAAATTCTGACAGTACAGTAAAGTTTTCTCCCGACTTCTTGGGGGGATACCTCCAAACACATTGGAGGGAGGCATCCAGACTAAATGGAGCTATCCCTCCAATGTGAGAGGAGAGAGGCTTTGTAAATCGGAAAAGAATGTTTATAACCAGAAAACAACCAAAACTATGAGATCAAATTATCTAATTGTATATGCCGTCCTGCAGAAGACCTTGTTGGGCGGCAACAACTAAAAACAGTCGTTCGAAAAATGACAAAAGTGCAATAAAGTAATCTCGGGTTGTGGGTTGCGAGGGCGAAAATTAATTAAATATTTAACAGAATAACGATGACAATTAAATTCTAAAGAAAAATGAAAAATCTAATTTGTATATTTGCAGTTGTAATGGGTATGATTTTTACGGCTTGCGAGAAGGAAGAGCTAATAAATCCTGATACACAAAAAAAAAGAAAATATTTTAGCATTTAAATCAATTGAAGAGTTCAATAATACTTTAGCTAAAGTAAATGCTATGTCTGAACCAGAACGTTTGGAATGGGAAAGACAGCAAGGGTTTAAATCTTTTGGGACAATTTGTGACGAGTTTTATGAGACAATTGATCCTGAAAGGTTTAAAAGTATCCAAGAAGTACAGGGCTATGTAGCTCAACATAATGATAAGATTGAGCTTTATACCTCTTCCAATGGTGAAATCTATTGTGTTACAAGAGATTTTAATAACACAAAAAGATATCTTATGAATGGAAACAGAGAGTATGTAATAGGCTCTGTCATTGTTAAGGATGAAGAAAGCACACAATCAGAGAAAGCTTTTATTTCGAGTAATAATTTAGGACAACAAAAAGCATCTGCAGAATTTGTTCAGAGTGACGAAATTATTGCGCAAAGTAAAATCGGCAGTGATAACTACAGAATGCATATTTGGATTGATACTTATAATAGTTTTGATGGAAATTGGACATATGTTCTCAAAGAATTAAAACTATCTAATTTTGCAAGATGGCTCGCTATTTGGTGGGAGAGAACTTATTCAACAGAATACAGAATTACATTAAAAACTACTGATGTAGCTTATGGACTTCGAGTAGATGGAAATGGTTCAGATACAATTATAGAAGGGATAAAATCGAAATATATTATAGGTTATCCTTTACTCGTTGTTGCAGGCCCCGGAAACAGTTCACCACAATTAGTTTATTACAGTATCTATGCTAAAAATGAAAAAGGATGTTTAATAAATCGATCTAAAACATATTAATTTTCTTCTGAGGCTGTATAAAAAATTACTTTTATACAGCCTTATATCTTACATTGAAATTCATATAAAACATCAATCCCAAAATAAATTAAATATGAAACCGAGGAGATATTTATTCTATTTAATGATGATTTTGTTGATATCACTTCATGGGTACAGTCAAAATTCATTATTAAACGATAAAATAACTTGTAAATTGGGTATTACTTCCATGAATGCCATTTCTGTTCTTGAGTTTAACGGTAGTTCTTACTTTTACAGAGAGAAAAAACCGCATTATCAACTACAACTAAGTTATCAACTCGATAAGATTGTTGATATTGGTGTATATCTCGGATATTCAAAATTGTTTCATGAAATTGATTTGCCTTACGATGCTGAAAAAGGATATTATGTGTTAGAGTCTAACGATGGCACAAGACGGATTATTCAGCTATCTCATCATTCATATAGATATGACAGCCATGCTTTTTCTTATGGTTTTAAATCCGATATCCATATTCTCCCTGCTATATTTAACAAACGTGTTGATCGATTGGATGTGTATCTTGTTCCATCAATAGGATTTGTTTCTGAAAGTTATCGCGACATCAATGACGAGATAATTAAAAAGCCAGGATTTCTGGCTTATGGTGTGGGTATTGGTACAAGTTATTATTTCACTAAGCATCTCGGCTTGTTTGGCGAATATCATTTGGGACATTTTCATAATCTGAGCAAATCTCGGGGGCAAGCAGGTATTGTTTTTAAATTCTGATTATGATCAAACTCAAACGTTTTACCTGTATTATTATATCAACACTTTTTACACTGATGCTCACTTCGTGTCATGCTTTAGTTGAAGATGAATTTCCCGATTTTGCCCCTGTGCCTGTGATGAATGCACTTCTGCAGGCCAACAGCACTTTCAGGGTACAGATCAGCATGGCGGCAAACCTCTCTGATACCATGCCCGACTTTGTGGACGATGCATTGGTGGTTATCGAAACTCCCAACGAAACTCCTGATACTCTTCATTACTCCGACAAAGGCTGGTATGTTAGTCAGCGCATTGTAAAAGCCGGATATCGTTATACCTGCAAAGTCGACGTTCCGGGTTATGAAACCATGACAGCTCAAACAACCATTCCGCTCCCCACTGAAATCGATTCGGTGATTTTTACGGATCAGGCCGGTCGCGGTCAGGAAGGTGAGAAAATTTCTTCCGTAGCGTTTCGTATTCGTAATGATCAGCATAACTTGAAATTCTGGGAGGTGAAGTTTGGAAAACACTGGTTTGGGATGTATTACGATTGGGATTCAGGGATCAGGGAAAAAAGACAACAAGCAAGTTACGGGGACATTATCATGCAGGTAGAACAAAATCCGGTATTGTTTAAAGAACCCAATCCCCTTACTGTATTTTGCAATCGCGAAATGAATTCAGAAAGACACTGGATGAAATTTAATTTCAGTGAATACTATTTCTCCTATGGCAGTACCGACACATTATTTATTGAATTAATAAATATCGACGAACCCTATTATCGCTACCAAAAACAGTATTATGTTTATCAATCGGCAGGATCAGGAGGTATTGGTACAACCCCACAACGCTATCCGCTTTATACTAATGTTACAAACGGATTGGGGTTATTTACCGGTTTTTCAGTAACCAAAAAAGATTTTAAATAGGGCTAAATTGGATTGATATAAGTATCTTTTGTGACCCCTCAGTCTTTCTTTTGTGCCTTTTGTGTTTCAAAAAAATATACGTCTAAATAACTAACTTATATGCTCCTTACATGACTTATATGGTAAAAATAAAATATCTGTTTCCCCTGATACTCCTGGCTATAGCTCAGATTGCACTGGCCGCACAGATTCAGCTTTCAGGCTTTGTTCGTGATGCGCAAAACGGCGAAGTGCTTATTGGTGCGAATATCCTGGTAAAGAACCAGCAAGCAGGAACTGCCACCGACAACCGGGGTTATTTCAGCCTGAAAGTAAACGCGCCCTGTATCCTTAATATATCATATATCGGATATAAAACTGTCGAAATGAATATCTTGTCAGTACACGACAGCCTGCTTAATGTTAAACTTACCCCGGAAAATAAATTAGAGGAAATAACAGTGACCGCCTCTCGCGAAAATCATTTTGAGACTACCCGACTTTCGGCTGCACAGCTGACCCAAATACCCGCAATAGGTGGAAAACCTGATGTAATAAAGGCTCTGCAACTTTTACCCGGGGTACAAACGCAGTCGGAAGGAATGAGTCTGATGATGGTGCGTGGAGGTGAGCCGGGGCAGAACCAGTATTTATTGGATAATGTTCCGCTTATTTATGTCAACCATCTCGGAGGATTCCTCTCAGTTTTCAATCCGGATATGATTAATGCAGTTGATTTTTACAAAGGAAATTTTCCTGCTCGACAGGGGGGTAAACTATCTTCCATCGTGAATATTACTCAACGCGAGGGCAATGTTTCGAAACATCAGGGGTCGTTCAGTCTGGGTGTGACCGATGTGGCATTTACCTTCGAGGGTCCCCTGCATAAAAAACTCAGCTATATAATTACAGCCCGTAAAACCCTGACCGATGCACTTCTGGGTACGGTGAGCGCTTTAGTCGAGGAAAATGATGCCATTATTGCGTATGGCTTTCACGATATCAATGCCAAATTAAACTGGAAACCTGATGAGCGAAATAACCTGAGTCTCAATCTTTATCAGGGCGATGATTATCTGAATTACTG
Source organism: Paludibacter sp. (assembly GCA_034927265.1). Lineage (GTDB taxonomy): Bacteria > Bacteroidota > Bacteroidia > Bacteroidales > Paludibacteraceae > Paludibacter. Next base: position 46,159 of record JAYFQH010000012.1, read on the forward strand.
GATTAAACCATGGAAAATGCCGGATGATGAACATAGTCATTACAACCAACAGTGGGGTAACTGGCTAATCTCTGGTCGCTGGAACCGGGTGATCAGTCCTAAGTTATATGCCGAAAATATTCTTTCATACAGTCGTTACCGCAATAAAATCGGACAAAAATACCGTCATACCGCCGGAGGGGTGACTGATAAATTTGAAACCCTGAACAGAGCTTCGGTCAATGATTTGTCTTTTCGTTCGGCATGGAAATATTCATTTCTTAAAGGCTGGGATGCAGAGTTCGGTGGACAGGTAAGTAACCTGATCTACGAACCGAATTATAATTATCTTTCTACTTCTGCTACCCCGGCTATCGGCGATAAATTCAATGCGGTTGAATCGGCATTGTATGTGGATAATAAAATCAATCTGATGCCCGGATGGCTGTTCGAACCCTCGTTTCGCCTAAGTGGTTTTAGCAATGACGGGAAAACTTTTATCGAGCCCGAACCCCGTGTGAACCTTACCTACTCCACAAGTCAACATCAAAGTTTTAATCTGAATTATATGCGTGTAAGCCAGAGCTCACACATGGTGTTTGCCCAATCCGAACTTTTGAAAAAGGAAGTATGGTTGCCTGCTACACGGGTGTCGCCACCTGAGATTTCTAATCAGTACGCCTTTTCGTGGAACGGACAATTTGCCGGAGGAAAATTCTCGACAGAAGCAAGTGTCTATTATAAACAAATGAAAGATCTTGTTACCTTGAAAGAAGGCTATGAAAATATGGTCAACATAACAGCCGTGGAAAATAAAATAGAAACAGGGGGAAAGGGTACGGCTTATGGTGCAGAGCTGATGTTGAAGAAAAATACCGGGAAATGGACCGGCTCTATAGCTTACGCATGGTCGTATGCCAATCGCAGATTTGCCAATATCAATAACGGGGAGACTTACGAATACGATTTTAACCGGCCCCACAATGTGACCCTTGTTATGAATCGTGAACTTCCCAAAAACTGGAGCATGAACGTAGTGTGGCTATTTCAGAGCGGAATTCCTTATACTCCGGCAATAGGAAAATATTACACCATCGACCCGGAGACCGTAAAACCGCGCATCGAACTTATCTATGGCGATAAAAATACTGATCGCATGCAGCCTTATCATCGTCTTGATCTGGGTTTCAGTCATACTAAAACCACCCGACGGGGGAATAAAGCGGTATGGACTTACTCTATCTACAATGTGTACAACCACATTAATCCATATGCTTATTACTACGACAATGATTTTTGGTTGAATAACATGACTCTTTATGAACGTCCGCTAAAACTGTATAAAATAAGTCTTTTCACCATCATTCCCAGTATTGCATATAAAGTTTATTTTGATTACGCTAAGCAACCCGACAGAAAGTCAAAAGAAAAGAAAAAGTACAATTGGTTGTACTTCTGATAGCCGTCGTGTAAAACTTTAACGATTGATGTAGCTTCCTTTTAACCTTCTTTTAACCCCTTGTGATTCTTATTCTCCATTTTTTAGTTATTTTTGCAGGTTCAAAAAATCTCAATCTGCATGTCCATTCAGGGAAATATAATCGTAAAAGGCGCCAGGGTTCACAACCTGAAAAATATAGATGTTGAAATTCCGCGGAATAAGTTAGTGGTCATCACCGGCCTGTCGGGTTCGGGCAAAACTTCACTTGCTTTTGATACGCTTTACGCTGAAGGTCAACGGCGTTACGTGGAAAGTTTATCGGCTTACGCCCGCCAGTTTCTTGGCAGGATGAGCAAGCCGGAAGTCGACTATATCAAGGGAATCCCTCCTGCTATCGCCATTGAGCAAAAGGTAAATACACGAAATCCGCGGTCGACGGTGGGAACTTCTACCGAAATATACGAATACATCAAACTGTTGTATTCGAGAATTGGTAAAACTTATTCTCCCATCTCGGGTGAGTTGGTGAAGAAGCACGAGGCTGAGGATGTTGTGGCAGCTGCCCTGCAATTCCCTGAAGGAACACGAATGATGATCCTGTCGGAAGTGTTGCCATCTGAAGACCGTACCATACAGGAAGTGCTGAAAGGTCTTATGTCGCAGGGATTCAGTCGTGTCGAGATGGAAGGGCAAATCTATCAACTACAGGAACTGACTACGCAAAACAGCAAAATTGCCGGTTCGGTGTATTTGGTGGTCGACCGTACCATGGTTGATAAATCGCAGGAAGGAATCAGCCGACTCACCGATTCTATCGAAACCGCTTTTCTTGAAGGAAAAGGAGCGTGCATGCTCAAAGTCTTTTCGGAGGAAGGGGAGAAGCTACTCCGCTTTTCAAAGAGTTTTGAAGCCGACGGGATGACTTTTGAAACGCCTTCCGTACATACTTTCAGTTTCAATTCTCCGATTGGAGCTTGTCCGGTTTGTGAGGGCTTTGGCAAGGTAATCGGCATTGATGAAGATTTGGTGGTGCCCAATAAAGCGCTTTCAATCTATGAGGATGCTATTGTGTGCTGGAAAGGAGAAGTGATGGGCGAATGGAAAAATGCCCTGATTCATGTAGCCTCGAAATTTAACTTCCCTATTCATAAACCCTATTATGAACTGACCGACGAACAAAGGAGTCTTCTTTGGGAAGGGAATAAATATTTCGAAGGATTAAACGCCTTCTTCAAACATCTGGAATCTAACCAGTATAAAATTCAATACCGGGTGATGCTTGCCCGGTACAGAGGAAAAACCGTTTGCCCCGAATGTAAGGGCAGCCGACTGAAAAAGGAAGCCTCCTATATTCGTGTTTCCGGAAAATCGATCAATGAACTGGTGTTGATGCCGGTAAGCCGGTTAAAAGCTTTCTTTGAAAATATTGAACTCGAAGAACATGATGCTGCTGTTGCTAAACGACTGTTGCTCGAAATCAATAATCGCTTGCAATTCCTTTTGGATGTGGGACTGGGCTATCTGACACTCAACCGCCTTTCGAACAGTTTATCGGGTGGTGAGAGTCAACGTATCAATCTGGTGACTTCTCTCGGAGGCAGTCTGGTTGGTTCGCTGTATATTCTTGATGAACCCAGCATCGGATTGCATCCTCGTGATACGGATCAACTCATCAAAGTACTTAAACAATTGCGTGACCTTGGAAATACGGTGGTTGTGGTGGAACATGATGAAGAAATCATGCGTGCAGCAGATTATATCATCGATATTGGTCCCGGAGCGGGTAGAAAAGGTGGAGAACTTGTTTTTAAAGGAGGTCTGGAGGAAATAAAAAGCGATCTCCCGGAAATGGAAAGATCCTATACCCTGAAATATCTTTTTGGAAAGGAATTGATTGACGTGCCTTATCGCCGTCGTAAATGGAACAACTATATTGAAGTGCTGGGTGCCAGGGAAAATAATCTGAAAGGCATTGATGTGAAGTTTCCTTTGAATGTGATGACCGTGGTCACAGGAGTCAGTGGATCGGGAAAATCATCACTGGTGAAGAGTGTTTTTTATACAGCACTTAAAAAGTATTACGGAGGGGTAGCCGATCGTACAGGACAGTTCGGAGCTCTCAAAGGGTCGATGAATCTGGCAAAAGATGTGGAATTTGTAGATCAGAATCCGATAGGCAGATCTTCCCGTTCAAATCCTGTGACTTATATCAAGGCCTACGACGAGATACGAAAATTGTTTGCCGATCAGCAATTGTCGAAGCAAATGGGTTACTCTGCATCCCATTTCTCCTTCAATACGCCGGGGGGGCGATGCGAAGAATGTCAGGGCGAAGGAACCGTAACTGTTGAGATGCAGTTCATGGCCGACTTGGCGCTGGAGTGTGAACATTGTCACGGGAAAAGATTCAAACAGGATGTGCTTGAGGTTCAATACCATGATGTGAATATCTACGATGTACTCGAAATGACCGTTAATCAGGCCATCGAGTTTTTCTCGGCATACAACGGTAGTACCGAGAAGAGAATCGTTAAACGCCTGAAACCTTTGCAGGATGTCGGGATTGGTTACGTAAAGCTCGGACAGTCGTCGAGTACCTTATCCGGTGGTGAGAGTCAGCGGGTGAAACTTGCCTCTTTCTTAGCGAACGAAAAGCCCGAGCCAACCATTTTCGTTTTCGATGAACCGACCACCGGGCTCCATTTTCACGACATCAAAACCCTGCTGAAAGCTTTCGATGCTTTGATAGCAAAAGGACACACCATCATCATCATCGAGCATAATCCCGAAGTGATCAAGTGTGCCGACCATATCATCGATATTGGTCCCGAAGGAGGCGAAAAAGGAGGTCTTATCGTTTTTGAAGGAACACCTGAAGATGTTGTAAATTGTGAGGCGTCATACACCGGTAAGTTCCTAAAGGGGAAAGTATAGCCTTCTTCCTGTTAGTTGTTTTAGACCAGAATATCCCGGTAATAGTCAGATTAATTCAGCCGGATATCCACATGACCTTTCAGTTGCAAGAAAAGTTCATATGGATCCTTTTCCGCATAAATAACAGAAAATAGACCCGGGATGCACAGGTCTGTGTATTTAATGGATTGTTCAAGGTTTTCAATAAAAACCGCCTCAAAATTGCGGGCATTATCATCATAAAGATAGCTGATGCGGAAACGTAAAGTTCCATCCTCCATGTTTAGTTCCCAGCAACCAAACGACAGGTTGTTATTTAGCAGAGTGATACAGATAGCAACATCCTTTCTTTTATGCTTTGGTACCTTTGTGGGAAAAATGGCATAAATAAACAATAGTCTGCTTCCCGATCTGTTTTTTTCAATAATATAATCGGAAGTACAGGAGCTCATGTCGAATTTCAGCAGGAAACTTTCTTTGTCTTCCGCTGTTTTTAATCGTTGATATGTCAGATTCTTTTTATGAAGAATCATAGTTAAGGTGTTGGTTGTCATAAGTTAAAGTTTAGAAATGTGTTTATGTTAAAGTGGAAATCAGGGTGATAAAAGATTAATTTTTTATCAGTTTACCGATAACATTTGTCTTATTCCCTTCTGACAGTTGATCCGGATACTAGTCTCATGGAGAGGCTATGCCTGAAGCGGATATATTATGAATCGGTTTAAAGTTCCGACACCATTAAATTAAAAGTTAAAATCCAATTTTATAAAGAATTCCGATAGAATTTGGAATTAATCCGTATTGACTATTGGATATAATTGATAGTGTTTTAACCAGTTTTTTATTTCTATCCCAGCTAAATTCAACACTTCCAGACACGCCGGGCTCATAAATTTGTTTATGAACGAATCGCTCCTCCGTTAATACTCCATTCTCATATGTTCTCATTGAACTATAACTTATATCTCCGATTTCAAATGAAGGTCCTAAGTTCAGGGCAATATTGAAATATTTATGGTTGTAAATGGAACATTCGAGCGACAAGTCAAACACCAGACCAGAATGGCTTTTATACCCATTCCGGGCGATATTCTGGAACATATTAACAGATTGAAAAAAACTTATTCCCGGATTCATTACCAACCTGTCGGTCAAATAATGCTTGTAGTCGTTTGAGAACAGAATTCCATCATTCCCGATATTACTATTAAAACCATAGCCTATCCCTACCGAAAATTTTTCTTTAGGTGTTGTTGATCCCTGATCCTGAGCTTCAGACGTTATAAACACGGATAAAAGTGAAACAATAATTAAATGCTTCATTGTTGCATTATAATTGATATTTTAGTTTCATAGATACACCATAGTATGAGTCGCCATACTTAAATATCGGATTAAAATAAACACTTGGTTCAAGATTGAATTTTGTATCTAGCGGGATACTTTTACCTAACTTTATAACCCAGCCTACATAAAATTTAGGGTCCGTTGTATAATTCGTAAGTTCTGTTTCTCCAAACTTAGTAATGTCCTTCCATCCAACAAAATAATCAAAACTTAAACCAGTAGAAATATTTAAGATGTTAGAGTTGAATTGATATAAACATGGCATTGTTAAATAGTTCTCAAGAACATGAAAGGTGTTAAATGTACCATCACTTAACCTCCCAACGAAATAGTGTTCTGAATTTCGTTTGCTCAACCCAATCTCAAATCCATGATGTTTTGTCAATTGGTTTTCGTATGAGAAAGATATGTTATCTTTCATATTTTCAGTATTTTTGATTTCCGCATTAAATCCAACTGTTATAAATTCTCTTTTTTGAGCAACAATATCTGTTGCAATAAAAAGCAGTAAAGCAATTACGATTTTTTGTTTCATATTTTTTGTTTTAAAGTATCAAAAGAACAAATTTATTTTGAACCGAAATCGTTATTCCTAAAGATTACATAATTTAAGATTCAATATTGAATTGTCCTTTTGATACATCGTTTTTATTCTTATTTACAACTTACTTCAAACTGTAAAATTCCCCATGCATACATAGCACCTTCACCAACAAGCTCATAATCTATCCAACTATCAGCAATTAACTTGTCTTTGTTTGTCGCAGGTGTTTTTACTGTTGTTTTTGTTGTAATACCTGTTGTTTTGTCTGTAAAACTAGTTTCTGTTGTTTTTTCAGATGAGGTGCCATCTTCCTCTGTCCATAACAAACGTCTCCCATAATTTTTTTCATCACTTAACCAATAAGGACATTCAATTAAGGTGTTATTCCATTTTACAGAATTAACAAAAAGTCCATTTTTAATCCAATCTTTTGCATACATAAACTGTTTCTAGACTCTTTTATTGCTTTTGTTATCGGGTCAATTAAAGCATATATTACGTTTAGCCTAACCTCAGGTTCTCCATCAATCCAGTCTTCTACAGTTCTTTTTGCCGAGATAGATGTAAATTTTGCTCGAACGATTTTCATAATTTTCCCATCGACTGTAGTCGAAGAACTAATTTCTAATGGTTGAGAATGAGGAGCTCGTTTGTCAATATTTTCATAAAGGTCAGATCTTTCATTGTTTGAAATAACTAAATAGTTCTTATCAGGATCAACATCACTTCTTATATAGCCAAATGAACCATCTTTCTTTATCACGAGTAACTCACTTTTTTCACCTTCCACATAATTCCCTGGTTTTACAACAATACCTTCAAAGCTTGTGCTGTCACAACCTTCGGAAATATAATAGTATATTTGGATTAAACTATCCTGGGTAATTATTGAGCTTGTAAAATTGTCGTTAATTGTTGATTTTGACTTTCTAACCTGCAAGCTGTTGTTAATTATATTTGATACTTTTGAGTTGTCTGGTGTTGAGATTTCGAATAAACTTTTGCATAGAACGTTTCTATCACCATCAAACTTTTTGTTACATTCTGTAATGACTGTAGATGCAAAATATGGATTTGTGTCAAAAGCCTCTATCAATCTTTTAGCAAGGCTTACCCTGTTTTGACTTACAACGGAAGCATAATCATATTTGAGTATGCTATCCGGGTTATCAATATCATTTTTCTCGCACGAAACCAAAGTAAACAACACGAAACCAAGGATATAAATAAATTTTTTCATAAATAATAGTATTTTTTGTGAATACAACTAAGGTGATAATTTGTTTTTGTTTCCCCGCTGCATTCGGTTTCTTATTCTGTTTTCAAGTATTTACAACCGGATTTGAGGCTGTCGTAGGAAACATTCGTTTTCCGTAGATTAAGCTTGTCCGTTTCAAACAAACTTCATAGTCGCATGAGTAAGAAGTTGAATTCTTACTCCAAATAAATTTCTCATTTTCGATAAATACGTTTCATAGTCCGTACTTTACGTATTCCGTTTGTTACTATTGTTCACAAACAAAATAATTTTTAGGTTTTTCTAACTTGTGTCAATGTTTGTCTCCTTTTTTTACATGTTTGATAATGGTTACAATGCAATGATATCGTCATCATCAGTAAATTATAATCCTATTCCAATTCTTGTTTTCAATACTGAATCAGGGATATTAAAGTTTGCTTCTATTCCTGAATATAATTTATCAATTGTTGCTATGTTTAATGCACATGAAACAGAGTTGAAATAAATCTCCGCCATTGGGATATGCACTTAATCCATCTTGCCCGGTATTATTACAATAGCCCACTGCATTCTGTCCCGCAATTCTGATATTTATTCCATAATTCTGTAAATAATATCTGCTGACATACTCTACATACTGTCATTTCATTCCCGTATTAACCTCATTAAGGTAATTGTAAGTATTCGATATATAGCCTGATGGATTGTAGTAGGCGGCTACGCCTTCAAACTTGCCCATTTCTGTGCCAAGATTCTGACAATGAAAACCGATAGAGAACAATACTCCGATTGAAAACAATAATATTTTCTTCATAAGGTTGGAATTTAAGTGATTAGATGTTTGGTGATATGGAATCATTAGGTTATTAGCTATGAATACCTGACGGACGGACCTATTTATACCTGTTTTTATAGATTCTTCTGACCAGATCGGATTTTTTTCCTGTCTGACCTTCAAATAAAGCTCTGGAAACGGTTTTTCTGTTGCAATTGCAAAGTTTGGCTAATTCGGAGATATAGCCATGACGAGGAGGAACTGAATGTTCTTCAAACATTTTTTTCATATGGTTAAAAATGATTATATTTGTAGCGTTGTCCCATTTGGGACATGCATCTTTTGTACGTGACAAATATAGTAGCAATAATTCTATTGTGCAATATTTTAGGAGCATATTTTCAGTTAATTTAATATAATTCTTATGTTAATTCGGGAAAGAATCATTCAATACCTTTTTTTGAAAGGAATATCAAGATATCGTTTTTACAAGGAAACGGGACTTTCTAATGGATTTCTTGACAAAGAAGGGGCAATTAATAGTGATAATTGTGAGAAGATATGCTCTTGTTATAAAGACCTAAATCCAGAGTGGTTATTAATGGGTACGGGTGAAATGTTAAGATATGCAGAGGGGGTTGCATTGGTAAACTCGTATACTAGAAAGAATAAAACCAATAATGTAACCTCAGTTGAAGTGTTGGTAAATAAAATTGTGGAACTTTCGTCGGAAAATAGCCTGCTTAAAAATGAGAATGCTACCCTGCGACGATTAAGTGGTAAGACTAATGTTGTTGAGCATAAGCCTTTAACGGAAGATGATGTGCAGGAAAATATAGCTGCTACTCCTGCTGAATAACATTTGCCATGATTCTGAATTGAAAATTTATTGTATCTTTGCAGCCGATTCCGCCGGCAATATCCCGTTTTGCGGAACGTGTGCTTGATTAAACCACGTAAAAAACAAGAAAAAATGAAAAAACAAGTTTCTCTCACCTTTATGGTGGCGGGGCTACTGTTCACAGTTTGCCTGATTATCGCCAACATTATCGCACAAAAAACCATTACAGTATTCGGATTGAGCGCTACGGCAGCCATTCTGGTATTTCCGGTTTCCTACATCGTCAATGATCTTATTGCTGAGGTGTGGGGATATCGTAAAGCAAGACTCATCATTTGGTACGGTTTTTTACTGAACTTTTTTGTCGTGATTGTTTTCCGTCTGAGTATCCTCATCCCCGGAAATGAATTCTTTAATGGTCAGGCGGCATTTGAAAGTGTATTAGGAGCCTCTACACGTTTGACTGCTGCCAGTTTCCTGGCTTTTTTGTCTGGTTCTTTTATGAATGCTTTTGTAATGAGCCGAATGAAAATTGCACAAAAAGGAAAAGGTTTCTCAATTCGTGCGGTTGTTTCTACTTTTGCCGGTGAAGGAATTGACTCACTTATCTTCTTTTTTATTGCTTTTGTAGGAATTATGCCTCTGAGTAAGGTCTTTGAACTGACCCTTCATATTGCATTGCTCAAAACGGCTTACGAAATTCTTGTACTCCCTCTTACGGTCTATATGGTAAAAAGGATTAAAAAACTGGAAAAAGTTGATGTGTATGATCAGAATGTCGACTATAACCCATTTAATATCAAAGAGGTATAGTTTTTTTATACTTCAATAGAGCTAAGATTCAACAGTTCGGCTCAATAATTCACCCTGGCTTTTTTTAGAGCAATCATTGTATTACCAATCAGTACAGGTAATATTACATTGATGAACCATAATCCGACCCCTGCCATCAGGATACCCGGACTATTGTCGGAGAACTCGCCAATCACAAAAACAGCCCAGGAGCCACGAATCAGGGCCTCAGAAAAAGCAAAAGAAGGTGTGAAAGTTATCAGAAGATAGGTAACGGGTATGCCAGTGAAGGCTTGAGTAAATGATAGATCTACATCAAAAAAACGAAGCAGAAAGAAGAGTTGCAGACTGAATATGGTAAATCGAAACACTGACCAGGCTGTGATCCAACTTATATCTTTGATAGTATAGTTTTTTAAACCAGTGAAATATTGTTGCAGTTTTTCATTCCTGATATGCTTTGATGCAAGAAGAAGCATGAACATTCCGAGAATAAAAAGCAACATAAATGCTGACAGAACAATTAAATATGTACCTGACCGGATTTCTGTTTTTTGCTGCATAAAAAATAAAAGGGCGAGCGGAATGCCGGGAAGCAGGATGGCAATGTTCTGACTGAGACTGTTTACCGCTGCCAAACTGATTGCTGCTTTTCTGTTATCTTCATTCAGAAAATGCATCCGGCCTACAATATCGCCCAGTCTGTTTGGCGTGACAAATCCTGTCGAAGTTCCTGCCAGTACTGCTTTAAGGGCAGTGACGAGTGTAAGCTTTTCAATATGAAGACATACTTGTTTCCATTTGTAAGCCTCAGCCAACCAATTAAATGGGAGCAAGAGGATTACACCTATTAAAAAGATAAAATTATCTCCGAGATTTTTATTTAATGCAGTAAATAATTCCCCGTATCCCTCGAAACGATATATCTCATAAGAAAGATATGCAACAGACACGACCAGAAATACCACCGAGATACGATGGAAGTGTGAGTGTTTTTGGGGTGATGGTGACATTTGTTGTCAGTTTAATTATTCTTGGTTAACAAGAACTTTGTGCGTTTCGTTATCAATACGTACCAGATAAATTCCTGACTTAGGTACTGCGATCTCGATATTGCCCGAAACAAAACCAGTGAAAATATTTCTGCCCATTACGTCATATATATTCACCCTGCTGGATTGATCGGTCGGTATTTTTATGTGTTTTTCAAAAACGTAAACAGTATTTTTAGATGTCGGAATTGATGGATTTGCGCTAACAGCACAGTTAGTGTTAAAATGCAGATTTTTTATTTCCCAGGTTCCTGCTACAGATGTGGTCGATAGATATTTGAAAGCAAAACGTACATTATTGGTCATCATTTGAGCAGGAAGGGTGATATTCCCCGAATTGATGTAGGTCCAATTGTTTCCTGAGGGCATAACTGGGATAGATAGCTGTGTCCACGTTGCTGAGTCTGGATTATCCTGCTGATAATTGGAAGATACCCATAGAGTGTGATTTGTTGTTTTATCAATTTCAGAAGGAGAAAAATTCAGAGCATGATCGAAAGATAAGTTTGCCGATTCCATTCCGGATAAATTAAAGGCAGGAGAAATCAGCCAGTCTTCATTTTCATTGTTAATGCCGGATGAATATCCCGAAACACAAGCTCCATAAACAGCTTTCCAATACCATGTTTGAGTACCGGTTACACTGTAGGGAATAAAACTTCCTAAATTGGCACTGAAAGTTTCTGAATAAGAGGTGTTCTCACAATCGCCGGTTCCCGGGTCTTCCGTCTGAAAATATAATACGGCACTTACAGGGGTATGGTCGGACGTAGTTGTTCTGTAATTAGGTATAGTATAGGTAGCGGCAGTTTCAAGAATACAACTGTTTTGTACATAGTTGTCAAAAAGTTCATTTGATATGACAATCTGATCAATCAATGGGTTGTTGTAATAAGGATTTGTTAAACCGGTAGTCAGTCCGCTGTAATTACTGCTGTCGTCAACAAAGTTTTTGTAAGGAGAATCACCACAGGTGCTACATTGCGAACCTTCAAGATAATCATTGAAATCTCCCAGAAGAATGATTTTCTTTGTGTTAAAGTCATTGCCATCGAGTATAGCTTTCAATCCTTCAGAAGCTCCTTTGCGACGGATGTAGCTCGTTTCGTCGCTCATTGCTTTTGCATGTAGGTTGATGATTGAAATAGGTATGGTGTTATTTCCGTCAATCAGATTTACGTTATAAAGTACAGGGTAACGCCCGCTTGACCAGTTGTAATAATAGCTATTTCCCTGACTGCTTATACCACTGCTCAGAATAGAGGTGCCCACCACCTGAATTTTTGACTTTTTATAGATGAATCCAAGGTTTTGTCCACAATTATCACTGTAATTTGAAAAGATGTTTCCTCCCCATTCTACTCCCAGATTTTTTACGATGGTATCCAGTGTCGCATAATCGTTACTGGTTCCCACTTCCTGTAAAGCAATGATGTCGGGTTGTAATGTTCTGATTATTTCTGTGATATTATTAATTTGCAATGCATCATTCTCTGGTCCGTAGTTCGGACAACTGAGCCATTCGGTGTTTAAAGTGGTGATCTTCAGTGTGAGGGTTTTACCCTGAGTTGCTGAATAAAAGGTATTTAAAAATAAAGTAATACAAAGGGCAACTAACTTAATTTCTTCTTTTTTTATCATTTCTCTATTATCGTTTTACTGATGCATGTAGATTAGTTTAGTCCTCAAATTTATAAATATTATTTAACTTTCATGATGTTGAATTTCATTTATTTTGCTTAGCAGCATCTCTATGGTGTTTTTATCCAGTTTTGAAAAGGCAAACCACTTTTTTCCCAGATCCTTGAGAGATGCTCCCAGATGATAAACATCCGTATTGTCGATAATTAAAAATCTATCATGACTGTTTGTGAAAATTTGCACTTTAAAATTAAAATACTGTTCATTAGCCTTTAAGATATCCAGTTGTAATTGTTTGCTTAGGTTTTTGGTTAAAAGCAATACTTTTACATCTTTTTTCTTTTTTGATAAATGAATTAATACACTTTCGTCGATATAATTATCTATCAGTACAATACTATGATTTGCAGCGCGGATGATTCGTGATATAAATTCATATGCATCGAATATTTGTCCGTCGAAGAATATACCCTGAACAGGGATTGCATTTGTTTTTATTTGCAGATCAATAACTTTTACCTTCTCTGCAAGATCCTCAACAGTGTTTTCAATTCTATTCATCCGTTGATTCAAGGCATAACCTTTCAGTAAGTAATCTTTCAGAACGTTGTTGGCCCAAATCCGGAATTGGGTTCCTTGTATTGATTTTACACGATATCCGACGGAAATAATTACATCCAGGTTGTAATGTTCAATATAACGTTCAACCATTCTGCCTGCTTCATTTTGAATTGTCGCAAAATTTGCGACAGTTGAGTTTTTGGTTAATTCACCTTCTGTAAAGACATTATTAATGTGTTTGCCGATTGTTTTTACATCTCTCCCGAACAATGTGGCAATTTGCTGACGGTTTAACCAAACTGTATCTTCTTCTATTCTTACCTCTATGCGTGATGCGAGTTCTTCGGAATGATATACAATGATTTCATTTTTCATATGTTATGTGCTAAAGTTTTAGGTTTTTAGTAGATATTGCAAATGTAAAGCTATTGCGTAAATTTCAGACTACACTTTAGTTTTTTTTAGTAAAAGTGTTTGAAATCAATAATAATGGGACAAATCGAATAAAAGTGAACAAAAGTTTTAATCCACTATCTGAAAGTATATTTCTTTTGCGAAATATAACTTACTATTGTTGCAAAGAGGGTAATCGACATTTTTGACGGGGTAGGGAACCACCCGAAAACATCAACCAATATTTTCAATCCCAGGTAATTGATGGTGAGGTTAATGATAACTACAACGGCATAGCGAAAGAGTTGTATTTTGCCCCGAAGATCGGAATTGTTGAAAGTGACGTATTTTTGGAGCAGAAAACCACTCATAAAACTGAAAGGAAAAGAAAAGGCCAATGCTGCAATGTGGGAACTCAGGGTGACGAAGCCCAAATATACCATTTGCTGTTTTAGAAGGAAATGGAAGATGCAAAAGTACAAAACCCAGTCGAATATCAGGTTAGCCGCACCCGTAGCACCGTAACGGAAGAATTCGACAGACATGTATTTTCTGAAGGGGGGATAAAAGAAATCGATGATCCGGCGGATGCTGCTTCCTGTTGCTTTAAGAAATTTGCGCATTTTGTTGGTACTTGTAACAAATTTGTTTAATTTTGTGCGGCTTTAAAATAACGTACAAAGATACGATTAATTATTCACTATTTCCAAATCCATATGCCCGACGACTATCATAAGCATGGCACAAGTAAGAGCAAAAAAATACTTGGGACAGCACTTCCTGAAGGACATGGAAGTAGCTCGCCGCATTGCTGAGAGCCTGGAGCTTTCAGAACAAACTCCTGTATTGGAAATTGGACCCGGAACAGGAGTGCTTACACAGTTTTTAATTCAAAATCCTCTTATCAATCTTACTGCTGTTGAACTCGATGGTGAATCGGTAGATTATCTGCATCGTCATTTTCCCGAACTGAACCTGATCGAAGCGGATTTTCTTAAAATAGATTTAAAAACATTATTTCCCGGTAAATTCTGTATTATCGGAAATTTCCCCTATAATATCTCCAGCCAGATATTTTTTAAAATGCTAGATAACCGGGATCGGATTCCCTGTCTGGTCGGCATGATTCAAAAAGAAGTAGCTGAGCGCATGGCTGCTAAACATGGAAATAAAACCTATGGAATTCTTTCGGTGCTTATGCAGGCCTTTTACTCTATCGATTATCTCTTTACTGTTCATGAGCATGTTTTTGACCCTCCGCCTAAGGTCAAATCGGCTGTTATTCGCCTTACGCGTAATGAAGTGAAAGAGCTTGGTTGTAATGAGCAACTCTTCAAAACGGTGGTGAAAACAGCCTTCAACCAGCGCCGCAAAACAATGCGGAACTCGCTGAAACCACTTGTGGGAAAAGATCATCCGATGTATGCCGACGTCCTTTTCGATAAGCGACCGGAACAGCTTGATGTAGCTGCATTCATCGATCTGACCAACCGGGTGGAACAAGCGCTGAAAGATTAAACCCGATTATCCAATTAGCAGGAATATTTCCTGTAACCTCTCGATAGCCGCGATGGTAAACGACAGGGTAAAAATGAAAGGAGTAAAAACATGGCAGAACTCAGGCTATTTTACCAGGAAGATGGTAAACTGAAAATATCAAAATCAATAGATATTCTAAAAAAAGTCAATCTGAAAGATATGATCTGGATTGACCTGAACGACGTTTCTGATGCTATCGAAACGGAATTGGAACAGTTTCTCAAAATCTATATTCAGGAAGATGAGGAAATTGAAGAAATTGAGTTGTCGTCAAGGTACATTCAGACAGAGGACAGCATTGTAGCAAATTCGAATTTTTTACTCGATACTTTTCAAATTCAACCGGTTTCGTTTATACTAAAAAATGGTATTCTGGTGTCGGTACGTGATGCTGAATTGAAATCTTTCAATGAAACGATCAAAAAGATTTATGCCGACACCAAAAGTTATAGCACCGGTTATCATGTGCTGGTGGCGCTACTCGAAACCAGGGTTGAATATGATGCCGACCTGATTGAGGATATTACCGATCAGATTACCAATTTAAGTAAAACCCTGAACACAGAGGACGATTTGGATCAGGATATTCTGATGAGCATCAAAGACCTTCAGGAAAAGGTGATGATTATCCGTCAGAACATTATTGACAAACAACGGGTTGTTTCCAATATGCTGAAGTCAACCCTGTTCCCGAAGGAACTGTTACCTAAATTAACAATGGTCATCAGGGATATCAATTCGTTATTTGAATATACAAGATTTGGATTCGACCGATTGGATTACCTTCAGGATACTTTCCTCGGTTTGGTTAACATTCAGCAAAACAAGATTATCAAGATATTTACCGTGGTTTCGGTGATCTTTATGCCACCGACGCTTATCGCAAGTATGTATGGGATGAACTTTAAGTTTATGCCTGAACTCGACTGGAAATTCGGGTATCCGTTCTCAATCTTCCTGATGGTTGCTTTTGCTGTAGGGGTATTGTTATATTTCAGGCGGAAGAAGTGGCTTTGATTTAGTTGAGAATTGAGAGTTAAGAGTTGAAAGTGATATTTATCTTCACTTTCAACTCTTAACTCTCAATTCTCAACTAAGATTACCAGTTGTCGCTGCGGAAAGAAGATACAGGCAGACCTTCGGTGCTGAACAAATCGCCAACTACAAAATTCTCGAAGGCATATCTTACAGCTACAGGATTAACTACCTTATCGCATTTCACAATCACGCGGTTTCTGTTTACACGTGCTTGTGCGGAATAAAAGACTTTATCTTCACCAGCAACCGTAAAGAGTTTTGATTCGCCGTTTTTGGCAAATAGTCCCAGAGGTGCTCCGTCAAAATTAACGATTATTTCTCCATCTTTGAATTCCAGGTTTTTGAATACAGGACTCTCGCAGGCTATGCCTGTGTTTCTGTACGTTTTATTAAGAGCAAGTAAAGCCAAACGTTCACCAGCTTCTTTCTTTTTTGCCGGATGTATACAGTTTTCTTCGCCAACATCCATCAATACAGCCATGCCGGTGTGGGGCTCTTTTGCTGCTTTTGCCTGAGCTTCACGAATTAATGCTGTGTTGTCTCCATCTTTATAGCCAAAAGGAGCAATCTGGCAGAAATAAAATGGGATAGTATCCTTTTGATTCCATGCTTTTCTCCAGCCTTCGGTCATTGACTTAAACATGGGAGCATAGGATTGATAGCGGTTGCGGTTGCTTTCGCCCTGATACCAGATTACTCCTTTGATTGGCATACCCACCAAAGGATGGATCATTGCCTGATATAGTACTGTAGGAGTCTGGTTGGGGGTTTTGATATCTTCATTTGTTTTTGGAATCACAGCCTCGGGAAAATTTGCCAGCATTTCTTTGGTCATCCAGGCTTCAATACTTGAACCGCCCCATGAACTGGCAACCAATCCTACAGGAACCTTGAGTGTTTCCTGCAATAATCTTCCGAAATAATAGGCTGTTGCACTAAAGTCGCGAACACTTATTGGCATGGTTTCTTCCCAACGACCAGTAACATCTGTTTGCGGGTCAATTTTTGCTTCTTTTTTCACAGTAAAAAGCCTGATTTGTGAATTTGAACTGCGCAAAATGTCCATATTTGAACCTTCGGTTGGCTGACCCGGGAAACCCTTGACAGGCATTTCCATGTTGCTTTGGCCGGAACATAACCAAACCTCACCAAGGAGGATGTTGCTTAATGTTAATGCTTTACCGTCACTTATGACCATGGTGTATGGTCCTCCGGCTTTTGTGGTGGTGAAAGATAGATTCCAGTTTCCGTTGCTGTCAGCAGTTGTCTTGTAAGTTTTCAGATTCCAACTGGTAAACAGTGTCACTTTTTTGTTTGCATCGGCTTTACCCCAGATTTTTGCAGTGGTTTGCTGTTGTAAAACCATTTCACTCGAAAAGAAAGCGGGAAGCTTGATTTCAGCAGATAAGCTGAAGAGAATTCCTGTCAGGAATAACGATAATAATAAAGATTTTTGTTTCATGGTGATCTTTTGTGAAGAATAATTATTGATTTAGAATTCGCAAATTTACAATTAAAATTCAAAAGACGAGATTGTAGATCTGATAATTTCGATACAATTTCTCAATTCTTCTCTGGTAATCACTAATGGTGGTGCAAAACGTATAATATTGGTATGAGTAGGTTTTGCCAGTAAACCATTCTCTGCAAGTTTCATGCAAATATCCCATGCGAGGTTTTCATGTCCTTCGTTGTCGATAACTAATGCATTCAGCAAGCCTTTTCCACGAACCTGTTGAACGATCTTTGACGTTTTACGTAGTTCCTCCATCTCGTTGCGGAAATAAGCGCCAGATTCATAAGCATTGTTAATGAGATTTTCTTCACTAACTACTCTAAGAGCAGCTACTGCAACGGCTGCTGCAAGAGGATTTCCCCCAAATGTAGATCCATGCTGTCCGGGGCGGAATACCTCCATTATATCATTATTTGAAAGCACTGCGGACACAGGGTATACTCCTCCCGAAAGTGCTTTCCCCAGAATCAGAACATCCGGATGAACGTTCTCATAATTGCAGGCCAGCATTCTTCCGGTTCTCCCGATTCCGGTTTGTATCTCATCAGCAATAAAAAGAACTTTATGTTGCTTGCATAAATCATAGCAACTTTTCAGGTAGCCATCGTCGGGGACACGGGCTCCGGCCTCTCCTTGTATAGGTTCTACTAAAAATCCTGCGATATTGGGGTATTTTCTTAATGCTTTCTCTAGTGCAGCGACATCATTATAAGGAATAACAATAAACCCCGGGGTATAAGGTCCGTAATGAGTATATGCTTCAGGGTCAACAGAGAATGAGATGATGGTAGTTGTTCGTCCGTGAAAATTATTTTCACAAACTACTATCTGTGCGGTGTCCTCTTCCAGTCCTTTCTTTTCATAAGCCCACTTACGGCAAAGTTTAATGGCTGTTTCCACTGCTTCTGCCCCCGTATTCATTGGCAATACCTTCTCATAGCCAAAATAGCGGGTAATAAATTCCTCGAAAACACCCAATTGGTTATTATAAAATGCACGGGAAGTAAGGGTTAGTTTCTGTGCTTGGTCGTGTAATGCTTCTAAAATTTTCAGATGACAATGTCCCTGATTCACTGCCGAGTAGGCAGAAAGAAAATCATAGTATCTTTTGCCTTCCACGTCCCACACATAGATGCCTTTTCCCCGCTCAAGCACAACTGGAAGCGGATGGTAATTATGTGCGCCGTATTTATTTTCCAGTTCAATAAGTTGTGCGTTTGAATATAATTGTTTTTCCATTTTTTTGAGTTTTTATTTGATTGATGTTTAATTTGCTAATTTGTGTTGCCCACCCCGAAAACTTCGAGCATCATACATCTTACACTGCCTCCACCGTATTTTTCAATATTTGGAACAGGTATGACGATCAACTCATTGTAAGTTTTCAATTGTTGTATTTGCTGCTGGTCAAGTGCGTTGTAAGCGGATTCTGATAGTGCCAGCAACATGTTTCCTTCTGAGTTTCTTAATTGTAACATATTTCCTGCAAAACAATGCATTTGTGCCTCTGAAATCTCAATAATCTCCTTGCCGGTTCTGATAAATGCGCTTTTTAGTTCCTCTCTTTCCTCTATGTTATCAATGCATTTCATACAAACAACCACATATTTGCCAGCAACACACATCATTACGTTGGTGTGATAAACAGGTAAACGTCGTGAACCAACCGACTGAAATGCATAAAAACTATAGGATTGATATCCGAACTGACCACAAAACAATTCGAACAATGTTCTGTCGGTTCGTTCTGATAAGGCAGCATAAGCAATTTTGTTTTCATGATCAAAGACCATACTTCCTGTCCCTTCAAGAAAACGATGATGTTGCTCGTGATGAGTGAAATCCACAATTCCGTTTATGACAACACCCTGTTCCATCAATTGATGTAAAACTTTTTTTTGCCTTTCATGCCGACGGTTTTCGGCAAACATCGGATAAAGAACCACACGCCCATCTTCAAGAAATGAAATGGGGTTGTTGGGGAATATGGAATCAGGGGTGTGTGGTTCAGATGTATCTTTAATGACATGTACCCGAATACCCTTTTCCCGAAGTAATTGCACCATCATGGTGAATTCTTTCAGTGCCTGTTGCTGAATTTGTGCAGCCGATTGATCGTTAGGCCGCTGGAAAAAGTTGTTAACAGCAGTTTCTTTGTTGAACCCGAAAGCAACAGGTTCAATCATAACTACGGTATTTGTTGCCTGCTTTTCCATATTCTTAAGGGTTTAAATTTACGACTAATCATCTTCTCTTATGAGTGGCAAGGTAGAACAGCGCAGTAAGCCTCCCATTTTTGAAATTTCATGGTAAGGTATACGTTCAACAGTCAATCCCCACTCTTTTTCAAGAAAATTGTTCAGACGGATGAAATGCTCTTCGGATACCACAGTATCAGGTGACAAGGAAAAAATATTGGTGTACATATTATACATTTCTTCCTGCGTAATTTCAAAGATATTGTTTTGCCCGAAAATATCAATCAATAACTGAACATCTTTCTTGCGTTTGAAACCTTGCTTGTATATCAATGCTTTATCTTTTGCTATAGGCATAAACGCACAATCAAGGTGCAATACTCCTTTTCGTGGATCAGTATCGTGCTTTATCAATTCAAGCGGAATCATTTTCTTCTCTGGGAAGAGCTCTTTCAGAAAATGAAAAGCATATGAATTGGTACGTGCTGTTTTTAATTGGGGATAATCATCGCCGGTGTAGAGTCCTACGAAAACATACTCATTGCATAAAACGACATCACCTCCTTCTACATGCGCCTTTTCAGGCAGGTTGAATATCTTGTTGTATGGAATCTTGTTGTATATCTCCTCGTACGCTTCCTTTTCATCCTCCCTGTCAGGGATAATATTAGAATTGATAATTTTATCGTCGATAACAATAGCCACATCCCGTGCAAAAACCTGATTGCAATTCTCGATTATTGCAGGACGAAAAACCTGTACATTATGCTTTAGCAGGACCTTCTCGAATGCCGACATTTCTGTGTAAATGGATTCCTCAGTGGGATATATTCCCTTCACTACCGATTCATAGGACTTGGCATCATAACTTGCCTCCGGCGCAGGGATTTTGCCAATAGAGCCGGGCTGACCAAGGACTACTGCTTTAAGGGTTGATGTCTCATTTTTGATATTGAGGCGCATAGGTGTTTATTTATGCAGTTATTATGCAAATATATAACAAGTAACGAAATAAAAAAGATGTGCTACTAAAAAAGTTTTTTCATTGGTTTGTTTTAAAAAAATGTTTACCTTTGTCGCGCAATGGTTTACTTTTCACATTTCGTCGAAAGTAATTAAAAGGGAATCGGGTGAAAATCCCGGACAGTCCCGCTGCTGTAAGCTCTTTAAACGTATTGAACAACACTTTTGCCACTGAGGCATCCTCAATTTCTCGTCAGTAGAGATTGCTTTTTTGAAAAAATAAGCGGGAGGATTTCGGGAAGGCGTTCAAATACGGGAGTAAGTCAGAAGACCTGCCATGCATGTTATGTTTTACGGCTTTCGAGGATGGAGCTTAAAACCAATATTGTCATTTCAGGATGCATTGTTGATTTTTCTTTTCCGAGCAAGCTATTTAGTTTTTCATTAAACAAATAGTGTTGTATGTCATTTGGATTATTCCGTTGTTTCATTGCTAAAAGAAACAAACTGATTTTGTTTTTAATATTTTTTTCTTCGTTGATTTTCGGAGAAGAAAAACTTGATACGGCAAAGGTGTATTCCATTCGTGAATTTACAGTAACCGAGCAGTTTCGCAGTTCAGAGGTTCGTTCGTCGGCGCCATTACAGATTCTTTCTTCAAAAAAAATTGAACAGCTGAATGTCCTGCAGGTTTCAGATGCCGTTAAGTACTTTTCTGGAGTCTCAGTAAAGGATTATGGTGGAATAGGAGGATTAAAAACAGTTGCGGTACGAAGTCTGGGCGCAGCACACACCGCATTGAGTTACGATGGTGTTCCTGTGTCGGATGTACAAACCGGGCAGATTGATATCGGGCGCTTTTCGTTGGAAAATGTCGATATGCTTTCTTTGAATAACGGACAAAGTGATAATATTTTTCAGCCAGCGCGACTTTTTGCTTCAGCTTCAGTGCTCAATATACGTACCCTTTCGCCAGCTTTTGAAGCAGGTAAGGCGGCTAAAGGAAAAATCTCACTTAAAGCAGGATCATTTGGATTAATCAATCCGTCCTTTCTTTTGCAGAACAAAATTAATAGTACTTTTTCAAGCTCACTGAGTGGAGAATGGCTTTCTGCTAATGGCAGGTATCCTTATTTGCTGGAGTATAGTTATTTAGGTGATGGAATTACTTCTAAAGAGATTCGACGAAACACAGACGTACAAAATCTGCGTTTGGAAGGTGCACTCTATGCAAATTTTCCTTCTTCAGCATCGGGTTATGTGAAAGCCTATTACTATCAGTCGCATCGTGGACTGCCCGGCGCGACGATTCTCTATAATGAAAATGCTTTCTCCTCACAACGACTATCAGATATGACTTTCTTTACACAGGCCCATTTTGAAAAAGATTTTTCGAAAAGATTATCCATGCAGTTGAATGCGAAATTTAATCATGGTAATGTTCATTATACTGATACGGCCTATTTGAATGATGCTGGAAAGATGGAAAGTATGTACCGTCAACAGGAATATTATGGTTCTTTTGCGCTTCTTTACAGAGCATTTCAACATCTTTCGTTTTCGTTTTCCACAGATGGAATTGCAAACCGTATGACTGCTGATTTTGAGACAGATGCCCTCAATAATGCTTTTGCTCAACCTACACGTTATCAGCTTCTTTCTGTTGTAGCTGCCAAATATGTGACCAATCATCTGCTGGCTACGGCTAGTATGCTTGGAACGCTTGTGAATGAGGATGTGAAGGTAGGTCACTCTGGCAGGAATCAACGCCGCCTGTCGCCATATCTGAGTGTGAACTATCAACCTTTTGAGTATTACGATTTGCGCTTTCGGGTCTTTTATAAAAACATTTTCCGTTTGCCTACTTTCAATGATCTCTATTATTCAAGGGTGGGGAATGCTGATTTGCGTCCTGAGGTTACTGATCAGTTGAATTTTGGTGTGACTTATACTGTGGGATTTGGGAAATGGATGCCTTTACTTTCTGTGACAATGGATGGCTATCGCAACTATGTAAAGGATAAAATTGTGGCTTTGCCTACCAAGAATATCTTTATCTGGAGCATGCTGAATGTGGGAAAAGTTCAGGTTGACGGGTTGGATATCACGGCAGAAACATCTATTCTTCCTTGGAAAGATACGGGTTTTGTTCTCGGAGTGACTTATACTTATCAGCAGGCAATTGATGTTACCACGCCTGATGGGAATACTTATGGTCATCAGGTTCCTTATACTCCAAGAGTCTCGGGGTCGGGTAAAATCGGAGTTGAAACCCGCTGGGTGAATCTTTCCTATGCGGTTTTATGGTCGGGACATCGTTACGGAGGATATCAGAATTATGTGGAGAACCGTTTGCCGGGTTATGCCGATCACAGCATTGCGCTCTCACGCGATTTTTCAATCGAAAAGAAAAAAATCTCTGTAAATATGGAAATGCTGAATTTACTGGATAAAAATTATGCGATTGTGAAATGGTTTCCGATGCCAGGCAGATCGTTCAGGGCAACGTTGGCTATGAAGTTTTAGTTTTTTAAATTACAAAAGGCACTAAAGAGCGAATAACGAATAGCCAATAGTGTGATGAATGATAAGTAGAGTCGTGGCACATCACGTCTTTCACGATTCAAGACAAAAGATGATAATTAAAATAATATGAATCAAAATAACATGAGATTTATTCATCATAACATAATGCGATTTCAAGTTCATACTTACAGAAAGATAAGAATGCTCCTGTGTGTTCTTTCCAGCATTGTGTTTTTGTTTTCCTGTGATGATATGGAAGATCAGTTGCGGGAACCTGATCCGCTTCCGGTGGCAGAACCAACACAGATTTTTGTATTGTCTGAAGGTTTGTTCAATATGAACAACAGTACGTTGGCAATGTATAATCTTCTCACCGGAGAAACAAGCTCCGATTATTTTTTGTCGGTAAATCACCGTGGTCTGGGCGATACGGCCAATGATATGGGACTTTATGGGTCTAAACTCTATATTGTTGTGAATGTTTCAAGTCAGATTGAGGTAATAGATGCAAAAACCGGCTTGTCGTTGAAACAAATTCCCATGTTTAATGAAAAAAATATTGCCCGACAACCCCGTTATATCGATTTCTATGGAGGGAAAGCATATGTATGTTCCTTTGATGGTAGTGTAGCCAGGATTGATACTGCCAGTCTGGAAGTGGAGAATATTGTGACTTGTGGGAAAAATCCGGATGGTATTTGTGTTACTAATGGTAAAATTTATGTATCCAACTCAGGAGGTTTGAACTACCCCGACTATGATAATTCGGTTTCGGTTATTGATATTGCAGGATTTTCCGAAATTAAAAAAATTACTGTAGGAACAAATCCCTATAAGATTCATGCTGATAGTGAGGGTGATGTATATGTTGTAACGCGAGGTTCATATGGTGTTGAGCCCTACCGGTTTCAGAGAATCAATTCAGCAACGGATCAATTAACGAAAAGTTTTGATGATATACAAGCATTGAACTTCACCATCCATAATGATACGGCATACATGTATAATTATGATTTCGGGGCACAGAAGAGCTGGATAAAAGTTTTTGATTGCCGTCAGGAAAAAATTATTTCTGATGATTTTATAAGTGACGGAACAAAGTTGAATACACCTTTCGGAATTGAGATAAATCCATCGAACGGGGATGTGTATGTGTTGGATGCTTGTTCTTTTACTGCCTGGGGAGATGTTCTTTGCTTTGACCGGCAGGGTAAACTTAAATTCAGGTTGAAGGAAATCGGGTTGAATCCGAATAAGCTCGTATTCAGATAAATATTAACCACAAAAGGCACAAAAGAAAGACTAAAGAATCACAAAATATTGAATGGCGAATAACGGATAGTGATAAGTGATCGTCTGTTATGTGTTTTTTAAGTTCTTTATTCTTCCTTTTTGGGTTTTAACTTTTGTGATTCTTTAGTCTTTCTTTTGTGCCTTTTGTGGTTTGATTTTAAGACTTAATAAATTTATTATATATAATGTTTAATAGTTTTAATAATGAGAAAATTTACTTTTTATTTCAGTTTATGTCTTGTGTTTGTGGCAACATTTGCTAATGCACAGAATTCAGAGAAGATAACCAGAGTGCTTGAATATCAACCGGCACCGGGACAGCATATTAATCGCATGTACCCGACGCTGGAATACAGTGATACCCGGGAAAATGCCCTGGCTTTTGCTGCAAGTTGCTTGGTTGATAATAAAAACATGCTCGGTTTGGGAGCTTATGGCGGCTACGTAGTTGTGGGTTTTGACCATACGATTGTAAATGTGCCTGATGCCATTGATTTTAAAGCTCTCGGTAATGCTTACGCTAATAATGCTGAACCGGGAATCGTGATGGTTTGTCAGGATCTGAATAAAAACGGAGTGCCTGACCCGAACGAACCCTGGTATGAACTGGCAGGTTCGGAATATAAGAATCCGCAAACAGCCCATAATTATGCGATTACCTACTATCGACCGAATCCTGACGGACAAAAGTCCAACATCGTCTGGAAAGACAACAAGGGAAACAATGGTGTGGTAACGCACATTTCATTTGCGTCACAATCTACCATGTATCCGCTTTGGGTTACTGAAGATTCCATTACATTCAGGGGAACTCGGCTCCCTGATAATAAAGTAGCCAGTGGAAGTATATGGAACCTGCCTGCATTTGATTGGGGATATGTGGATAATCAGTCAAATGCATCTGCTGACGATAAAATTGGCTTTGATATCGATTGGGCGGTTGATGACAGTGGGAATCCTATACATCTTGATTATGTGGATTTTATTAAAGTATATACGGGAGTTGTACAGGAAGCCGGTTGGTTGGGAGAAACCTCTACCGAGTTTGCCGGAATTGTGGACCTGAATCCACAGGCAGTCGGGGTCAACTATCCTCCTGTGGGAGAGAAATATTCGATACTCGATTTACAAAATACTACTACACTTGCATCCAGTCCGCTTGCTCCTAATACTCACTGGGCTGAGACTTATTCCGAGAACGTTTATCTTGAGTCGCAGCAATTTATCTTTTCTCATAAAAATGGTTGGGGAGGTACTTACTGGGATGGCTTTACTATTAGTAATCATGCTGATAATAATGATTATCCCGGCAACTGGAGTCCCAACCAATGGGGATGTATGGCCAAAGGAGGCGTGAATGGCGAAGGAAGCAATTTCCTCATTGGTTATTGGGATGCTTTTGGCGATGCATTTAAAAGCAAGGTGACTGAATCGTCGAATTATGTAAAATTCAATGATGAAAAAATATACAAACCTGTAGGGGTGTATGTGACCAATACGCCATGGTCGTATTATAGTTGTCTGAATGGGGATGCTTTCACAAGAAAATTTACGGAAGGAGATTATTTTAAACTTATTGCAACTGGTTATGCCGCCGATAGTGTTACGGTAACTGGAACATCTGAATTTTACCTCGCAGATTACCGCTCTGTAAATCCGACACAATGGAAATTGCACAATACCTGGCAATGGATGGATCTTACATCATTAGGCGAGGTGTCATTTATTCGTTTCACGATGGAGTCGACTGATATAGGTGACTGGGGAATCAATACTCCCACACTCTTCTGTATGGATAAACTTACTGTTGAAAAAACAAATACTTCATCTACGGACGAGTACGATACAACACTGAGCAAGGCTTACCGCTCAGGGAACAAACTGTATAATTTGCCTGAAGGCGAACAAATCAGGATTTATCGTTTGAATGGCACCTTGTATTATGAAGGAAAGATTCAGGATTCTGAGATGGAAATACCTGTTGATGAGATGTTTATTATCAGATTGCAGTCAAAGAATCAGGTTCGTATAATCCGCTAACATAAGAAATAATTCCGGGAAATTTTCCGGGAAAAATAAGGCAGCGATTCTGGTCGGGTCGCTGTCTTATCGTTAAGTCATTCTAATAACCAGTAATATCATGGAAATATTGATTGTTAAACGGGATGGGCAGCAAGAACTTTTCTCATTGGAAAAGATTAAAAATGCCATCCGCAAAGCTTTTTTATCGGTAGGTAGTTTTGCTACCGATGAAGTTATTACAAATATTCTTTGCCGACTGAATATCTCAAATGGAATCACCGTTGAAGATGTTCAGAATCAGGTGGAAATTGCCCTGATGTCGGAAAGATATTATGCTGTGGCAAAGGCTTATATGCTTTATCGTCAGAAACATATGGAAGATCGCGAAGTTCGTGACAAACTTCAGTTTTTGATGGATTATTGCGATGCGCGAAATGCCGCTACCGGAAGTAAATACGATGCGAATGCCAATGTTGAGAATAAGAATCTGGCAACACTTATCGGCGAATTGCCCAAATCGAATTTTATCCGTCTGAACCGCCGGTTGCTCACTGATCGGTTGAAAGAAATGTATGGAAAAGAAGTGTCAGACAGGTACCTGGAATTATTAAATAATCATTTTATTTATAAAAACGACGAAACGAGTCTGGCCAATTACTGCGCCAGTATCACTATGTATCCCTGGCTCATCGGAGGTACGATGTCGATTGGGGGTAATTCCAAGGCTCCCACCAATCTTAAATCTTTCTGTGGCGGATTTATCAATATGGTTTTTATGGTATCGAGCATGTTGAGCGGCGCCTGTGCGACACCTGAATTTCTGATGTACATGAATTATTTTATTGGACTTGAATTCGGAGATGATTATTACACAGATACTTATCGGATAGTAGATCTCTCAAAAAAGCAAAGAACGCTGGATAAGATTATTACCGATTATTTTGAGCAGATTGTTTATTCCATCAATCAACCTACCGGTGCACGAAACTTTCAGGCCGTTTTCTGGAATATCTCTTATTACGACCGTTACTATTTCGAAAGTCTGTTTGAACATTTCGTTTTTCCAAATGGGAGCAAACCTCACTGGGATTCGCTTAACTGGTTGCAGAAACGTTTTATGAAATGGTTCAATAATGAACGAACAAAAACAATACTGACTTTCCCTGTTGAAACCATGGCATTGCTAAGTGAGAATGGTGATGTAAAAGATAAAGAGTATGGCGATTTTACAGCTGAAATGTATGCCGAAGGACATTCTTTCTTTACCTATATGAGCGATAATGCAGATTCGTTGAGTAGTTGCTGCCGTTTACGCAATGAAATTACTGATAATGGATTCAGTTACACGCTGGGAGCGGGAGGGGTGTCGACGGGATCGAAGAGTGTCCTGACGATCAACCTGAATCGTTGTGTTCAGGATGCTACACGCAAGGGGAAGCATTATCTCTTCTTTCTTGAAGAAGTAGTCGATTTGGTACATAAAGTGCAGGTAGCCTATAATGAGAACCTGAAATATATGTATGAGAAAGGTATGCTGCCACTTTTTGATGCCGGATATATTAATATGAGCAGGCAGTATCTGACGATAGGTGTTAACGGATTGGTAGAGGCTGCTGAGTCATTAGGAATTGAGATCTCTGATAACCCACATTACGAGAGCTTTGTGCAGCAGGTACTCGGATTGATTGAACATTACAATAAAAAATATCGTACCAGTGATATGATGTTTAATTGTGAAATGATTCCGGCCGAAAATGTGGGCGTAAAACATGCCAAATGGGACAAAAGAGATGGATTGACCGTCAATCGCGATTGTTATAATAGCTATTTCTACATCGTTGAAGATGATTCTTTGAATATTGTTGATAAATTCCGCTTGCACGGAAAAAAATATATTGAACATCTGACAGGAGGATCTGCATTGCATATGAATCTTGATGAACATCTGACTAGAGAGCAATACAGACAGTTACTACGTGTGGCAATACAGGAAGGATGTAATTATTTTACTTTCAATATCCCTAACACGGTGTGTAATGCCTGCGGACATATCGATAAAAATAATTTAAAAGAATGTCCTGTTTGTGAAAGTCGTGATTTAGATTACCTGACCCGGATTATAGGTTATATGAAACGTGTAAGTAATTTTTCGGAACCCAGGCAGCAGGAAGCTGCTAAACGCCATTATGCTACAGTTTCTCAGTTATAATATTGTTTTTCAGGAGGTTCCCGGAGAGGTGACGCTTGCAATCAACATTTCAGGATGTCCTAATTGCTGTAAGGGTTGCCATAGCCCTTATTTACAGGAAGATAAAGGTGATGAATTGAATGAAAATGTGATTGCCGATTTGCTGGCCAAATATGGCAATGCCATTACCTGTGTCTGTTTTATGGGTGGTGATAATGATCCGTTAGCTGTGGAGCAGTTATCACGCAATATTCGAAAGATGACTAATTCCCGCCTTAAAACTGCGTGGTATTCGGGAAAGTCGAAACTACCTGAACATTATTTTGCAGGTAGTTTCGACTATATTAAACTCGGGCCTTATAATGAAAAATTGGGTGGATTGGATGCTCCGTCAGGAAATCAAAGGTTTTATAAGGTCAAGGATGGCCTGATGGAGGATATGACCGATAGTTTTACAAAAAGAAGCAAGGCCTGATAAACAGCATGTCACCAAATGAAAACAACCCTGAAGTACATCGTTTCAGGGGGATCGGCTACAAAATCACTGTTTGTTACATAAAATTGAATGTCGCTTTGAGAATAATCAAAATCAACGGTACGAGTCCATAAGTTTCCATTGCTGTTTTCGAAATGACGCGTGTAAGGTAATGTCTGCTGTACTCCGTTAACCTCAAGATATCCCATTACTGCTCCGTTGTTGATCATGTAGCTTGTAATTCCATCAAGATTAAATCTACAGCGGTAATAAAGGTTCAAACCGTTTTGATCAGTTAAGGCTACCCAGTCGGATGAACGTACCTGAAATGTAAAAACCTGCTTTGTTGTGAGATCTTCAGGGTACGAGATAGTTTCTTCGCATGCGCTAAAAAGCAGTACTGAGATGGCAAATAGTAAGTAGATGCGTCGCATAATGTTTTTTATTAAAGTGTTATTGCATAAGTTTTAAAACAGCATGTACCTTGAGAAGTAATTGCTGTATGTTAATGCTTGATAACATATACAAACATCTTGCCGTTTTTTAATGACCAGTTGGCGAATTTTCAATTCTGTTATTATGGCACACTAAAAGATTACCTTCATCGTCATGCAGGTGCATGCCGTTTCCTTCGCAATAACGCCACATATCGCAATCGACGCAGACTCCTTTATGAGCCCATTCTTTATTTCTGAAAGGTTCGAACCTGTGGTCCCAAACATCCATGAAATTGTCGGTGTAAATATTTCCCTGATGAAAATTGGAACGGATACTCGGACAGGCGGAAATGGAACCATCAGCCAGCACAGATGCCACATTGATTCCGGCATGGCAGGTGTAAAAATGATCGCGAACCTCCTGTTCGTAGTTTCCCAGAAAACCTTCACAGCCATAACTCAGATGGATCTTGTTTTCTTTTCGTGTATTTCTGATGAAATCAAGTACAGAGGTAAACTCTTCGTTGGAGAGTTGTAACTCAGGAAATCCGGCTGCTCGTCCAACCGGAAAGATGGTGAATATCCGCCAGCTTTTTACTCCGGTGTCAATTAAAAAGTCTCGGAATGCTGGCAGATCATTAATGTTATTTTTATTTACACAGGTAACAACATCCCAAACAATTCCCTGTTCAGTGGTAAGTAGTTTGATGGCATTAAGTGCGTTGGTGTAACTCTTCGGATGATTTCTCAACCAATTATGAGCCTCTTCAAAACCATCGAAGCTAATGGTTATTGAGCGTAAGCCGGATTCTAGAAGAGAAGTCAACCTGTTTCGTGTTAAGACCATTCCGTTGGAAACCAATCCCCAGGGATAACCGCGCCGGTAAAGTTCTTTTCCACAAACTTCCAGATCTTTTCTGAGTAGGGCTTCACCTCCTGTGAAGATAATCATTGTATGGTTCGGATCGACATGGGGAGTGATTTCGTCAACCACTTTCAAAAAGTGAGTTACAGGCATATCTTTCTGGTTGGAAACAGCCCTGCAATCACTGCCACAGTGTAAACATGATAAATTACACCTGAGTGTACATTCCCAGAAAAGTGTATTCAAATTGTGTAAACGAACATTGTTATGGTGGATTTTTCTGAATATTTCCAACCCAACTCTTTTCCTGAGTGAAGGTTGTTTATTCATTGCCTTCTTTTTTAGGGGTAAGTTCGATGTCAAGTTCAATCGACAATTCTCCTTCATACCAATCTGTTCTTTTGCCGCTTCGGGTCGCATTATCGAAGTTTACATTGATTACAGTATCCCTGAATAGTCCATTCTCATTACCATCAACATCCTGAACGTAAACCGGGGTTTCGTTTTCTGGAATGTCACCAGCATAAAATTTCTGAGTCAATTTGTAATCACCGGTGATGTTGGAACTATCAGCAGCTAATTGGGTGTATGGTGCAGGTATAACGCCGTACATTAACACCGGACCGGGATAAAGTCCGTATCCTATCCTGATTCCTTTGATTGGTTTTAAATCTTCCTTGTTAACAACCTTACCTTTTACTGTGTAGCTGGCATTTGGAGTGCCATATTCCACTCTCGGTTCGCAATTGCTAAAACCTAATATCGCCAATAAGCCTGCTAAAACCCAATTCAGTGTTTTGATCAGTGATTTGTTCTTTTTCATCCGGTGATTTTGTCAGTTTATATATTGTTCAGATGAATGTTTCTCTGAAAATGTTGCGTTGATATCATTCTTGTAGAACAATTTTACCTGAAAAATCGTAATATTGCAATCGTTTTCAAAAATAAGGCATGCCACAGGAAGTCGAACGAAAATTTTTAGTCAGTAGTGATGCTTATAAAGCATTAGCATTCAGCAGTACCCTCATAACTCAGGGATATCTCTCCATCAACCCTGCTGCTACAGTAAGGGTGCGTATTAATGGTGATAAGGCTTTCCTCACTATTAAAGGAGAAGGATCTGCAAGCGGAACCACACGTTACGAGTGGGAAAAAGAAATTTCTCCAATTGAAGCAAAAGAATTATTGCAGCTATGTAGCTCTGAGGTAGTTGATAAAATCAGGTACAAGGTGGATTTTAAGGGGTTTATCTATGAGGTGGATGAGTTTTTTGGTGAAAACCAGGGACTTGTAGTGGCAGAAATAGAGTTGAATCACGAAGATGATTTTTTTGAAAAACCTGATTGGTTGGGGCAGGAAGTTACCGGAATAGCTAAATATTACAATGCTATGCTGGTTAATCATCCCTACTGTAAATGGTAAAATTTACTTTTTTCTGAGTAGATCCTCCATTTCAACATTAAGCAACAAAATGTCATTATTCCGTTCGACGGTTAGTGACAGAGGGGCTTTTGATCTTGTCTGGAACAAGCCTCTTATTTCATAAAGATTAAGCAAGAATGATTTGTTTCCATTAATCTCCAACAACAGGTCGCCTGCCTGTACCCCGGCTTTTTCCCCGGGAGAATTCTTCCATACATAAGTTACCTCGTAAAGTAATGCCGATTCGTGACTTTGTTTGATTTCAATCCCTGCAATATTATATTTAAAATCTGATTTAAAATTCAGATTGGGTTTGAAATATAAGGACTTACCTTGATAATCAATAAAAATATTAAACCGGCTGAGGAGTTCACTTCCGATTGTGCCATCACGATCGGAATTTTTCATGATAGAAGCAATCATGGATGAATCAGGAAAAATGACGATTGGATCTGTAATGCAGAATTGTTCAATGCAGATTCGGGGAATACGTGCCAGATAACCATATATCTCACCACTGAATCCCTGTCCCACTCTGGCATGTACTCTTTTTTCAGGGATCTCGGTAGCATTAGTCCTGATAGTCTGAAACCAGGCATTCAATTGAGCTCCCGTATCAATAAGCATTTTTATAGTGCGTATTTTGGCATTTAAATCCAGAAGTGTAAGTTCCAAGTACATCTTGTTGTTTTCAATAACCAACGGTTTATAACTATAATCAGAGGGAGGAGTAAAGGATGTTTTTTCGTAAAAATTTATTTTTCGACGGGTGTAATCAATCTGAACTATGTAGGATTGAATCAGGTCTACTCCAAGCAAACCATTTATTTTCCTGCCATTGTTTTCGGATAGCGCAAATATATCATCTTCCAGAACATAAACTGTTCTGTCAGGCAAGGTTAACTTCCCAAGGGTGATGTCATTGCTGTCGCTTCTCAAACTGTTTACAGCGTTTCCTTGTCCAAGCCCCTGAATAATTCTTCTTTCGCTGAAAGTCAATGAAATATCATCTTCTTCATGTAATTCGGTGATAATAGTGTTGCGAACTCCAGTGTCAAAAATAAAATTGAGAGGAGTGGTTTTATTGATTCGGGCCTGCACAATAATGTAAGTTCCTGCCATTTCGAAAGGAACTGATGCCACCAATACGGATTTTGCCCGGGTATGCTGACATATTCCTGATAAGAGAAAAAAAAGCAAAACAAAGCGATGCAAATTCTTCATTTTTTCACAGGATGATCAAATTGTAAACGCAATTGCTGAAAATATGCTCAAAACGACTATTAAATCTAAGACATTGGATTTTGCTTATATTTTTGTACTTTCGCAAAGCATGTAAAAATACAAAAATATATGAAACTGAAAGAATGTCTATTAACTTTATTTTTTGCCATAGTTGTTTCAGCTTGTGTTGAGCAGAAGTCGATTGTTAAGGAGGCAGCCGGTAAAAAAATTCCTTTGGATAAAACGACGGAAATACTTGCCGACGATGGCTTTAAAAGTTTTTTAGCGCCATATAAAGCGCAACTGGATGAAAAAATGAACGAAGTTATTGGTATCGCTGCCCAAAATATGCCTGTTTCTGCGCCGGAAAGTCTATTGTCGAATTTTAGTGCGGATGTTTACCTGCAGATTGGGACAGAGTATCTTAAATCTCCTGTGGATATTGCGATTGTAAATATTAAGGGACTGCGGACAAGTATTCCTGCAGGAGAAATAAAAGTAAGCAAAATATTCGAACTGATGCCATTCGAAAATGAACTAGTAATTGTCTGGCTGAGAGGTTCCGAACTTTCAGATTTGCTGCAATTCTTTGCATCCATAGGGGGTGAAGGTGTTTCGGGAATAAAGATGGGAATAAAAAAGGGTATGGCAACCGACATATTGGTTGGAGGTAAAGTTCTTGACCCAGAGAAGGTGTATGTTATTGCAACAAATGATTATCTGGCGGAAGGAAATGATGGCATGAAACAACTCACCGGGCATGTCAAACGTATTGATACCGGCATAAAAATCAGAGATATGCTGATAGATTTTATACGGAAGGAAACAGCGAAAGGTAACGAAATTACTTCTAAATTAGATGGAAGGATCGCTATATATTAATTGATTAATACATATCTACCCAATAATAAGTTAAACACAATGAAAAAGCAACTCATTTTTTATATAAATATATTCGTGCTGCTGATCGGCTTGTCGGCTCAGTCAGGAACGAAGTTGGTGATATTGCATACCAACGACACACACAGTCAGTTGGAACCAACGGATACAAATGCATTGAAGGACGCCGACATGGGTGGCTATGCCCGTCGAATGGGTGTGATTAATCAGATTCGCCAACAGGAAGAGTTGGTGCTTTTGCTCGATGCCGGAGACTTTTCACAGGGAACTCCTTACTACAATTTCTTTAAAGGAAGATTGGAAGTTGAGGGCTATAATATGATGAAATACGATGCAGTGGCGCTTGGAAATCATGAATTTGATAACGGAATGGATACTTTAGCTGCAATACTGAGCTTAGCTGATTTTCCCATAGTTGTGTCGAACTATGATGTAAGCAAATCATCAATATCAGCCTTTGTAAAGCCATACCTCGTATTAAAACGAGGAAATATCCGTATTGGCATTATGGGACTGGGAGTTAATCCGGCCGGGCTGATCATGGAAAATAATTACAAAGGGATTAAGTATAAAGATCCTGTAGAAACAGCCAAAGAAATTTCAACCAGATTAAAAAAACGTGAAAAATGTGATGTGGTCATTTGTTTGTCGCATCTGGGCTCTGATTCAACATTAACCGGCATCAACGATTTTGATATTGCCAGGGGAACCAGATATATTGATGTAATAATTGGAGGACATTCTCATACATTGCTTGAAAACAAGAAAATTAACAATGCAGAAGGTAAAAATGTACTTATTGCTCAAATGGGGAAAAGCGGGTTGTATCTTGGACGAATCGATTTGATGCTTACAGAATCAAAATCTAAATAGGATATAACAGCAATTACTATATTTAGCTAAACCTTATAATCAGTCGACAATTATTGTGTCCTGTATTATAAAACAATGAATAAAAACCCCGTTAGCGCATAAATACGTTTCATTTTTTTTCAAATTTGATTACCTTTGCACAGATAACCCTGAAAAATTAATGTTCAAGTTTCATGTTAAGGCAATCATTAGAGCAGAAATTACAACAACGACTTTCGCCTGCGCAGATTCAGGTCATAAAAATGCTTGAAGTACCTACTTTGGAGCTGGAGGAACGTATACGTCAGGAACTGGAAGAGAATCCTGCTCTTGAAGAGGGAGAAGAAATGCGCGAAGATGAGAGTGATTTTGCTGATGATCTGAATGATGATGGGGGAAATAATGATGATATGGATCTGGAGGATTATATGTTAGATGATGATATTCCGGATTACAGGTTGAAAATCAATAACATTTCGAAAGATGATAAAAGAGAAGAAATACCTTTTTCAATTGGCACAACTTTTCACGAATATCTGATTGAACAACTGGGATTACAGCATCTGAATGAACATGAACGGCTGCTGGCTGAATATGTTATAGGGAATATTGATGATGAAGGTTATCTTCGTCGCACAGTAGAATCGATGGTCGACGATATTGTGTTCCATGCCGGCGTGCATACGACAGATGAAGAGATGCAAAGGATTGTTGATCTAATTCAGGAATTTGAACCTTCAGGAGTGTGTGCAGTTACTTTACAGGAATGCCTCATGTTGCAACTCGAGAGGAAGAAATACCGCCCTGAAGCAGATGTGGCGCTTCAAATAGTCAAAGATTATTTTGAAGAATTTTCGAAGAAACATTACGACAAGATAAAAAAAGGTCTGGATATTGATGATGATATGCTGCGGGAAGCCGTTGCCGAAATTTCCCGTCTGAATCCGAAACCCGGCAATGCATGGGGAGGTAATTTACTTGAAAAATCAATGACAGTCATTGTTCCTGATTTTATTTTGGAGAATGATGATGGAAAACTGGATGTACATTTGAATAACAGCAACATCCCTGAGTTAAGGGTAAGCAATACATACAATGAACTTTTTCAGACATATTCTGAAAAAAAATCAGAAAAAAACAACGGGTTAAAAGATGCCGTTACCTTTGCTAAACAGAAAATTGATGCTGCGAGGTGGTTCATTGATGCGATCAAACAACGCCATGAAACTTTGCTGACAACTATAAAAGCCATTGTGGATTTTCAACATGATTTTTTTGTCGAAGGCGACGATGTGTATCTGAAACCAATGATTCTGAAAGATATTGCCGATATTACCGGATATGATATCTCTACGATTTCAAGAGTCAGTAATAGTAAATTCATTCAGACTGAATTCGGGGTTTATCCTGTGAAATATTTCTTCTCAGAGTCGATGACCAATGATTCGGGCGAAGAAGTTTCTACCCGCGAAATCAAAAAGATTTTGCAGGATTGCATTGATGGTGAGAATAAAAAGAAGCCTTTAAACGATGATGCGCTGGCGGAGGTATTGAAAACCAAAGGTTATAATATAGCCCGCAGAACGGTGGCAAAATACAGGGAGCAGTTAAATATCCCGGTTGCCCGACTGCGAAAAGAAATTTAAAATAATATATTTGAATGAGGAAATTCTTAAAAATTGTATCCTTTGTGTTTCAACCTTTGTTGATGCCAACTTTTGGGATTATCATCTTATTGTTCACTAATTTTGCTGGTTTTTATACTGATATATGGAAATGGTTTGCTTTGGGTGGAACATTTCTTTTCACTGCGATATTACCGGCAACACCTATTCTCGTGATGTTGAGAAAAGGACAAATTAAAGATCTGTATATTTCAAAAAGAGAACAGCGAACTTTCCCTTATCTGTTTTCGCTGCTTGCTTATACCTTTTGGACTGTTTTTATGTGGCGCGTACTCCAAATGCCATTTTTCATAGTTGCTATGGGTATAGGCTCTATTGTTTCCATCTTCATCATTACACTTATCAATACCAAATGGAAAATCAGTGCTCACTTGTCGGGCATAGGAGGATTGACTGGGGGTGTTTTTGCTTATTGTTACGTGATGGGTGTGAATCCTTTGTGGTTGATGATTATGCTATTGTTCATTTCTGCTCTCACAGCTGTGTCGCGTATTGAATTGAAAGCCCATACACCAGCACAAACTCTTGCAGGTTTTACCGTCGGGTTCCTGATGGTGTTTTTGCCCGGAATAATTGTGGGTGATAATCTGCTAAGTCTCTTTAAAATATAGTTGAGAATTGAGAGTTGAAAGTTGAGAGTTATATATTCTACATTTTCAACTCTCAACTAAAATTAATATTAATCAAATAAAAACAAGATCAATATGATTACACAAGACCAACTCAAAGAAGTGTTGGAGCGCGAGGACGCGCTGAGGAGGTATCTTTGACGTCGATACCAAATTAATTCAGATTGAAGAAGAAGAATTGCGCACCCATGCTCCGGGCTTTTGGGACGATGCCAAAGCGGCCGAAGTACAAATGCGTAAGGTAAAGGAAATTAAGAACTGGATTGTTGGATACCAAGAGGTGAAAGCAGCTGCTGATGAGTTACAACTTGCCTATGATTTTTTCAGAGAAGAGGCTGTGACGGAAGAAGAGGTAGATCAGGCTTATCAACATGTCATCGAATTACTTGAAACCCTTGAAATGAAAAATATGCTTTCCAAAGAGGAAGATAAATTTGGGGCAGTGATTAAAATTGTAGCCGGAGCAGGTGGAACTGAAGCGCAGGATTGGGCTGAGATGCTTTTTCGTATGTATCAGCGATGGGCCGAACGTCAGGGTTATAAAACCGAGATTACCAATTATCAGGATGGCGACGAAGCAGGTTTGAAGACTGTTACCATGCAGATTGAAGGAGAAATGGCCTATGGCTACCTGAAGTCGGAAAACGGAGTGCATCGACTGGTGCGTGTTTCGCCGTTTAATGCACAGGGAAAACGCATGACGTCTTTTACTTCTGTCTTTGTGGTGCCTCTGGTGGATGATTCGATTGAAATAGAAATCAATCCTGCTAATCTTAGTTGGGATACTTTTCGTTCGAGCGGTGCCGGTGGGCAAAACGTAAATAAAGTAGAAACCGGAGTGCGCTTACATTATAAGTTTAAAAATCCGGTGACGAATGAAATGGATGAGATCATCATTGAGAACACTGAAAGCCGTTCGCAATTCGGGAATAAGGACAATGCACTCAGGATGCTGAAATCACAACTTTATGAACTTGAACTCGAGAAACGTCGCGCTGAAACTGCCAAGGTAGAGGCTGGAAAACGTAAAATTGAATGGGGGTCGCAGATTCGTAGTTATGTTTTCGACGACCGCAGGGTAAAGGATCATCGTACCAACTACCAAACTTCTAATGTGAATGCTGTAATGGATGGAGATATCGATGCTTTTATAAAGGCTTATCTGATGGAATTTTCTGACTAAGTATTAATTTGTCGGATTTTTACAATCTTTCATCGTTTTTTTGTATCGTAACTGATTTTAGATGGCTGTAACTTTGCACCATAAAATAAATTTAAATACAAAAACGATGATAGAAAGTTTAAAATGGCGTTATGCCACTAAAAAGTTTGACACTGAAAAGAAAGTCAGTGATGCGGAAATAGCTATTCTGAAAGAAGCAATTAATCTTACTCCATCCTCCTATGGATTGCAGCCTTATAAAGTGCTGGATGTTCAGAATGCTGAATTGAGAGAGAAGTTGAAAGCAGCTTCGTTCGGACAACCACAGGTGACCGATGCATCTCATTTGTTCGTCTTTGTTGCAAACGATGATTTAACTGATGCGCACATCGATGCATTTATTGAGCTTACAGCCAAAACGCAGCAAATAGCTCCGGATGGACTGAAAGGTTACGGTGATTTTATGAAAGGTGTTTTCGGAAGCCGGACTCCGGAGCAAAAGCATCAGTGGGCTGCCCGACAGGCTTATATAGCTTTGGGAACATTGGTAAATGTTGCTGCGGAAATGGGGCTGGATGTTAGTTCTATGGAAGGTTTTGATCCTGCACAATACGATGAAATTCTGCAATTGAAGGGAACCGGTTATTCAACAGTAGTGATTGCCGCCATTGGTTATCGTTCTGTCTCTGATGAAGCACAATTCAGGGCTAAAGTAAGAAAACCTCTTGAAGAGATATTCCAAACGATTAGATAAGAAATTTTTTAGTGATATGTTTCTTTATGTCAGGGTTGGACAGGTTATGCTGTCCGACCCTGATTTTTTGGCTGAAAAACCTTGAGAAAATTTTTTGGAACGGGGGTTTCAAATTTTACAACCTCGTTGTTTGCGGGATGATAAAATGCAAGTAACCTTGCATGTAAAGCCATTCTTCCAATCGGATTTGTCGCCGATCCGTATTTCTTGTCTCCGGCAATTGGGTGCCCGATTTGCGACATATGTACCCTGATCTGATTCTTGCGGCCTGTTTCCAGTTCCAGTTCGACTAATGTGTACTGATCGTTTGATTTTATGCACCGGTAGTGTGTAATGGCTTGTTGACCACCATTGTCGCTGTCGCTTGAATGAATTTTGAGTGACTTCTCATTTTCGGTTAGCCAACTAACGATTTTATCCTCTTTTCTCTCAACTTTTCCTTCTACTAAAGCTACATATATGCGTTTTGTGACGATTTTATGCCAGTTTTCCTGCAGATAAAGCTGCACTTCCCTGTCCTTGGCAAACATAATGACTCCGGAAGTTTCTCTGTCGATCCGGTGAACGACATAGATGCGATTCGTTCTGGAACTTTTCTGAACATGATTTTTCAAAATAGAGAAAGCGGTTGTTTCTTCTTTGTCGCCGGTTCTTACGGTAAGCAAACCTTCTTTCTTTTCTACGACAATTATATACTGATCTTCGTAGATTATACGAAGTTTGGGATGTGTTAATTCAATGTTTCCACGCGAACTGCTGATTTCAACAATGTCATTTTGTTGAAGAGGGTGATTGTATTGTGTTGTAATTCTTGTATTTACCATCACCTGACGGTGCGAAAGCAGTAATTTTATGGCGTTGCGACTCATGCCTCCCATTTTGGCCAGCAAAAAGGTCATTAAATCGGTCGTTTCTTTAACAGTCAGGCGGGTTGATTTTACTGAAGAAGAAGGAGGAGTTTGTCTTTTATTTTTCATATATATAATGTGGAAATATAAATTTCAGTTTGCAAAGATAGTTCATTTATTGTGGTACATATTATATATGTCTGATTTCATGATAAAAAAACGGCAGAACTATCATTATTTTGATTGTTCTGCCGCAAATTGTTCTTGTTCGTTTAAATTATTTTGAAGGGATATCGGATAATGTAGCAAGTAAAAAATCCCAGAACTTCTGTACCGATGCGATATTTACCTTTTCGTCGGGAGAATGAGGATAACGGATGGTTGGCCCAAAAGAGATCATATCCATTTTCGGATAATGTATGCCGAGTATTCCACATTCCAGACCAGCATGAATGATCATAATTTTGGGTGTTTTGCCATAATTATTTTCATAAATCTTTGTCATTTCTTTCAAAATGGGAGATTTCAGATTAGGTTGCCAGCCCGGATAATTACCGGTAAGTTCAACCTTTGCTCCAGCCAAAGCAAAAGTGCTTACCACCATTGAAGCAAGTTCCTGCTTACGTGATTCAACAGAACTGCGAACCAGACATTTACACTCAATTTTTTTGCCATTGGATTTGACTATTGCCAGATTGTTTGATGTTTCAACCACGGCTGGTAACTCGGGAATAAATCTGAAAACACCATTCGGACAGGCGGTTACACTGTTTATAAGGTCATCCTGTATTTCCTCGGGAATTAAACCATCTGGCAGGTCAGTTGTTTCGCCTTTAAAGATGATGCTATCTTCTGCACCCTGATTTTCTTCAATAAACAATTGTTCATACGAAGAAATTAAGTCGAGAATATCCTCGATACCTTCTTCAGGAACGGTAATTACAGCAAAAGCTTCACGGGGTATGGCATTGCGCAGGCTGCCACCATCAATTGAGGCAAGCCTTGCTTCGTAATTAGCAACAGCATCTTTCAGAAAACGGAACATGAGTTTGTTCGCGTTAGCGCGTTGAAGGTGAATGTCGACTCCCGAATGACCTCCTTTCAGGCCGGTAAGAGAAACTTTAACTGCCACATCTCCCTCAGGCACTTCCACTACATTGTATCTGAAATCAATATTCGCATCAATGCCTCCGGCACAACCCACATAAAGTTCTCCTTCGTCTTCCGAGTCCATATTGATCAATATATCTCCTTTCAGAAAACCGGGTTGCAATCCAAATGCCCCATGCATGCCCGTTTCTTCGTCAACCGTAATAAAAACTTCAATTGAGGGGTGAACAATATCTTTGGAAGAAAGTATTGCCATGGCAGCTGCCACCCCGATACCATTGTCTGCCCCGAGGGTAGTATCTCTTGCTGTAACCCATTCTCCCTCAATATATGCCTGTATAGGATCAGTATCAAAGTTATGTAGTATCCCCGTATTTTTTTGAGGAACCATATCCATGTGTGCTTGCAAAATGACTTGTTTTCTGTTTTCCATGCCTTTCGTTGCAGGTTTTCTGATCAAAACGTTTCCAATGTCATCCATTTTTGTCTCCAGTCCCATCGATTTTCCAAAATCTTCCAGGAATCTTCCTATTTGTTCTTTTTTACCAGAGGGTCTGGGGATCTGAGTCAAACTATGAAAATGTTGCCACAGGGCTTTGGGTTCTAATTGTCTGATGTCTTTCATATAGTTTGTTTGTAATTTTTTACAAATATGACCAATTTATTTGTAAAAAAATGGTAATAATGCGAAATAATACTGAATAATATGGATATATTTGTACAATTATTTTTTATAACTAACTAAATTTTTGAAAAAAATGAGAACTTTAAGGTTTACGTTGATTTTGAGCATTTTACTATTTGCTTTTTGTGCGATGATAAATGCTAAAAAACATTTTTTTGCTGAAGAATCAATTGAGAGTGGATTGAGAAATTTTAACAAGTATGAGCAATCTCCTCCAAAGGTAAAAAAACGGGTTGCAAACAGGGATTCAGATGTTCATTTTGTCAAAACGATGAAGAAAGAGGATATCCTCAAAATTGCAGAACAAGTTATTCAGTCAGAAGAGAAAATGATTTTATATGCCAATTATTATTTTGATAGTAATGGTTTGCTGACAAAACGGATAAAATACACTTACGATGGCAAAGATAATCTGGTTGAATACAGTCAGGAGATTCTGAATGATAATTCACGTTACTGGATGCAGTGGGCAGGAAAATGGATTGTTTCAAACAATTATACTCAGGTGTACGATAGCCGGAATAATATTATTGAATACAAAGAGTGGGAGCTGGATTATGAGAATGGAGAAATGAATCTCACACAAAATTATACCCAGCAATTTGATGATATGAACAGGAAGGTATATTATGAATCATATATCTGGGATAACAATTATCATCGGTTGATTGGAAACGAAAAATACTTTAAAAGGTTTAATTCGGAAGGATATCAGGTGTATACAGAATCATATTACTGGAATACCGACCGCATGGACTGGATTGGAAACAACAAGGAACTTAGTGAAGTTGATTCGTATGGCAGTATAACCAATTATGAATACTACGAATGGAATAATGATTTATGGGACTGGACTGGTTCAGATAAGTATACAAGTACCTATACTATTGACGGAGTTAACATTCAGGAAGAACAATTTCATTGGGTATGGGATCAGGGTGCCAAATCATGGATAAAGAATCTGAGTTATAAAAACGAGTATAGCTATCAGATTATTAACGAGGAGTATTGGTATACTGTAAGATCTGCTTATTATGAATTGATTAATAATGAATATTTGCTGACGGACGAAACCACCAGAGTTCCTTATCCGCAAGGGAATTCTTATTTAAGTACATTGCGTAAGGTAAGAATAAATGATGTATTAACAGATTACACAAAAACTGAATATCAATATAATAATAACAATAAGTGGAGTCAGGTATTGTTTTATGTGTGGATGAGCGACCAGTGGCAGAACTCTGAATATCGTGTATTTGAGTATTCAACTCCCGATAGTGTGAGAACTCAGATAAATAAAAGAACGCCAGTCTATTATCAGTTTAACGGTCTTGCTCTTCCAACTCTTTGTCAGGGAGAGACACTTTATCCAACAGCAAAATATGTGACAAAATATCATCCGGTTTCGGGCGCTGAAGAATGCTATTATGCATATCGTTGGGATTATGGAATGTGCAACTGGGTCCCAAATTCTCCAAAAAGAATGGTCGTTTATGATGCTTTGGGTATTAAACAGCTATCCTATACAGAATGTAGCCAGTACGATCAATACAATTGGTTTGATTGTTACAATCGACAGACGATATACAATGAAGCCGGAAAAATAACAGAGAAAAGCGAAAGCAGAGACGGAGTACAGATTTATAAATATACAAATGTATATGATAATGCGGGAAACAGGATTGCATACAGCTACTTTGAAGGAGATAGTTTGTTGTATAGTTATAATATTGATTATAATGTTAAAGGAAATATTGTCAGACAGGTATATGATTTTGTTAACTGGAGTCTGCCCTTACATAAAGAAAGACGCAAATGGGAAGTTGAATATATTGCTGACACTCTTATCTCTGTAGTAAAAATCTATAATGGCTCTGACCTGAATGCGGATGGTGTTCTTGGAAATGATGAGTGGCAATATGAAGGGAAAAGCGTTTACAAGTATGATGCTCCTCTGTCAGGAGATTCAGTTCACATTGTAACGCAAGCTTTTGGTGATTTGGGGATGATTGATTTTGGAACAGTAAAAAAACTCAAGATCACTGGCCCGGTTACTAATGGCGACCTGGCAGCACTAAACGAATTCTATCAAGATTCGCTGAGAGTGCTGGATCTTGAAACCGCGGAGATAGAAGACAATACTTTGAAGAGTGAAACTTTTGACGAAACCAGTCTGTATGTGTTGATATTACCGAACACACTTGTCTCAATCGAGGAAGGAGCAATCAGTGACTATAATGGTTATTTGAAATATCTGGTGATTTATCCTTCAGTTGAAAATTTTGAATACGGAGCAATTGAAGCGACGGGTTTAAGGGGTGTGGAATTGAAATCGGCAATTCTTGAAAGATTGTATTCATTTATGGATGAGGAAATGAATGTTCCGGGTATTGTAAATGTCTATAAAAGCGCTCTCCAGGAGATTACATTCAATGATCCTCAGGGAAAACTTCCGAATGAGATATGTTATAATCTTGCCTACTTGAAAAAAGTAGTCATAAAAGATGGCATTACCGAAATAGGCGACAATGCTTTCAAAAGTTGTGGAATGCTTAATTCTGTAAAATTGCCGTCAACATTGACAAAAATCGGGTACAACGCTTTCTGGGGCTGT
This sequence comes from Paludibacter sp., assembly GCA_034927265.1. GTDB lineage: Bacteria > Bacteroidota > Bacteroidia > Bacteroidales > Paludibacteraceae > Paludibacter. Next base: position 90,623 of record JAYFQH010000012.1, read on the forward strand.
AATGAACTTACGGAGCTGACTATCCCGGAAGGAACGGCAGAGGTCGGATATAGCGCTTTCTGGGGTTGTAGCGGACTTTCTACTATCGAAATGCCTTCGTCATTATTGAATATAGGTAAGAATGCTTTCTGGGGATGCTCGAATGTTGAACAGCTTAAAGTTGCTGCTGTTGAACCTCCGGCTTTGGGTGATAATGCACTCGCAGGTGTGCCGAGAGATGCAAGTCTTACTATTCCTTCTATCAGTGTTGAAAAATATAAGGTCAAAGATCAGTGGAAAGAATTCTACAATATAAATACTGGAACCGACGAAAACTTTATCAGATCTTTAAATGTTGTGGTGTCGGGCAGAAAATTGTTACTTAGTGATTTCCCTGAAAATAGCACATTGCAGTTATATAATGTAAGCGGATTGAAGATTATTGATATGGTAAATCCTGATCAGCATGTTTCAATTGATCTCGAACCGGGAGTTTATGTGGTAAAAGTTGGAAATGATGTATGTAAAATTGTGATTAGATAAAGCTTATTATTGATTTTTTGTTCAATTACAAATGGTAGAGGCTCGCTTTTTTAGTGAGCCTCTTTTCCATTAAATCCTGATTAAAGAATTTTTTCTGTAATTAGTTGATACTTCTCAAGGTTTTTCAAAAATTATTTGGTACTTTTGCGCCATGATTTAAAAAGATATGAATGAAGAGGGTAAATTATTGTTATGCAATTATTTATCACTTGTCACTTAACACTTATCACTCAATAATATTATGTCAAGGTATAAATTTGTAACTGCAGATGAAGCAGCAGCGTTTGTTAATAACGGTGACCCGGTAGGGTTTAGTGGTTTTACTCCGGCAGGTTCGCCAAAGGCAGTTCCTTCGGCAATCGCCCGAAGGGCAGAAGCATTTCACGCTGAAGGAAAAGAGTTCAAAATTGGTATTTACACAGGAGCTTCAACCGGTGATTCGTTGGATGGTGCGCTTGCCCGTGCAAATGCAGTACTATTCAGAACCCCCTATCAATCGAACCGTGATTTAAGAGATGCACTGAACAAGGATCATGCACCTTATTTTGACATGCACCTTTCTTCGTTGGCACCAAGTCTGCGTTTTGGATTTATGCCAAAGCCCCGTATTGCTGTTATTGAAGCTTGTGATATCAATGACGAAGGTGAAATTGTGCTGACATCTGCTGTTGGTATTTCCCCTACTATTGCAAGATTGGCTGATCACATTATTATTGAACTTAATACGAAACATTCGAAGGAATTAAGAGGTTTTCATGATATTTTCGAACCACTGGATCCTCCTCATCGTTTGCCGTTGACATTAATGAACCCCTCTGACAGAATGGGTGCCCCTGTATTAAAAGTCGATCCTGAAAAAATTCTCTGTGTGGTGGAGACCTATCTTGATGATGAAGTGGGTGGTTTTAGTCCTACAGATGAAGTAACAGACAAAATTGGCCAAAATGTGGCAAATTTCCTGGCTGGAGAATTGCGTGCCGGACGTATCCCTAAAGAGTTCCTTCCTATACAGTCAGGAGTGGGAAATATCGCAAATGCGGTAATGGCTTCTTTAGGGGTAAATCCTGAAATTCCGAGTTTTCAGATGTACACAGAAGTAATTCAGGACTCCGTGATTGATCTTATTCGTAAAGGGAAAGTGACTTTTGCCAGTGGATGTTCTCTTACTATTACGACACCCGTGTTGAAAAGTATTTATGAGGATATTGAATATTTCCGTGACAAGTTGGTGCTCCGTCCGTCGGAAATGTCAAATAGTCCCGAATTAGCTCGACGTTTAGGGTTAATTACTATCAATACAGCTTTGGAAGCTGATATTTTTGGTAATGTGAACAGTACTCATGTAATGGGAGCGAAGATGATGAACGGTATCGGGGGGTCAGCTGACTTTACCCGTAGCGCCTACATTTCTATATTCACTACTCCTTCAACAGCAAAAGGAGGTAAAATCTCATCTATTGTACCAATGGTTTCGCATGTTGACCAAAACGAACACTCCGTGAATGTGATTATTACTGAACATGGGGTAGCTGATTTGCGCGGGAAATGTCCGGTTGACAGGGCTGCATGTATCATTGATAATTGTGTTGATCCTTCCTATCGTCAAATGTTGAAAGACTATTTAGCGCTTTCAGGTCCTACACATACCCCTCAAACCTTGCGTGCTTGCTTCGGAATGCACATCACTTTCGAAAAAACTGGCAATATGTTAAATACAAACTGGGAAGACTTTTGTTGATTCGGATAGAAGCCTAAAGGGGTTCTGAACCCAAGAAGGTTGAAACTCCCGGAAAAGACTCAAAATATTTCATAAAATATTTTTTTTGAAACTGCACATTTTCAGCAGAATACAAAAAAATATGTTTTAGAGCAGAAAAAACTTCAAAAAACATTTGCAGGATAAAAAAATAGTCGCTACTTTTGCACCCGCTTTGAGAGAGAAGCCTGGGTGCAGGTGGCGAACTTAAAAGAAATGTTTTTCAAAAAATTTGCGTAATAAATAAAAAGTATTTATCTTTGCAGCCCTTTGAGCAAAAGCGCGAGTTTGTTATTAGAGAGGGTTAGATAAGAATAAAGGATTATATTCCGGGAGCGGAGTAATAGTTATCACAGGGAGAGTGGACATTGATATATCAGGCTATGG
>JAYFQH010000059.1:0-35896 GCA_034927265.1 Paludibacter sp.
GACCAAATGCATCTACAACGTGAAGTGAAAATAAAAACTTATAAAAAAAACAACCGTATCAAGGCTAGCCTTGATACGGTTGAATAAATTGTCTATTTTTGTCGAATAAAAACCTGTAACGGTTATTTAGGACTAGTCAACTCCCGCGGGCTTTCCTGAAAACTCCCGCGGGCTTTGTTGTAAAACCCCGCCGCCTTTTTACCGCGGGCTTTCGGGCTTTTAATCATCCGCTCTGTTTTCATTATCCAAGATGGATCGCGGTTTTCTTGTGTTAACTGTTGTGACTTATGTGGTTAAAAGATTAATCGATATAAACTCTATTCTGTTGGCAGAATAACGGTTATTTGAAAATTAATCGATAAAAAACAGGAATCCTTAATAATAATTCAATAATTTTCTTTTCTTTTGCATTTAAATCTAAATTAATATTGATATGAAACAGTTTTTAAAATTTACGCTCGCAACTTTTGTTGGTATACTCCTGTTTTCAGTTATAAGCTCACTTATTCTGTTTGGAATTATCGGAGCAATCGCTGCTTCGGGGGATGCACCCGCAAAATTATCGCCCAACTCGGTATATGAACTCGAACTTAAGGGTCAACTGATCGACAGGTCGGAAGACGATCCTTTCAGCAAAGCTTTTTCAGAGGCTTTTGGACGTCCTGAAACAAATGTAATTGGATTGGACGATGTGTTATCCAATATTCAAAAAGCAAAGAATGATCCTAATATTGTGGGAATTTATCTGAAGGGTGGAGTCCTTTCAGGAGGTTTTGCATCAATAAAGGAAATCCGCGACGCTCTGATTGATTTCAAGGCTTCAGGAAAATTTATTCTTGCTTATGCTGATACCTACGCTCAGACAAACTATTATCTTGCTTCGGTAGCAGATAAGATTTTGTTGAACCCTTATGGTATGGTTGAATTCAAAGGAATGTCGGCAGATTTGCTCTTCCTGAAGAACACCTTCGACAAACTGGGAATTGATATGCAGGTAGTGAGAGTCGGCACGTACAAATCGGCCGTAGAACCTTATATCAATACAAAAATGAGTGATGCTAACCGCCTGCAGGTTACTGCTTATGTTAGTTCTATATGGAATTCAATGTTGAAAGGGATTTCTGCTTCAAGAAAGATCCCGGTGGATAGTCTGAATACTTATGCAGATCAAATGATGTTATTCCAACCGACTGAAAAACTAACAGCTTATAATTTAATTGATTCACTGGTGTATGTCGACGAAATGGACAGTATCATGAAGTCGTACAGTAAAGAATATAAGATTGTTAAGCATTCTACATTAGTCAATGTCCCCGACAATCAGAAATATCAAAAAGAAAAGGTGGCAGTGATATATGCCGTTGGTGGAATTGATGGTGGTGACGGAGAAGGAATTGTTTCAGAGGATCTTATTGAAACGATTGATAAAGCAGCCAAGGATAAATCGATAAAATCAGTTGTGCTTAGGGTAAGTTCGCCGGGAGGCAGTGCCTATGGATCAGAACAAATATGGCGTGCCCTTACCAACCTGAAAAAGAAGAAACCATTGATCGTTTCAATGGGCGATTATGCCGCTTCAGGAGGATATTATATTTCCTGTATGGCCGACAGTATTATTGCTCAACCTAATACACTTACCGGATCTATCGGTATATTTGGTCTGATACCGAATATCGATGGTTTAAACAAGAAACTGGGACTCAGCTATGATGGCGTGAAAACAAATAAAATGAGTGATGCCATCTCAATCAACAGAGCTTTCACTCCTGAAGAAAAAGTGCTGATGCAGAACTATATTAATAATGGATATGAACTTTTTGTAAAACGTTGTGCTGATGGACGGAAGAAAACTGTTGGAGAGATAAAGTCAATTGCCGAAGGCCGTGTGTGGACAGGTGAAGATGCTCTCAAAATCGGATTGATCGATGCAATCGGAGGGTTGGATGAAGCCATTGTGATGGCAGCCAAAAAAGCAGACCTGACTGCTTATGAAATAAAAGAACTTCCTGAAAAAGAAGATTTTGCAACGAAGTTAATGAAGAGTCTGAGTGAAGATCTCGAAACAAAAATCATGAAGTCACAACTGGGAGAACATTATAATATCTTACGTCAGGTGAAACAATATGAGCACCTGAATGGAATACAGGCCAGGATGCCTTACGACGTGATTTTCAGATAGGACATTATTGTCATATAAAAATAAAACAGAGAGTAGAAAGCAACATTGACGCTTTCTACTCTCTGTTGTTTATATCTCAACCACCAGTGTTGTTTAAATTTCAGCCACCAGTTCTTTCATAATTTGTGTCATCAGGGGTTGAGCCTTGTTGCCAATCTCCTGCACTTCTTCATGGGTAACTTCTACAATTTTTCCCTGAACGCCTAGGTCGGTAATAATTGACATTCCAAAGACTTTCATGCCGGCATGGTTGGCCACAATGACTTCCGGCACGGTACTCATACCTACCGCATCTCCTCCGATAATATGGAAGTATCTGTATTCTGAGGGAGTTTCAAAGGTCGGTCCGGTGGTACCTACATACACTCCCTCTACAACTCTTATGTTATTTCTTTTCGCAATCGCTTTTGCCTTGACGATCAAATCCTTTGAATAAGCTTCGCTCATATCGGGGAATCTCGTGCCTAATTCATTGAAATTCTTTCCCCGAAGAGGATGTTCAGGGAACAGGTTGATGTGATCGGTAATAATCATCAGGTCCCCGATTTCAAAATCGGGATGCATTCCTCCCGAGGCATTGGAAACTAACAAAGTTTTGATCCCTAATGCGTTCATCACTCTTACAGGGAATGTTACTTCTTTCATATTATAACCCTCGTAGTAGTGAAAACGCCCCTGCATTGCCATGACATCAATGCCTCCAAGTTTCCCGAAAATTAATTTTCCTGAATGACCTTCCACCGTTGAAACAGGGAAGTTTGGAATCTTTTCATAAGGAATTTCCAATGTGTCCGTCAGTTCTGTGACAAGATTGCCTAAGCCTGTGCCTAAAATGATACCCGTTTGAGGATGGGTTCTGATAATTTTTTTTATGTAATCAGCGGTTTCCTGAATTTTCTCCAACATAATCGGTAATTTTTTTGATCAGTGATGTTTCTTTATTGTTTAATATCTCCACCCGTATGGGTAATACAAAGATATGGTATTTTAGTGAATTTGGAATGTTTTTATTCCTGATCAGCCTTGCCGCGTCTTTTTCTGTAACCAAAATTAATTTCTCCGGATTAGGAATGTCATTAAACTTCTTTTCTATCAGAATGATATCTTTTTTTGTAAAATCGTGATGATCGTTAAAGTTTATATTCTGAATGTCGGTTGTGTATTGCGAAAGATGTTCATGGATCATTCGTGGAGAAACAATCCCTGTTATTAAAAGAATACCGGCATTTCTTTTCTTTATTTTGCTGAAAAGCCAGTGCTCGTCGGCATATTTTATAAATAAGGCCAGCGGTTCATCATAAACATAGGAGGAAAAATACACTTCATGAAAAAGATCAGGTTTAACTTCGTGCTCAATTACACGCATATCAATTGGTTTGATATTTAACGGACACTTAGTCACGATAATAATATCCGCTCTTTTACTTCCTTTTGACGATTCTCTCAAATCACCTCCGGGTAATATATGATCACGGGTATGAAGCCGGTTGTAGTCGGTCAGCAGCACAGATAAGCCTGCCCGGATCTTCCGGTGTTGAAAGGCATCATCGAGGATGATCGCGTCTAATTTAGGGAAAAGTTGAATGAGTTGATCTATTCCTTTGCTGCGGTTCTCACATACGGCAACCGGAATATTGCTGAACTTCTGAAATACCTGAAAAGGTTCATCACCAATCTGATGTGAGTCCGAATGACTATCGGCAAGGACAAATCCCTTGGTTTTTCTTTTATAGCCACGACTCAGCATTGCAACCCTGAAAAGCGATTGCAATTCTGAAAGAATAAACTCCGCGTGAGGTGTCTTACCCGTTCCGCCAACCGTCAGATTTCCTACAGAGATTAATGCCACAGGCTTTTCTTCAATAGAAATGAATCCTTTATCGTAAAGCCAGTTTCGTACGGAGGTTCCGATACCATATAGTATTGAAAAGGGTAGGAGCAATATGTACCGTATCTTCTTTTTCATCCTAAACCTAATAATCAGACATTTGTCCAATACAAAGGTAATAAATTATGATACAAATACAATTCCTGATGTCATTTAAAGTGTTTTTTATGTATTCACACTGCGTTATGGAACCGGATCATACCCACTTCCTCCCCAGGGATTGCAACTCAGAATTCGTTTAAGAGCTAACCATCCCCCCTTGAATATGCCATGTTTTAAAACAGCCTCAACCGCATATTGCGAGCATGTGGGAGTGTACCTGCAACTTGGATGTTTTAGCGGTGAGATAGCATATTTATAAAAATAAACAGGCAAAAGAAAGATGTGTCGGATAATTCTCCTGATCATTTATTCATATGATTTTCTGTGGTTGCGACAAGTATTTTTGAGAGTATCAACCTCACTTTTTCCTGAATCAGAGTGAAATCAGTTTCTTTGTCCGCCACGTAAGTAATCGCTATATGCAAACTAATATGCTTTTCATTGATGGCAACAATGAAATCTGATTTATTGAGCCTGTAAGCTTCCCGGATTAAGCGTTTTATTTTGTTCCGTTGCACGGCGAAACGAATTTTCTTTTTTGGAACGCTTATCAGCACCTTAACGGGCGTGTTGGTCCGTTCTTCTGATTGCAGATAAACAACCCGTAAAGGATAAACAATAAAAGCTTTGCCTTCGGAAAATAGTTTTCCGATACGAATTTCTCCGCATAACTTTTCTTTTTTCGGAAACTTGAATTCAGGCATTTTCTTCTTGTGACAAATCTCAAAAAATAATCCCAAAAGTACGTTTTTTTTCGTTACTTTCGGGATTCTTTTCTGGTTAATTTATATTCACCACTCAGGATGAACGATTTATTTCTTATTTTTTTTCGCGTCTTCTTTCAAATAAGCATCGAGTGCCATCGTCATGGATGGCAGTTGAGGCGTTGGAACCTCAAGGTCTAACCTGAGACCCGACTCTCTGACAGCAGCAGCGGTCGTTGATCCGAAACATCCGATATGAATCTCTCCCTGTTTGAAATCAGGAAAGTTCTTGAATAAAGATTGTACTCCGATCGGACTAAAGAATAACAACATATCATAGTTAAACTCTTCATCCGGACCAAAATCATTACTTACCGTCCGATACATTATTGCTTTTGTATAGCTTATCTTCGAATTGTCGAGAGCCGTAATAGTTTCCTCATTCAACACTTCCGGAGTAATGAAAAGAAATTTCTCAGAAGCGTGTTTGTTCAGGATAGTCACCAAATCCTGCATTTTACCAGATGCTCCGTAAAAAACTTTTCTTTTCCGGTAGTGAATGTAATGTTGAAGATATACTGCTACCGATTCGGTAATACAAAAATACTTCATGTCTTCAGGGATACTTATTCTCATTTCTTCACAAAGATTAAAGAAGTGATCAATACCCTGTTTGGCATTGAAGATGATCGCCGTATAATCTAAAATAGATATGCGTTGTGTACGGAATTCTTTAGCGGAAAGTGGTTCAACTCTTATGAAAGGACGAAATTCAATCTTTACATTATATTTCTCGCTAATGTCAAAATAGGGAGATTTATCCCCTTTTGGTTGAGGTTGAGAAACCAATATCTTCTTAATTTTCAAGGCCTTGTATTTTAGAAATTAAAACTCCTTTATTATCAATTTATATACCTGAAACATTCCGATCAAGGGTAGAATTTCAAGGGTGCAAAGATACAACATTATGTGAAAAAAATCTAATATTTTGTGTAAAAAAATTCTAAAAGATTTTATTGACAGGAATATTAATGCTAATAATGAGATAATTAGAGCGATATCATTAAATATTTTAATGTTGGTTACAGAGGCAGAATAAATTTCTAAGACTAAAAACGGATATAACAGAAATCCTAATAAAGACAGGATGTTAAAATAGTTTTCTTTTGCTGCTCTTAAAGCTTCTGCATCCAGAAAAACGTAAGCAAAGAAATTCATGAATTGAGTTTTTACAAACAGGAAGGCTAAACCAGCCAAAAGAAACAACAAATATACAGAGAAGGATAGTTCTTCTGTTGTATTTAAATTCAGATATAGATACAGACTGATAACTCCTGTGGAAAAAAAAGTAAGTAAGAATCGTGACTGGTATTCTTCTGCTGTTGTTTTACTGAAAATACTTGAGCGGGCACGCACTTTTGTCATGTTTTTAAATCCCTCTAAAATCCAGTTGTAAGACCTGTTTACACCAATAACAAGTAAGATAAATAACAAAAAAACAATGCCGAAAACCCAGTTCTCTGTATGGGCATTTGAAGGAATCGCTATTCCTTCATATCTTACAAAGCTGGTGTGCAAAACAGTGTCGGCAGGGGCTGTAACTGTATCGGCAAATTGGCTGATTGTTAGTGTATCTGGCATGTTAGATTTATAAAGCAGCAAAATTTCTTGCATTTTCATCCCACTGATAAGATGTACTGATAGCAGGTAATACTTCCGCAGGATTTTCGACAACTTTCCACATTTTACGATGTTCCTCACCCATAAAATTCTCGTCAACCGATCGATTCAGCATTTGAATAAGGGGATCAAAGTATCCTGCAATATTACAAATAATGATCGGTTTTGTAAAAATTCCCAATCGTTTCCAGGTAATAACTTCCAACAGCTCTTCCATGGTGCCGCATCCACCGGGCAATGCTACCACAGCATCGGCCATCGAAGCAAGTTTTTCCTTGCGTTCGTGCATGTCCTCAACCAGAATTAGTTCGGTGAGTCCGGTGTGATTCCATTCCACTTCACACATAAATCCCGGGATGATCCCCGTGACTTTGCCGCCTCCCGCCAAAACAGTATCAGCAATTTTTCCCATCAATCCCCGATGCCCGCCTCCGTATATGAGTTGCAGATTGTTTTTGGCTATTATTTTTCCCAATTGCTCTGCAGCCTCAAAATAAACAGGTTTTACCTGCGAACTGGAGGCGCAATAAACACAAATATTTTGCATGACTAAGTTTTTTTGAAGAATTTTCTTAATGAATACAAAAGTACATTTTCTTTCCGTATTTTTGAAAAAAAATAAAAAACAGATCAATGATACTGGTTACAGGAGCCACAGGTTTAGTAGGAGGACATTTGCTTTGGCATCTCTTGCAGCAAAATGATAGAATAATTGCACTAAAAAGAATATCCGGCAATTTGGAGTCCCTGAAAAAGATTTTCAGTTTTTATACTGTCCGGCCCGATGATTTCATGCAGAGGATTGAATGGCGGATTGGCGATATTAATGACAGGATGTCCCTGGAAGAAGCATTGGAAGGTGTTGATGAGATATACCATTGTGCGGCGATTGTATCACTTAGCAAAGGGGGAAACGAGTTGACGGATACAAATGTTGAAGGTACCCGTAATATGGTTGAGTTTGCATTAAAGATGAATGTTAAGAAGTTTTGTTTTGTGAGTTCCATTGCCGCATGTGGTTTTGCTTCGGGAAAGCATCTGATCGACGAACAGACTCCCTGGACGGAAAATGAACACAAAACAATGTATGCTTTGAGTAAGTATAACGCTGAACAGGAAGTCTGGAAAGGAATAGAGAATGGTTTGAATGCTGTGATTGTAAATCCCGGAGTCATACTGGGTTTATCTGGTAATGAATCGGGAAGTTCACTCATTTTTTCCCGGGTTCGAAAAGGCTTAATGTTTTATACACTCGGAGGCTCAGGATATGTGGATGTCAGAGACGTAGTCAGGGCAATGATACAACTGATGAACACGAATGTTTTTGCAGAGAGATTTGTTCTGGTGGGAGAAAACCTCTCGAATAAGGATATCGTAACAATGATGGCTGATGGGTTTCACAAAACACGTCCTTTTATAAACGTAACAAAAGAATTGCTCCTTATTGTTGGATGTATTGCTGAAATCTTTGGGAAGATATTCCGGTTCAAACCACTGATCGACCGTAGCTTTGCCCGTTCTGCAACAAACAGATCGTATTATTCTTCAAAGAAAATTGTGGACAGGTTGAATTTTAATTTTACACCTATCGCCCAATGCATTAAAGATGTTTGCAGCTATATGATATATAAAAAATCCCCCTGTTATAAAAAATAGCATTTTTTATAACAGGGGGATTTTTTATAATGACGGTAACTTACTTATAAGACTGCTCTGAATTTTTCGAGGAACAATTTGGCATCATCAAGCGATAAGCATAAAGGTGGCAACAATCTGATAATGTTCGTTCCTGATGCGCCGGTAAATACTTTTTGTTCATATAAAAGCCGGTCGCGGATTTCTTTGACCGGATGCTCGAATTCAAGACCAATCATTAATCCCAAACCACGCACTTCTTTTATTTGAGGGATCTTTTTTAATTCTTTGATCAGAAAGTTCCCTACTTTTTCTGCATTCTCAATCAGATGTTCTGCTTTTAATATATCCAATACTGCAATTGCGGCAACACATGCCAGATGATTTCCTCCGAAAGTGGTCCCCAATAAGCCATAAGATGGTTTAAAATCAGGACCGATCAACACGCCTCCTATAGGGTAACCATTGCCCATACCTTTAGCAACAGTAATCAAATCAGGGCGAATATCAGCATATTGATGGGCAAAGAATTTCCCGCTTCTACCGTAACCGGATTGAATTTCATCCAGAATTAATAATGTGCCGTTAGCTTTACATGCTTCACTTAATTCTTTTAAAAAAGAAGGTTCAGGAATTTTTATTCCACCGACACCCTGTATTCCTTCAATGATGACTGCGCAAACATCTCCTTTGGCAAGTGACAGTTTTAGCTTTGTAATGTCATTCATGGGAATAAATTCCACTTCAAGATCTTCGTTTGCCGGAGCAACAATTTTGGGATTATCCGTTACTCTTACCGCAGCAGAGGTTCTGCCGTGAAAGCTTTTTTCAAAAGCAATAAATTTCTTTCTTCCGTTATGAAAAGATGCCAGCTTCATTGCATTTTCATTCGCTTCGGCACCTGAATTAACAAGAAAAAGGCTATAATCGTCATACCCTGAAAGTTTTCCAAGTTTTTCGGCAAGTTCTGTTTGAAATTTATTGATAACAGAATTAGAATAAAAAATTAGTTTTTCGGCCTGGTTTGTGAGTTTTTGTACAAAAAAAGGATGTGAATGTCCAATGGAAATTACAGCATGGCCTCCATACAAGTCGAGATACTCTACTCCCTGTTTATCATAGGTTCTGCTACCGATTCCTTTTTCAATTTCAATATTGAACAAAGGATATACATCAAATAGTTTCATTATTATATAATTATCTGTTAGTTAAGATGAAATATTTTCCAAATAAGGAATAGTGTTTGACAAATTAAAAGACAAAGTTTATCAATATAAATAATCGATTCTGATTGGAGATAAAAGAGTCCCGACAAAAGTACATATTTATCAGGACTCTGAGTAATTTATTTTCATTTTTTAGTTATTTCTGAGCCACAGAATCATTTAATGCCTGAATCACATTAATAATGTAGTCACCCATTTTCTCACATTCAGTAACAATGTCCATATAAGTTACACTTTCCTGATATTCATATTTTTTTGCGTTTACATCAATAATATTCTGAGATTTGAGTTGGTTCCTGAAATTGTTGATCTCATTTTCGATATTTATTGATTTATTGAGTTCTTCATTATCAATTACATCATTCTCCAGTGATTCCGCCATTTGGCTCAATGCTTTTTCGACTAAATTAAACATTAGTTCGATGTTGTCGTCAAGTTCATGAATATATTTTGAATTATTGTCTCTTTTACGCATGATGGTTCTTGCGATATTATGACAGCCATCGCTGACGCTCTCGATTTCAGAAACAATCCTGAGCATTTTATGAATCTGGTGCTTACTTTCATCACTCAAGCGGCCATCTCCCACTTTAGTAAGGTATTTGGCAATTTCGACCTCCATCCGGTCGCTGATGCTTTCATATTTTTGAATTCTTGAAAAAAGTTTTACAACATCGTTTTCATTCTGTTCCCAGTACAATTCACGTGTAATTCTGAACATTCTCTGAGTCCGGTTGCTGTATGATTTAATTTCATTCCATGCCTGCATTAATGAAAGTTCAGACGTAGATAATAATCCGGTTGTGATATATTGCAGTTGAAACTCTTCGTCAGTTGCTTTCTTTTTGATTATGAATGAAACAACGCTTGCAATAACTTTGGCTAGCCAAATCATGATGGATGTATTAATCAGATTGAACATAGTATGGAAAAGCGATAGCCCATATGATGTGGCAGTCTGGTAACTAATTAATTTAGTCCGGTAAGCTAATGCTTCTGCCGATAAACCAGAGGAGTCTTTTGCTGAAATGATTTTTATCGCTTCAGGATTTGAGTTAATTTCGTTGATAAAGGAAGTAGGATTGCCAAGGCCGATTGCATCGGTAAGAGCTGTAATCATGTTTAGAAAGGGATAGAAGAGGAAAAGCATCCAACATACTCCGAAAAGATTGAAAATGGTATGTGATAGCGCAGCTCTTTTTGCGGAAATATTTGCTGGTATAGCGGCAATGTTTGCCGTAATTGTGGTTCCGATATTTTCTCCTAATACCATTGCAGCACCCAGTTCGTAATTGATCCATCCTTTCGAAACCATCACGAGTGTGATAGCCATTGTAGCGCTTGAGGATTGTACCACGATAGTCAGGATTGTTCCTATAGCAAGAAAAATGAGTATTGAACCAAATCCTGATTGCGTATACAAAGACAGGAAAGACAACATTTCAGGATTACTTTCCAGATCAGGAACTGAATTTTTAAGAAAATCCAAACCCATAAAAAGAAACGCAAACCCGAGAATAAATTCTCCAATGGATTTGCGTTTGTTTTTTGATGAAAATATAAAAGGAATTGCTAAACCTATTAATGTAATTGAAATGGCGGCAATGCTGAACTTAAATCCTAAAAGAGAAATAATCCACGCGGTAATTGTAGTACCGATATTTGCGCCCATAATAACCGTAACCGACTGTAGAAGAGTTAATAAGCCGGCATTGACAAAGCTTACGACCATTACGGTCGTAGCCGATGACGATTGAATAATGGCGGTGATAAATAAGCCGGTTAATACACCCGTAAAACGGTTTCTGGTCATGGCTGTCAGTATGGAACGCAATTTGTTTCCAGCAGCCTTTTGTAATCCTTCGCTCATTATCTTCATTCCATACAGGAAAAGTCCTAATGAGCCAATGAGCATCATGAAATCATAAAATGAATAGTTCATGTAGTGTTCTTTTTTTTAAATAAAAAGTTGTGTTGATTGATAATAAGGAAGTGGCTATTATTCTTGCCATGATTAATGGGTAATCAAAAAAGTGATACAAAAATACTTAAATTAGTAAAAACACCAATACATTCGGATTAATATTCTTAATTTTACACGCAAAATTCAACAAAATAATTGGTTTTGCATGGAGAAGCTGGTTACTGTTTATTGTAAAAATACGCATTCCTATCACGACTTTCCGATAGGAACCTCTTTATTAGAGATTTATCAATCTCTTCAGATAGAATTAAAATATCAGGTAGTTGCGGCCAGGGTAAATTACAAAGTAGAAAGTTTGGATTTCCTGGTTTATAAACCTAAGGACATAGAATTCATCGATTCGAGTTGTCCTTCGGGAATGAGGGTGTATGTGCGTACTTTGAGCATGGTTTTCGCTTATGCTGTAAAACGACTTTATCCGGAGGCTGTTCTCAGAATTGTTCATTCCATATCAAAAGGCTATTATTGTCGGCTCGATCATATAGAAGAGCCATTGTCTGAGACTGATATTGCCAATATCAAGTCGGAGATGAAAAAACTTATTAACGAGGGAAAAACTATTGTTGCTGAAGAAAAACAGGTGAGGGTTGTGAAAGAAATCTTTGCAAAGCAGCAAAATAAAAATGAGAACTTGTCTTTATTCGAGACGATAAATACGCCTTATATGCGTTATTTTCGTATTGATGAATATGTAGATTATTATAACGGGGTTTTATTGCCTTCGACCGATAACCTTGGTTTATTTGATCTACTCCCATACTATGATGGGATGTTGCTCCGTATTCCAAACCGTGATGAACCGGATAAACTGGAAGATTTTGAAGTAATGCCGAAATTGTATGATATCTTTAACGAATTTATCAGCTGGAATAAGATCATGCAATTAAATACCATTGGTGAGTTCAATATTGCCTGCCGGAACAAGCAGTCGTTTGATCTTATAAAAGTTGCAGAAGCGTTGCATGAGAAGAAAGTGGCGTACATTGCCGATATGATTGAGCGCCGGCAAAATGTGAAATTTGTTCTTGTTTCAGGGCCGTCTTCATCAGGAAAAACCACCTTCAGTAAAAGACTTTCAGTGCAATTAATGGTGAGCGGATTAAAACCTGTAATTATTTCGATGGATAATTACTTTGTCAATCGGGAGGAAACTCCGAAAGACGAGAATGGAGAATACGATTTTGAAACCTTTACGGCTTTGGATCTTGGGTTTTTTAATCATCAGGTGAAACAACTGTTGGAAGGAGAAGAGGTAGAGTTGCCTTTTTTTAATTTTGAAACAGGCAAAAGAACTTTTCGGGGAGATAAAATTAAATTAGATCATGATACGGTAGTTATTCTGGAAGGGATACATGCCCTGAACCCTCAGTTGATGCCGGGTATTTCGAAAGAAAATGTTTTTAAAATATATGTCTCTGCACTTACAACAATCTCCATTGATAATCATAACTGGGTGCCTACCACCGATACCCGGCTATTGAGAAGGATCATAAGGGATTACCGGTTTCGCAATTATTCTGCGCAGGAAACTATTGCCCGATGGCCGAGTGTGAGGAGAGGAGAGGAAAAATGGATCTTCCCGTTTCAGGAAGAAGCTGATGTGATGTTCAATTCTGCATTGATTTTTGAACTCGCTGTGTTGAAAAAATATGCAGAACCAATTTTGGCTGAAGTGCCTAAATACTGTGATGAATATACTGAAACACATAGACTGCTCAAATTCCTGAATTTCTTTGTTCCGATTCATGACCGCGAAATACCACCGACATCATTGCTCAGGGAATTCATGGGAGGAAGTAGTTTTAGATATTAATTTTAATTTATAGCTGATTTTATTAATTTTTTAGAAATGTCCTGGATAAAATACTGGAGATCAATTTTATTGACGCTGATTATACTTGTTTTGTCGTTCGCTAAGTTACCCTCTGCGCCAAACCTGCCCAAAGAAGTTCCCTGGGATAAAATAGTGCATTTTTTTATGTATTTTTCTCTCACTGTAGTATTAATGTCTGATTTTTACAGAGGGAATACTCTGGTTGAAAGAAAAAGGCTTTTTATTCTCATTTGCATTGTCTACCCTCTGACACTGGGCATACTTACTGAGTTCTGCCAGTCGTTATTTTTCTTCCCCAGAGTTGCCGAATGGTATGACTGCTTGAGTAACGTTGCCGGTTTTCTTTCGGGATGGGGATTTTATCTGATGATTAAACAAAAATTTAAAACCTGAATTTAAAACCTTTTATTGTTT
This sequence comes from Paludibacter sp., assembly GCA_034927265.1. Taxonomy (GTDB): domain Bacteria; phylum Bacteroidota; class Bacteroidia; order Bacteroidales; family Paludibacteraceae; genus Paludibacter. The sequence continues at coordinate 13,647 of JAYFQH010000059.1, forward strand.
GTTTTATGAACCTTGACACATTAAAATTTTGTATTGGAATTACACTGATAAACGGCATTGGGAATAACCTTGCAAAAAACCTTATTGCTTATCTTGGGAGCGAAGAAGCTGTTTTTAAAGAAAAGAAAAAGGTACTTTCAAAAGTACCCGGTATAGGCAATATACTGGCACATGAAATTGTAAATCATCGACATGTGTTGCAAAGGGCAGAGCAGGAAATTGAATTTATTATTAAAAATAACATCCAATGTTATTATTTTGCTGACAAAGATTATCCTTTCCGATTGAAAGAGTGTTCTGACGCACCTTTAGTTTTGTATGCTAAATGTTCTCATAACCTTAATGATGCACGATTCCTGAGCATTGTCGGGACCAGAAAGGCCACAGAATATGGTAAAAGAATCTGTAAGAAATTCATCAATGAACTATCGGCTGTGTCTAATCTGGTTATCATCAGTGGTCTGGCGTATGGAATAGATATATATGCCCATAAGACGGCCTTAGAGTCAGGCATTCCAACTATAGGAGTTGTGGCACATGGCCTTGACCGGATTTATCCTGAAAGTCATCGTTCAGTTGCTGTGAAAATGCTTCAACATGGAGGAATTGTTACCGAGTATCTTAGTAAAACAAATCCTGACCGGCAAAACTTTGTACAACGCAATCGGATTATTGCAGGACTGTCCGACGCAGTTGTGGTTGTTGAGTCTGCAATCAAAGGAGGTGCGTTAATAACGGCAGATTTGGCAAATGATTATAACCGGGATGTCTTTGCTTTCCCCGGAAGAACTGATGATGAGTGGTCGGCAGGTTGTAATGCCCTGATTAAGACAAACCGTGCATCGTTAATTGATTCAACCGGAGATTTTTTGAAATCAATGGGGTGGGAAAACAAACTTATTACTGATTCATCATTTAGACAACAGGAACTCTTTGTGGAGTTGAATGAAGATGAACAGTATATTTACAGCGCAATAAGAAAATATCCGGAAGGGATTCAGGTGAATCAATTAGCTATTGAGACGGCAATTCCTTATAGCAAGCTGACAGCAATTCTTCTTCAAATGGAATTTAAAATGTTGCTTAAATGCCTTCCGGGAAGTATTTATAAAGCCATGAATCGAGTGTGAAAATCGTAAATTTCACAGTTATATTTCGATTGTAGAAAGATTCCTTTTAAATATCTGTTAATCAGTGGGTGTAAATCGTATAATATTTTATATTGTACGATTATTTTGTTTTTTTACTCAAATAAACATATTAATTTGGCTCCTGCAATTGCCTGAATATCTCATCGTGATTTTATACTGAATATGTTGAACAATCTTTACAAAGGAGGTCGGCCAAGAAAAAACAGATAGATTTTATAGATATTCTCAGTATAAGCCATTTTAATCTTAATAAAGACATGAAAAAATTATCTTTCAGATGTATATGTTGCATCACAATTTGTTCTTTACACTTGTTGGCTTCTTGTAGTAATCCTGATACAGAGTTATCTCTTTGTAAAAGATGTGACTCAAATATTATCATGGAAGTATATACCCATTCCACAGTTATTGATAGGGTTGAATACCTGCAATCAGGATTGCACGATGAATTTTTGCATCCGGATATTCTTTCCCTGATTGAAAGAGACCCTTTCTTGCTACAGAAATTAAGAAGATCTAAGGAAGTAGAGAATGACACTATCTTTTCATATGATGAGATCCCTTTGGTTAAAGAGTCGAAAACCCATACCTGCATTTTTCAGGAGGGGACATTACTATCAGTAACAGACTATCTGACACCATACCGATCAAATGTTCTGTTTCATCTCAATGAGAATCTCCTTTCAGAAGAAAAACGAATTTCAAGAACGGTTGAAAAAAATGGATTTCTGAAAATATACAATACTCGAGGAGAGTTGATTGTCAAAGAATTGTTTCCCTTTTCAAACATGAAAGATTTTCTTGATATAATGAAGCTGTATGTAGATAAATGTGAAAAGAAAACTCCCTATAAGAAAGATAAAGAAATCCTTTCATTTTTGGAAATGAAAAAAAAACTTCCGGTTGGAAGTCGCATCTCGCGGCTTCCGAATGGTCATGTACTAATGGAGATCAGACTGAAATCGTTGCCCAAAGAAATGAAGTTCCTTTCGTGGGCAAGTGGATTTTTGAAAAGCAGAACTGAGTTAAGTGAGGACATGACAAAGATTCTGAAATTCGAACTTTTCCATGGAGATTATCTTGTTCAGAGAAAAGTTTATGCCTATAATGACAAGGTCGCTCTTAGAAACTTTCATCATAATGATGTTGTCGGAAGTAGTCCCGAATCTATAGAATGTGAATACATAATGCTTGATTCAAAGGGGTTACCCGTTTTACATCACACAAAAGAATTTTTCTACAGAAATCAAATTTATTATCACTTCGATGATTAATTCTCTTACTAATGCTGTAGTAGCATCAGAAATGTTTTCAATTTGCCTGAAAAAAAACAACTTTCTACTGAAAAGTTGAAAAATTTAACTAAAACCTGCAATCATATAATTAAACCATATGTTACATTTACTGTCTATTTTGCGATAAGTTACTTTATTTTTAATGCTTAATAAAAATAATATGAAAACGAAGTTTTTGATGACGGCGATTGTTTCATCATTGCTGTTTTTTAGTGCATGTGATTCCACCATGGAATTAAATAATGAAGATCAGGGAGCTCAGAAATCCCTTAAGGTATCCCTGAATGAGGGTGTCGGAGACCTGACCAAAGCTGTAAATCTTATTTCAGGCTCGGATGAATTCAGACTATTAGGAAACATTAGTCTTGCTAATCAGCAAAATGTATCAGGAGCTCAATATGCCCCTGAGTTCAGGAATGATTCTGTAAGGATATTGCTTGCAGACATTTCGGGGGTTTATGAATATTCCTGGAAAAGAGTAAAAAGAGCTCCAATGAGTATCCTGCGTTACTTTGAACGTACGGCCGACAATGATCATTTGATTGTGCGTTTACCTGTTCAGAAAGTCAGGGACTATTTCTATCTTTTTGTACACAGGCCTAATGATACTACTTTGACGAATAACTTTGAGGCAGATGTTCATGATTATATGCTCTTCCGCAGTCATGAAAAAGGTTTGGAGTACAGATTAGGTGCAAATCTTAAATTTGACTCGACAAATATTGGCGCTATCACAATCCGGTCAACCCGCAATAAAGTTAATGGATTCGATTATTTATCGGTATATCATCTTGGGAATGGTTATACCGTCTCTAATGTTGAAAATTCCGGAGATACTGCTGTGTCGGTTTACTCTATAAACAAAGATGATAAAATTCTCTATGAAGAAAACATCAGTTCCTATAGAGTTAATAAAGAAAACCGTCGCAGAGAAAGAGTCTATTCCCTTACCATCGGAGATGTAAAAATTGTTAGGGAAATGGGGCCTAATAGTCTTGATAGTGCAAAAGTATATGTTGCCGGTGTGTTACAATTAAACTCAAAAGTTGAAGTTGTAATTAACGAAACTGAAGGTTCTGAGCCAGGAGTAACGAATAAGAAACGGGATGTCAAAATTACCTTTGATGATGGTACAAGTACTACTATCAGGGAATTGACCGGAAATACTATTGAAAATATAGCTGAAATTTTTAAAGCAGTGCGTCAGGCTGGTTTTGCCACACAGATAATTGACAGAATTGCAGGAAACATCTATTGGAACAAAAATTAGTTTTTTTAAAATAATGTTTTAATTTTGTCAGTCGCTATTCTGTATGGGTAGCGACTGATTTTTTATTATGTTGATTGATTTACTCAAATACAGATTATCAGGAGCCTTGCCGGGAATAGAATCCCATGTTAAAATGGCTCCTTCACACAGGGAGGCAGAACTTCTGGCCATCAATGATTCTGATTTTAACCCCCGCCTGAGTGCTGTATTGATTATACTTTTTTATGAAGGAGAGCAATTGAAAATTGTATTTATCCGCAGGAGTGAATATGTAGGCATTCATTCGGGTCAGATAGCATTTCCCGGAGGAAGATATGAAAATACGGACCCTGATTTATTAGCAACAGCTCTGAGAGAAGTGGAAGAGGAGATTGGCGTTAATGCCGGATTAATTGAAATACTGGGTCAATTGTCAGATTTATATATTCCGCCAAGCAACTTTTTAGTGAGGACTTTTGTTGGATATGCAAAAGAGAAACCTTACTATATAATTGATTCACGTGAAGTTCAGGAAGTCCTTGAATTCGATTTTGACAAATTCAGATCGGACAGTATTGTGAAGGTTATGGATTTTCGTGCATATAATGTCGACAGGATAATTAAAGCTCCGTGTTATGAAATTGATGGAACGATTATATGGGGTGCTACAGCCATGATACTAACTGAACTAATCGATTTGATCAAGGAGTGAATTTAAACATAAAATTGATATCTTTGTCTTATGCTTCATCAGGAAATAAAAACATATCAACTGTCGGATAAGTCCAACTTTTCTCCTCATTTTTCATTGAAAAAACTTGAGGATCTTTATAGTAAACTCGATGGAAAAAGGAATACAGTTCCTCACCGTCATAATTATTATAATATTTACTATATTGAGAAAGGTTCCGGTGTTCATGTTGTAGACTTTATGGAATATAAGATTGAGGATCGTCAGTTATATTTTGTGCTTCCGGGGCAGATGCATCGCTTAACTTTTGATGAAAAACCGCAGGGAAGAATAGTTTCTTTTACCGAAGAATTTCTGATAAGCAATGCAATTCCGGAATATCTGGTCAATGATATTTATTTGTTTGATGATTACGGACAATCACCTCCTCTTCCTGTGAATGAGGGTTCTTTGGAAGTTTATCAGAATTTGTTTAATCAGATAGAGCTTTTTTCCTCTTCTCTCGAAAAATATACGCTGGAGGCTGTAGGAGCACTGGTAAAATTATTATTGATACAGTGTAATAACCATTGTTCGCTCCATAAAACAGATAATCCGCAATTTCTGGAAACTACCAATCATCTTTTACGCAATTTTAAACAATTACTTAACCGGCACTTTGTAGAATGGCACATGGTTACTGATTATGCAGATAAGCTGGCTGTCACTCCTGATTATCTGAATAAAACGGTTAAGTCGATAACCGGCAAATCGGCAAAAGAACATATTCAAAGCAAACTTATTGTAGAAGCCAAACGCTCACTTCTTTTCAGTGGGCTGACCAGTAAGGAGTTAGCATATGCATTAGGCTTTGATGAGTCCGCTCATTTCAATAATTTCTTCAAAAAAAATACAGGATTAACGCCAACAGAGTTTAAAACTTCACTCATTCAGTCCTGATTTTTGCAATCATACTCCTGATTTTATTAATTTTTGTACATTTTATCCACCTTATCTTTGTATCAAGAAAAAAATACAAAGATGAAAACAATTTTTTACCCTGCTGATTCACGTGGTTATGCTAACCATGGATGGCTGAAAACAAGTCACACGTTTAGTTTTGCCAATTATTATAATCCTGAAAGGATACATTTTGGAGCATTACGTGTGTTGAACGACGACTGGATTGCTGCCGGAGAAGGTTTCGGAAAGCATCCGCATGATAATATGGAAATTATTACCATACCGTTTACAGGTGCTGTTCTGCATCAGGATAGTATGGGAAACAAAGGAGTAATTCTGCCTGGCGAGATTCAGGTGATGAGCGCCGGGACCGGGATTTTCCACAGCGAACACAACAACAGTAAAGAAGAAGCGCTTACACTTTTTCAGATTTGGGTTTTCCCAGACAAGAAAAATGTTACACCACGTTACGACCAGATAACCATCAGTGATTTAGCAAAAAAGGATGAACTATATCAGATTCTTTCTCCTAATGCTGATGATGAAGGTGTCTGGATACATCAGAAGGCATGGTTTCATCTGGGAGATCTGTCAAAAGACACCGAGTTGGATTATACCTTGAAACAAGCCGACTCAGGTGTGTTTATTCAGGTTATTGACGGAAATGTAAAAGTTGGTGAAACCCTTTTAGATATACGTGACGCTATTGGAATTACTGAAACAGAGACTATTCATATCAAAGCGGAAACTGATGCCAGAATCCTTGTTATGGAGGTTCCGATGAAATGGTAAAACAAATTTAAATCAATATATAGTAAATCAAAAAAACAAAAAACAGTAGATTATGAATACATTAGTTAAAAAATTCTTTGGAACTGATACTCAGTCATGGGCTTTATTATTTGCCCGTTTAGCGTTAGGAATAGTGGTGTTACCACATGGTATGCAAAAAGCTCTGGGAATGTATGGAGGTTATGGATTTGAAGCAACTCTTGGTGCTTTTCAAAGTATGGGGATGCCTTTATTGTTGGGAGTTCTGGTTATTTCAGCTGAATTCCTGGGAGCAATCGGCATGATTCTCGGATTGGGAACCCGTTTTATGGCATTTTCCATTTTTCTGACGCTGGGAGGAGCAATGTTTATCGGTGGACATGTTGCCAATGGCTTTTTTATGAATTGGTTTGGAAATCAGGCAGGAGAAGGAATGGAATTTTTTATCCTGATTATTGGTCTGTCGCTTGCAGGAATGTTTGGCGGTGGCGGTAAATTCTCACTGGATAATTTAATCTCGAAATATTTAAAATAAAAGTCTTCGACCCGTTCGAACAGAGCGATTCGATTGATTCATTTGATTACGGCTTCTTGCCGGATTTGTCTACAAAAAAAGATAGTTTCAGAAAAGATTCCGAGACTATCTTTTTTTTTGATGATAGCTGACAAAAATTAATGTCTGTATGTCAATTCATTATTGTGAATACCCCGGGATTGTATTACTTTTGTATGAAAATCTTCAGAGCACTCAAATGAATATATTATTACTCGGTTCAGGAGGTCGTGAGCACGCCCTTGCCTGGAAAATTGCACAAAGTAAGAAGCTGAATCAACTTTTTATCGCCCCGGGGAACCCCGGAACAGCTACTGTGGGAACAAATCTCCCCATTGCGGCCGATAATTTTCCGGAAATCAAAAATGCCGTGTTGAAAAATCAGATTGATCTTGTGGTGGTTGGGCCTGAAGATCCTTTGGTAAAAGGCGTTGTGGATTTTTTTCTGACCGATAGTGATATAAAAGAAATTCCCGTGGTGGGACCCGATAAATTTGGGGCTCAGCTCGAAGGCAGCAAAGACTTCTCCAAGCAATTCATGTTCAGACATAATATCCCAACTGCAGGTTATCTGAGTGTTAACAGTGAGAATCTGCAGCAAGGTATTGATTTTCTTAAGACCATGAAAGCTCCGTATGTGTTGAAAGCTGATGGTCTGGCAGCGGGGAAAGGAGTGTTGATTTTAAATGATTTGGAAGAAACTATTTCCGAATTACAAAGTATGCTGGCCGGAAAGTTCGGAGCAGCGAGTAAAACAGTTGTAATCGAGGAATTTTTATCGGGCATCGAGTGTTCGGTATTTGTGGTGACTGATGGAAAACATTATCAGATATTACCTGAAGCAAAAGACTATAAACGCATCGGAGAAGGAGATAAGGGCCTGAACACCGGCGGTATGGGAGCTATTTCACCAGTCCCTTTTGCCGATAAGGTATTTATGCAGAAAGTTGAAGAACGTATTATTAAACCGACAGTTGATGGATTGTATAATGAAGGCATCAATTATAAAGGATTTATTTTCTTCGGATTAATAAAGGTGAATAACGAACCTTACGTTATTGAGTACAACGCCCGCATGGGAGATCCTGAAACGGAGGTAGTCATGTTAAGATTAAAATCAGATCTTGTGGATTTGCTTGAAGGAGTTGCTCAGGGCAATCTGAATGAAAAAAAGGTGGAGATTGATGATCGTTCGGCCGTTACGGTAATGTTGGTTTCAGGAGGTTATCCTGAGGATTATGAAAAGGGAAAAGAAATTTCCGGAATTGATCAAACTAAAGACAGTATTATCTTCCATGCAGGAACTGCCATTAAAGAAGGTAGACTCGTAACAAACGGCGGAAGAGTGATTGCAGTGAGTTCATATGGAAAATCGAAAGAAGAAGCATTGGCAAAATCTTTTGAGAATGCTAATATCATTGATTTTGAGAAGAAATATTTCAGAAAAGATATCGGTTTTGATTTATAAATTATATTGCACAAGTCATGGCTAAAATACTCATCATCGACGACGAACGCAGTATCCGTAATACTTTAAAAGATATTCTGGAGTTTGAAAAGCACCAGGTGGTTCTGGCCGAAAACGGTAAGCAGGGGTTGGATATAGCTCTTAATCAAATTTTTGATGTGATATTTTCGGATATAAAAATGCCGGAAATGGATGGTATTGAGCTGCTTACTGCACTGAAAGAAAAGGAAATTGAAGCTCCTGTTGTGATGATTTCAGGACATGGAAATATTGAGACCGCAGTGGAGTGTATTAAAAAAGGAGCTTTTGATTTTATTGAAAAGCCCATTGATCTCAACAGGTTGTTGATTACCGTCAGAAATGCGCTGGATAGAAGTACTTTAGTTACAGAAACCAAAATATTAAAGAAAAAAGTTGCTTCGCGTCATCAGATGATTGGAGAATCTTCTGCGATTCAGAAGGTTCGGGAGATGATTGATCGTGTGGCGCCAACTGATGCAAGAGTGCTTATTACTGGGTCTAACGGGACTGGCAAAGAAGTGGTTGCCCGGCTTTTGTTTGAAAAAAGTAATCGCGTCAATGCTCCTTTTGTGGAGGTTAACTGTGCCGCAATTCCTTCCGAACTGATTGAGAGTGAGTTGTTTGGTCACGAAAAAGGTTCTTTTACTTCGGCTATCAAACAACGTATCGGAAAATTTGAGCAGGCTGATGGAGGAACTATTTTTCTGGATGAAATAGGGGATATGAGTCTTTCTGCTCAGACCAAAGTGCTGAGAGTATTGCAGGAGAATGAGCTTACCAGAGTGGGAAGTGATAAAAGCATTAAGGTAAATGTACGTGTTTTTGCGGCAACCAATAAAAATCTGAAAGCAGAAATTGAAAAAGGAAATTTCAGAGAAGACTTGTATCATCGATTAAATGTTATTCCTATCCATGTGCCTGATTTGGACGATAGAAAAGAGGATATCCCTCTTTTAATAGAACATTTTGCGCAATTGATTTGTAATGAACAGGGGATTCAACTCAAAAAATTTGAAAAGGACGCCGTAGCGTTTTTGCAGGAAAAAACCTGGAATGGAAACATTAGAGAGCTGCGAAACGTTGTAGAAAGGCTGATCATTCTCGGAGGTAATGTTATCAACAAAGAGGATGTGAATTTATTTGCATAATGTTTTATATGAAAAAATAAGAATCATGAAGTCCCTGAACGAAATGAAAATTGCCATCTGCAGCGATCATGCCGGATACGAACTGAAAAATAAAGTAATTGCTTATCTGCAATCAAAAAAGGTATCTCAACTTAAAGATTTCGGAGCTTATACTGCCGAGAGTTCTGATTATCCTGATTATGCACATCCTATGGCTTCGGCAGTTGAGAACGGAGAATATGATTTTGGCATTTCCATTTGTGGGAGCGGAAACGGGATTAGCATGACCGTGAATAAACATGCAGGTATTCGTGCTGCGCTCTGCTGGACAACCGAAATTGCCAGATTGGCCAGAGTACATAATAATGCGAATGTATTATCACTTCCTGCCCGTTTCATTTCTGAAGAAGAAGCTTATGCCATGATAGACATCTTCTTTATGACTGACTTTGAGGGAGGAAGACATCAACGACGAATCGATAAAATACCCTGCTGATGCAAAGAACTGAAATATCAACGATTGGTGAGTTTGGTCTGATCAAGAGACTAACAGAGAAGTTTAAGATAATAAATGCCTCGACAGTAAAAGGTGTGGGCGATGATGCCGCTGTGCTTGATTATAAAGATAAGCAGGTACTTGTCACTACTGATCTTTTGCTTGAAGGGATTCATTTTGACCTGATGTATGTGCCGCTGAAACATTTAGGTTACAAAGCTGCGGTGGTAAATTTCTCGGATATATATGCCATGAATGGCCAGCCAAAGCAAATGACTGTTTCGCTGGGCGTATCAAAAAGATTTTCAGTGGAAGATCTTGAGCAGATATATGAAGGGATGGAGCTTGCATGTAATCATTACGGGGTTGATTTGGTGGGAGGTGACACTTCTGCATCGCTGACAGGCTTAGCCATCAGCGTTACTTGTATAGGAGAAGGAGAAAAGGATAAAATTGTGTACCGCAATGGTGCAAGAGCCAATGATCTGATCTGTGTTTCAGGAGATTTAGGCTCGGCATATATGGGTTTACAATTGCTCGAAAGAGAGAAAATTGTTTTTTCGGCAAATGAAAATGCTCAGCCGGATTTCGAAGGGAAAGATTACATCCTTCAGCGACAATTAAAGCCTGAAGCGCGTAAAGACATTGTAAAATCTCTTGCAGAAAAGGGTATTGTTCCTACGGCCATGATGGATATTTCTGACGGACTATCTTCTGAACTAATCCATATTTGCACTCAAAGCAATACCGGATGTCGCATATATGAAGATAAAATTCCAATCAACTATCAGGCAGCTGTGATGGCTGAGGAGATCAATATGAGTATTGTTACTGCAGCATTGAACGGTGGCGAAGACTATGAGTTGCTTTTCACCGTGCCTATTGAGGATTATGATAAAATCGTCACCATGGAGAATGTTGGGATCATAGGGCATATGACCAAACCTGAACTTGGATTGAATTTAGTCGGCCGCGAAGGAGAAGAAATAGGATTGAAAGCTCAGGGCTGGAACTCACTTAAATAAAGGAGCAAGGACTACTGACGAAAGCAGATACCAGACAATTATCGGTGCGAAAGCATCTAATCCGAATATAATTAATAATGCAATGCATCCGGCTAAAAAGATGTATTGCATTTTATTTTGTGCCCATCCGATATTCTTGAATTTGAGAGAAAACATCGGAAGATTTGAAACCAGCAGAAAGCTAAATAATGCAATGAAGATGAGTACTATCCACGGCATATCAATCAGCATTTCAGAAAAAGAATAACTCAATCCTGCCCAGAAAATGGCATTGGCAGGCGTTGGTAGTCCGATGAACGAGGAAGTCTGATTCTCATCAATATTAAACTTTGCCAGTCTCAGGGCAGAAAATACAGGGATGATAAATCCCGTAAACTTCACCCATTCAGGAAGAGAGCTTTGCTCAAGCAATGAAAAAGCAATGATTCCCGGTGCCATCCCGAAACTGATGACATCAGCCAGGGAATCCAGTTCCTTGCCCATAGGAGAATAGGCTTTGAAGGCTCTTGCAGCAAAACCATCCAGAAAGTCGAACACCCCTGCGATCAAAATGGCGGCAAAAGCCCATGGGTAGTTACCCAAAAATCCGAAATATACAGCAAAACTCCCTGACAAAAGGTTCAGACAGGTAATTGTATTGGGAATGTGTTTCGTTATTTTCATATCACTCTTTGTTTTTACTGTCGATGATTATTGTTACAGGGCCGTTGTTGATCAATGAAACTTGCATATCAGCTCCGAAGACTCCCGTTTTGACTGGTCTTTTTGTGTTTTCTTCCAATATGCTGCAAAAATATTCATATAATGGAATTGCCTGTTCGGGGCGTGCGGCTTTAATGTACGAAGGACGGTTTCCTTTTTTTGTGGAGGCATGTAGTGTAAACTGACTGACTACAAGTATTTCTCCGGAGACATCCACCACCGAACGGTTCATTACTCCATTTTCGTCGTCAAAGATACGTAAATTCACAATTTTGGCGCATAACCATTCTGCATCCGTTTTGGTGTCAGCCTCTTCAATACCAACGAGTATCATTAAACCCTTTGAGATGGATGATTTTACTGACCCATTGATTTCTATCGAAGCATTGTTGACTCTTTGAATGACTACCCTCATTTTACTACATTTTACCGTTTACGCACTGGATAAATTATAAAGTCTTTAATTCATCTTTCAGTTTCTTTGGTAATCCGGAAACCACCAAATCATAAGAGTGCTGTATCAATTCACAAAGTAAAGCATGAGAAATTGAAGGATCAATCCTAACGGTATTCCAGTGTTTTTTATTAAAATGATAAGCCGAAGTAATGGCGGAATAGTTTTCCCGCAGTGCAATTGCACGCTCGGGGTCACATTTCAGCGTAATCTGTGTTTCGGTGTTGTCAAGAGGTATAAGTGCGAACATCTTGCCCTGAACCTTGATTACCAAAGTTACTTCGTCAAAAGGAAAATGTTCTGTGGTTCCTTTTAAACTCAGGCAGTATTCCCGCAATTCCTCGAGGTTCATAATTTATTTTACTTCCACACCATTTGTAACCTGTAACTTTGGCTGAATCAATACTAATTTTCCATCAGCATCTTCAGCCGACAATATCATTCCTTCGCTGAAAATTCCCCGCAATTTACGCGGTTCGAAATTAGCAATAAAGCAAACCTGAGTGCCGATAAGTTCTTCAGGGTTTGGATAGTACGCTGCAATCCCCGATAATATAGTGCGTTCTTCCAATCCATCAGCAATCCTGAACTGTAGCAGTTTGTCGGCTTTCGGAACTTTCTGACAATCGAGCACAGTGCCTACGCGGATATCCATTCTCTGAAAATCTTCAAAACTCACATTTGCTTTCACCGGATTAGCTTTCCAGGCAGCAGCCTCATTTGCTTTTTTAGTATCAAGGAGTTTCTGTACCTGCGCTTCAATACTTGCATCTTCAATTTTTTCGAAGAGTAATTCAGGAGTTCCTAACTGATCACCGGCTTTCAGCAGATCAATGCGTCCAAGCTCCTTCCAGTCGAAAGAAGTGAGATTCAGCATGCACCTGAGTTTTTCTGACGAAAAAGGCAGGAAAGGCTCAAAAGCAATGGCTAAGTTGGCCGCAATCTGCAAACTCAAATGCATGATCGTTGCCACACGTTCCATGTCAGTTTTGGCCACTTTCCAGGGTTCAGTATCCGCAAGGTATTTATTGCCGATACGGGCAAGGTTCATTGCTTCTTTCTGAGCATCCCGGAAACGGAAATTGTCAAGCAGTCTTTCTACATCCGCTTTTACGTTTACAAATTCATCCAGCGTTTGCTTGTCGTAGTCAGTAAGTTCTCCTAAAGCAGGAACTTTTCCTTCGAAATATTTTTGTGTCAGAACCAATGCTCTGTTGATAAAATTACCATAAATCGCCACCAGCTCGCTATTGTTGCGTGCCTGAAAATCCTTCCACGTAAAATCATTGTCTTTTGTTTCTGGAGCATTGGCAGTCAACACATAACGCAGTACATCCTGTTTGCCGGGGAAATCCTCGAGATATTCATGCAGCCATACTGCCCAGTTACGCGAGGTCGATATTTTATCCCCTTCAAGATTCAGAAATTCATTGGCAGGAACATTATCGGGCAGAATATAGCTGCCTTCTGCTTTGAGCATGGCTGGAAATACAATGCAGTGGAATACAATATTGTCTTTTCCTATGAAATGGAGCAAACGGGTATCTTTATCTTTCCACCATTTTTCCCAACTTTCGGGCAGTAATTCTTTGGTATTGGAGATATAGCCGATGGGAGCATCGAACCATACGTATAATACTTTCCCTTCGGCACCTTCCACTGGTACAGGAATTCCCCAGTCGAGGTCGCGACTCACCGCACGGGGCTGCAAACCCATATCCAGCCAGCTTTTACACTGGCCATACACATTCGATTTCCATTCTTTATGATCCTCAAGGATCCATTTTCTCAGCCAAGCCTCATGTTGATCAAGAGGAAGATACCAGTGTTTAGTTTCACGCATTACCGGAACGCTTCCACTAATGGCGGACTTTGGGTTGATGAGATCAGTAGGATTCAGCGAGGTTCCGCAGGATTCACACTGGTCGCCGTAGGCATTTTCGTTACCGCAGTGAGGACACTTGCCCGTGATATAGCGGTCGGCGAGAAATTGGTTGGCTGTCTCATCGAAATATTGTTCAGAACTTTGTACTACAAATCCGTTTTTATCATTGATGGTTTTGAATATTTCCGAAGCCAGTTCCCTGTGTGTTTTAGAAGTAGTGCGGGAATAGATATCGAACGAAATTCCAAAATCTTCAAATGATTTCTTGATGATGTTGTGGTAGCGATCCACAATGTCCTGAGGAGTAACCCCTTCTTTTTTTGCCTTGATGGTGATAGGCACCCCATGTTCGTCGGATCCACCCACAAACAACACTTCTTCACCTTTCAGACGAAGATAACGAACATAAATATCAGCAGGTACATATACTCCCGCCAAATGACCGATGTGCACAGGCCCATTGGCATAGGGGAGAGCAGATGTAACCGTAGTACGCTTAAACTCTTTCATACAAATTATTTTAACAAGCGGCAAAATTACAAAAAAATCGGGAGACGAGCGACGAAAGGACTACGCTTTATTTAAATACAGGCGCTTCAGCTTCAAGTGAAGGAGTACCGCTGTTTTGCACATATGGCCATCCATCTTTATCCCATAATACTTCGTCGAGCATCAATACGCGTTTGTTCGGTTCGTTCACATCAATCCCGTGATAAAATATCCAGTCGCGACCGGCATCATCCTGTACGATTTCAGCATTATGTCCATTTCCTAAAAATCTTTCGTTCCTGTCTATCACCACTTCAAATCCATTCTTCATCATTGGGGTTCCTGTTCTGTCGACATAAGGTCCGAGCAGATTTTTCGACCGCCCCACGACTAATCTGTAAGTGCTGTTTAATCCGGCACAACAACTGCCTACCGAGGCGAAGAAATAATAATATCCATTTCTTTTGTAGATATAGGTGCCTTCGAAAGCAGTTCCTGCAACCTGTGTGGGTTTTGCTCCTTTCTTCAAAGAAAGTCCGTCTTTACTTAATTCGATATAATTAATGCCTCTGAAACTTCCCCAAAACAGGTACTTTTTCCCTTTATCCTGAATAAAAAACGGGTCAATAGAATTCTTAACGTTGATTTCGTTACTACGAAACAGCTTCCCATGATCGGTAAACGGTCCTTCAGGTTTATCAGCTGTGGCTACCCCTACACCGCAGGTCCATTCACCTCCCCATACCGACATGGAATAATACATCACATATTTTTTGTTGAAATAATTGATATCAGGCGCCCAGATCCCTGCTTTAGGTTCAAAATCAGGCCTTGTTTCTTTCGTAAATGCCGTTCCTATAAGTTCCCATTGTGTCAGATTTTTCGAACGCAGGATGGGTACGTGGCGGATGTTTTCAGTGGCATAAAGGTAAAACCAACCATCTTTGCCTTTGATGACGGTAGGATCAGGAAGGCTGCGTGCGTCTACGGGATTACTGTACATATTTTTGCTTTTCTCTGCAGGAGGAGCCTGAACGGCTGCCAAAGTAGTTTGAGAAAATAAAATTAATACTGTCAGGCAAATCAACAAAAAATTTGTTTCAGACGAACGTTTTAAAGTGTGGAATGTGAAAATCATGAGCTGTTTTTTTAGAATTTACCACAAAGATAGTGAAAGTGACAAAAACAACACAAATATTTCTTTGAGCTCTCAATATGCAAAGAATGACTCGCTTATTTTTCCCGGATTTAATATAAACAAATCTGAAAAAAGGTCGTTTTTAGGGTCGAAATTGAAAATATTCCCTCAAAAGTGTTAAAAATATGTTATAAAACACATTTTTTCGCGAAAATGCTTGCACAGTATCTCAAAACGCCTTATCTTTGCAGTGTGATTTTTTCATAGTATTAGATTTAAGGTTAACAAAAGATTGGGTTGTCGTGATGACAGCCCTTCTTGCTTTTTATACCCCTCATCCCGGCATCGAGTACCGTTTCATTTCTGCCCGTAGTTTTTTTGTTTTTCCCAGAGTTACATCATCCATCAATTGCCAGAAACGTTCACCATGGTTCATTTCTTTTGTGTGACAAAGTTCATGTAGGATAACGTAATCTACCAGATGTTGCGGCAAAAGCATCAGGAAAAATGATAAATTGATGTTTTTATCTTTAGAACAACTTCCCCAGCGGGTTTTGCTGGATTGAATTTTCACTCCTGAGAAAATAAATCCGAATTCATCTGCGAGTTCTTCTACCCGTTGTGGTAATATTCTTTTAGCTTCCTTTCGTAAAAAATAGTTGATACCGTTCCAACAGGCTTGTTGTACCTCTTCAGAAGTAATGTCGGCGCTTTCAGGATATTCAATACGTAAAATCCCTTCCTTCATATTAAAAAAGACATCATTACGTTTTACTGCCATTACTTTTATGTTAAAGGTCAGGGTTTTAAGTTCATGATCTTCAGAAATGAAAGTTGAGGTCTTTTTAGCCTTTATTCTATTTTGTCGGGAGAGAATTTTTTCTTTTTCAGCAAGGATAAATCGAACAGCTTCTTTTTCGCTGGAACGATGGGGAAGGCTTACCCGCAGACCATCAGCCAGTATTCTTACTGAAATGCGGCTTGCCCGGTTACTTTTTATAAATTCAATTTTACCAAAAACACTCAGTTCGCTCATGAAATTTCAGCTGATGTGAAAGCAAAAATACACTTTTATAAGCAGATTATCTGCATTTATCCTTAACTTTGTGTCCATAAATTCTTTAAAAATGATACAGGCAACAAATATTCATAAAAGTTTCGATACGCTTGAGGTGCTGAAGGGGGTCGACCTGAATGTAAATAAAGGAGAAATAGTTTCCATCGTAGGACCCAGTGGAGCCGGGAAAACTACTTTGCTTCAGATACTCGGAACATTGGACAAACCAAATCAGGGTAAGGTGAAAGTCGATGGAGTTGATCTGAGTAAAATGTCAGAAAATGAACAGGCGGCCTTCAGGAATCAGCGTATAGGTTTTATCTTTCAGTTTCATCAGTTGTTGCCTGAATTTACTGCTTTGGAGAATGTGATGATTCCCGCGTTGATTGCTAATCAGAATTGGAAGAAAATCAAAGATAAGGCAAAAGAACTGCTTTTATATCTTCAATTAGGAGAAAGACTGGACCATAAACCCTCGGAGATGTCAGGAGGAGAGAAGCAGAGGGTGGCTGTTGCCCGTGCATTAATCAATGACCCTAAAATCATTCTGGCCGATGAGCCTTCAGGAAGTCTTGACTCAAAGAACAAGGAGGATCTGCATAAATTACTTTTCGATTTACGCGACAAATTCGGTCTTACCATCGTTATAGTGACACACGATAAAGAACTTGCAGCCTTATCGGACCGTGTGATAGAAATGCGGGACGGGCAGGTTACGACATAGAAAAGTTGTTTTTTATAAATTTATTCCCCACTTGCCACGTGTTCCCCTGAGAATAAGATTAACATAATCTTCAATCTGGAATTCAGTAAGGAGATGTGTTTTTTGTCGGTTATAAATATCTATCATAGCGTCAAGACATGGTGCCCCGTGTTTTTTGAATGGTTTGAATTCTAAATATGCCTCTTTTTTTATAAGCATGCAATAGGGGTGTATGTACGAATATATAAAAGGTTTTGAGATCCACCACCATTTTTTTTGCCACTTTTCAATGCCGTTAGCATTGACAATTAATCTTTTACCAACAGCATAACCGCTAAAAACGTCCATCATTTTTTGTATTGGAGGTTCAATTAAGCTTACATCACTGTCTAAAATCAAAATATATTCATAAACGGAATTCTTAATTGCATAATCCATACCTGGGCCGTGATGGATGTTATAACCGAATCTCTCAACTTTAAAATTCACATCATTATCTTCAAGATCGCTAAAATAAACAATACCATCATCACTACCATCAATAATTCTATATGGATTTTCAGGATAAAATTCTCTGACTGTTTTATATTGATTATAAATGAGTTCTGGAGTTTTATAGTGTACCGATACAATTTCGACATTGTTTGTATTCTGAATCAACATATTAAGAGATGGATTGTAATTAAGTATGATAGATTTAGCTAAAAAGACATGTAAATAACACAATAATTGAAAAAATGAGGTATTTTTGTGTCATACATCAATTAAGAAATGAAAATGTAGCCCCGCCGGGAAGATTTTATATTGTTCTAATGTGCATAAATAGAAGTATTTATTTCTTGTTTGTGTTCTATGAGGGACAATAGAGGGGACAAATTATTTTATTCATATTTGGCAGACCTGTTTTTACAAACTAGTGATACAGATGTACATTTTGACTAATCGGTTATTTCTCTGCGATGCTTTTATGTCTGTTAAGAAAACTTGTTTAGAATAATTCTCATAAAGTTATACGTTTCATTAAAAGCCACAATAATATAAGTATTTAATTTCATCAAGTTGGATTTTTCATTTAGCATCAATATTTAGTAATTTAAATCCTTATGTTTTGTAAATTTTAATAAATACTATAATCCTAAGTTTTTTTTAAGCAAGATATATTCGTCAAAGGTAATAATCCCTTCTGTATAAAGCTCTGTTAGTTTGTTAAGTTTTACATTATTCGGAGCATCATTATTTGTAATTAGATTGAAATCATTTTCATGAGTTTTTTTTATTTTAATAAAAACTTTCTTCAACAAATCTAATGTTACTTCCTTGAGATAATCAAAGTCTTCGGGATTAGCAATTTCGTCCCTAGTTCGAGTCATTACAATTTTTGTTTTTGTTAATTTGCTAATAAGAGCTGTGGGTACCCAAACAAAAACAAAAGACAAAGCGCAAAATGCTAAAAAGCCTAAGATGCCTTCTATAATTCCATCTAATAGTATCATATTTAGATAATTAAGTTTTATTTTTAATTGTATAATTGAAAGTATTAATGTTTGATCAAGGGATTAACTTTATAACTCGGATGAATATTAATTTTTCTCGTTTTAAATTTTGCTAATTCTGATTGAATGACATAGACTGAACGTGACATTTTTCAGGTTGATCATGAAAAAAACAAGTTTGGATTACAAAAAAATACATTTTGTATGACACTGTGATTGCTAATTCAAATATTATATTAGTTATTTATTTTCCTCTCACAAAATCAAATGATTGTTGAATGTATCCATCTAGATCAGAGCTTGCATTATCTAAATCAGTATAAAAATTTGCAATTTTATTTTCTATTTCTATCAATTTATTTAACAACGCATTGGGCTCAAACAATATTAAATTCACAATTTGTTTCTCAATTTTTTTAATATCTGTCCAACAAGAGTATTTTCCTTTTTTATGAGAACGATATTTTCTTAGTAGCTTTTTACCTTCAGTTTGTCTTTTTTTTAAATCTTCAATATCGTCTAGATACTCTTTTTTTTCCCTCAAAAATTCATATAATAACAAGATGCTGTTAAGATTTTTGGGTTTACGACCAGCTTTATGAAAATTTAAAAATTCATCATTCAAATACCAATATTTTCCAAGAACGCAATAAAAATTTATATTTTTTGATCTCGTATTTATAAACTCAATTGAGGTTTTAATTTTTTCAATCTGTTTATATAATATATTTTGAACTTTTTCATTTAATTGTGACCTAATATTCAGTTTGCTTAATATATGACATGTTGCATTATTAAAGTAATTCCTATAATCAGTAAATGCATTGCTTTCTTCTAAATTCTGTCCAAAATTTATTTTTTCATATCCAGGTGAACTTGTGATGCAGACCAAAACATTTGAACTTCCCCATTTTAAAATATACCTGTTTATTAAATCATAATATATTAAAATTGCTAAATCTAATTTAAGACTATTTAATTTGCCTTGGTGATATACTGAGTTTCGAATGCTATGAACATATTTTAGAATGTCAAAATCTTTAATATTTATTATTCCATTGTTTTTTGAGAACTTCAATAATAAATCATAGTTATTTAATAATCGAGTTTTGAAATTAAATTTTCTGTTGCCATTATAACAATTTGTTACATCGAAAGAAAATAGAGTTTTTGCGCGATTGAGTAGTTGCAATTCAATTAAATTGTCAAATAAAATGACTGCTATTCCTTTTTCTTGAGGAAATTCAGAGTTCGCAGCGTCTACAGCCTTATTGAGTTGGATTAATATACGATTAATTTCTAACACTTGTTTTTCGATATTAATAGCTCAGTAAATCGTAATTCTCATATATGAATAAATATTTAGTAAACATTTGACGCTATTTATATAAAAAATAATAATAAAACGCCACAAATAATAAAACAAGAATAAATGAGTTTAGTCCTTGATGCCTAAATGTACGTATAAACTTTCATAATGATGTTGAAGTAAATCGATAAAATTTTGACTCAAAGATAATGATTTTTAATATTTATTGTTATATGTCTGCAAACATTTTCTTAAATTTGAACTTCTAGTATCTGCCTATTTTTCTCATTCAATCTTTCATACATCGGCAAAGTCCGTCGATTAAGCGGCACAGAATATACGGTGCAGTATTCCGCCGGTATTGGTTCAAGTTCAGTTTCTAATACTTTTTCCAAGTTCTCAATAAATTCATTTCCGGTATACATGTCTGTGTAAAGTATTGATACTCTTTTTGAGCAGTTCCACACCTGACAATCAAACTCATCTTTGTTTTTGATGATGTATTTTGTTATGTATTGCCCAATGGCTTTTATGTTTTTGTCGTTTAGGCGCCTGATGTCGAAAGATGATGAAGCATTGAAATCCTGATTACGTGGAGTTATGCCGTGTTTTTCCTGAAGCTTGTTCCAATACGCCCAATACTTATCAATCTTGAAATACTTGTTAGTGATTAAATGAAAATGGATATTATCCTGAAATGTTTCATTTTTTGTTTGTCGCTCAGCCACCCAAATATATTCAAAGTCTTTTAACTGTTTGGTGCAGTTATCTAAGAACTTCCCGAGTATTGAAACCGCTTGCTTGTCTTCTACCTTGTTAACGAATGTAAGTGTAAGAAAATTAAGTTTTTTGTAACGCTGTGAAAAGGCGGTTACTTTCTTTCTGATTTTTTGTTTTGTTCGTTGAGACATAGAGCGCAGTTTTCCGGCTTTTTTCTTTCGTTTTTTCTTTTCTGCCTTATGTTGTTCATCAATGATGTAATATGAGTTTGAAAATTGATTTTCATTATAAAAATCACTCTCTTTTTGATATAGTGAAGAGTTTTGTTTTTTGTCTGAAACAATATTACCGTAAGATATTACATCAATTAAGCCCATTTCCAGCAGATTTAAAGTATTATTGTCGTTTCCCCTGTCAATGTTGCTATTTTCGTCTATGGCTTCCATATAGCCCCAATTTTGCCCGTATTCGACAAGCGACAGAAAATTAGATTGGTCTTCTTCGTTGTTTTGAGAAATAGAACAAAACCGATTGTCGTATTCTTCTGCCGGTTCGGCAAAGAAGAAATTGTGAACAGGTGTTTCCGGAAATTTCTCATAAAAGAATTTTACAGCTTCATTTTGAGATTCTAAATCAAGCTGCTTTTCAATTCGCTTGTTTTCTTCTGCAATTTCTTTTAATTTGCTTTTTGGCGTTGCCTTTTTTCTGTCAAGTGATGAACCGCCAAATTCAGAATCTGATTTTCTGTTTTTGATGCTTTTCTCGGATAAGATAATAGATAAGCCATAAGTATTTTTTACTATCATAGTTGGTTAGGTTGTTATATTAATTTCGGAATCGTAGCAGTTTAATTAAAACCAATTAAAGGTTATTTATTAAAGGTAAATATTTAAAGGTGTAAACAAACTGATAAAATAAAATCATGTACTTGTATAAACTTTCATTGTTTGTTGTTGCTCGTTGTTGCTTTAACGTGAACTTTTAACATGAACACTGCTTTCCTGAAACAGGAAAGCAGAGACACATTTAGATGAAATCGGGTACAAAATCATTTCGTTTGAATCGTTTCAGGTATTGACCCGACCGGCGATCATAGACATTAAAATACTGCCATGTGGGGTGCATTTTATTGAGATACATTGCCATGCCGTTAAGTTTGTGGACATATTGCCACTTTTTAGGCTTTCCGCTCTCAAGGAAGACGATAATCGAATATTTGTTTTTGGGGTTAGACATTGTGACCTCCTTTCTTTGGAAGTCCAAAATTTCGCTCTTTTAATGCGTTTTCAACATCTTGCAGTTTATAGCGCACTTTGCCCACAATGCGATAGGATTTTAAAATCCCGTCTTTGGTGTAGCGGTGGAGAGTTGGCAGCGAGATTTTGAGAAATTTCGCTACTTCGGCACGGGTTAGATACTTGTCGCTGGGAACGGTTGATAACTTGGTTTGCTTTTTCGTTGTTTCTTCTTCAATCGAGAAATCAAATCCGTTAATACTACCGCCCAATAAA
>JAYFQH010000094.1:0-6950 GCA_034927265.1 Paludibacter sp.
TCTCTGGGCATTTCCTTTCATGCGCCCTTTCTGCTGTCTCCTGAACTTTGTTTTTTTAGGTTGTAACATAATTTCCTTACATCAAATTCATTAATAACAGTTTACTTTTTTCTCTTTCTGAATCCCTTACCGCCACGATCACCGCGTTCGTTATTGAACCGATCGCCACCACGGGAGCTTTCTTTTGCAGCACTAAAGGAAGGTGCCAGATCTTTTTTACCATATATTTCTCCACGGCAAATCCAAACCTTAACACCAATGATACCAACTTTTGTCAATGCTTCTGCATGTGCATAATCGATATCTGCCCTGAAAGTATGCAACGGAGTTCTTCCTTCTTTGTACATTTCAGAACGTGCCATTTCAGCACCATTTAAACGACCCGAAACAAGAATCTTGATACCTTCAGCACCTAAACGCATCGTAGATGCAATAGCCATCTTGGTAGCACGACGGTAAGCGATTTTACCTTCAATCTGACGAGCTACATTATTCGCTACAATTACAGCATCCAGTTCCGGACGTTTAATTTCAAAGATATTGATTTGAATCTCCTTATCGGTGATTTTTTTTCAATTCTTCTTTCAGTTTGTCTACTTCCTGTCCTCCTTTTCCGATAATGATACCGGGGCGGGCAGTACATACAGTTATAGTCACCAACTTCAACGTACGTTCGATAACAATACGCGATACACTGGCTTTAGCAAGACGTGCATTCAGATATTTTCTGATTTTGCTGTCTTCCAGAATGGTGTCACCATAATTGTTTCCACCATACCAGTTTGAATCCCATCCACGGATGATTCCCAAGCGGTTGCTTATTGGATTAGTCTTTTGTCCCATCGAGTATTAATTTTCGTTTTCGTTAGTATTCTTGGTATCTACAAATATAGTTACGTGGTTGGAACGTTTACGGATACGATACCCACGGCCCTGAGGAGCAGTACGCAAGCGTTTCAGCATGGTTGCTGAATCCACATAAATCTTACTTACATATAAATTTGCACTATCGGCTTTCTGTTCGGTCTTCTGTTCCCAGTTAGCGATAGCCGACTTGAGCAATTTTTCTAATCTTCCAGAAGCTTCTTTCGACGAGAACTTCAACACGCTCAACGCTTTGTTTACTTCCATACCGCGAATCAGATCCGCCATCAGACGCATTTTGCGTGGAGAGGTAGGAACATCGTTTAGCTTGGCAAAGTAAAGCGCCTTATTTGCTTCTTTTCTTTTTTCGGCTGATATTTTTTTTCTTGCACCCATTTTTCGAAATTTTAATTCTTTTTATTTGATAATTTCAATGGATTATTTTTTCTTACCACCGTGACCGCGGAAGTTACGAGTTGGTGAAAACTCACCTAACTTATGACCTACCATATTTTCGGTTACATAAACGGGGATAAATTTGTTTCCATTGTGAACTGCAATCGTGTGACCTACAAAATCAGGTGAAATCATTGTAGCACGAGACCACGTTTTAACTACAGTTTTCTTTCCACTGTCGTTCATAGCGGTAACTTTCTTCTCGAGCTTCAGATTTATATAGGGTCCTTTTTTAAGTGAACGGCTCATATTATTTACTTTCTTTTAGCTGTTATTTTTTCTTTCTTTCAATAATATACTGGCTCGATTTGTTTTTAGGAGCACGTGTTTTGTACCCTTTAGCTAACAAGCCTTTGCGTGAACGTGGATGACCTCCGGAAGCACGGCCTTCACCACCACCCATCGGATGATCAACCGGGTTCATCACAACACCACGAACGCGTGGTCGACGTCCAAGCCAACGAGAGCGTCCAGCCTTACCTGAAATTTCCAACGCATGGTCAGAATTTCCTACAGTTCCAATAGTTGCTTTACATGTAGCCAAAACCTTGCGTAACTCACCTGAAGGCAATTTGATAATTGCATATTTATCTTCGCGTGAGTTCAACTGTGCAAATGTTCCTGCAGAACGTACCATCGCGGCACCCTGTCCCGGTCTCAGTTCAATATTATGAATGATAGTACCGAGTGGAATATTTTGCAAAGGAATTGCATTTCCAACTTCAGGAGCAGCATTTTCTCCTGAGATTACGGTTTGACCTACCTGCAATCCGTTAGGTGCAAGAATGTATCTTTTTTCACCGTCAGCATAGAAAAGCAAAGCAATACGGGCCGAACGGTTCGGATCGTATTCGATGGTTTTCACTGTTGCGGGAACACCGTCTTTGTTGCGTTTAAAGTCAATTACTCTGTATTTTCTCTTGTGTCCGCCACCAATGTAGCGCATGGTCATTTTACCGTCGTGGTTACGACCACCGGATTTTGAACCACCTACAACAAGAGATTTTTCTGGTACATTCGTAGTAATTGTGTCGAATGTACCAATAATCTTGTTTCTTTGCCCCGGTGTAGTGGGCTTTAATTTACGTACAGCCATCTTTCTGTTTAAATATTGCTATAAAAGTCTATTTGTTCTCCCTCTTTCAATGTAACAATTGCTTTTTTGTAAGCTGATGCCTGTCCGCTAATCACTCCGCTTTTCGTAAAACGGCTTTTCTTTTTGGGAGCGGCAATCATTGTATTTACATCTATAACAGTCACATTATACAAAGCTTCTACTGCTTGTTTGATCTCAATTTTGTTGGCGTTTTTTTCAACTTTAAAGCCATAGCGGTTGAGCTTTTCACCCAACTTGGTCATCTTTTCTGTAACAATCGGTTTAATGATAATTCCCATTTTTCTACCTCCTATGCTTTAAAAATTTGTTCAACGGCAGCAACAGCTTCCTCTGTTAACACAAGAGTTTTGGCATTAAGCACTACATAAGTGTTTAATTCCGAAACCGTTACGACATTCACCTTAGGCAAATTTCGAGCCGACAAATATACGTTTTTATTTCCGTTTGCTAAAATAATTAACGGTTTTTTATCTGCCACCTGAAGATTTTGTGTCAATGCAATCATATCCTTGGTTTTTGGAGCTGCAAAATCAATCTGATCCACTACGGTGATCAGGTTGTTTTGTGCTTTATAACTCAGGGCTGATTTGCGTGCCAACTGTTTTACTTTCTTGTTCAGTTTAAAACTATAATCGCGTGGAACTGGTCCGAACATGCGACCTCCACCCACACGTACACCTGATTTAATGTCACCGGGGCGGGCACCACCACCACCTTTCTGGCGACCAAGTTTACGTGTTGAACCGGCGAGTTCGCTGCGACCTTTTGATTTATGCGTTCCCTGACGCTGATTGGCCAAATATTGTTTTACATCTAAATAAATAGCATGGTCATTTGGCTCAATTCCGAAGATTTCATCATGCAAAGAAATTTTTCTTCCGGTATCTTCTCCTTTTATGTTTAATACGCTTACTTCCATGATTATTTATTGATGATAACGATTGAACCTTTAGCACCCGGCACAGAACCTTTAATCAAAATAAGGTTATGTTCCGGAATCACTTTTAATACCTGCAAGTTTTGTACGGTCACCTGATCACCACCTGTGCGGCCACCCATGCGCATACCTTTGAACACTCGCGAAGGATAAGAAGAAGCTCCCAACGAACCCGGAGCACGTAAACGGTTGTGCTGTCCATGAGTTGTCTGACCTACCCCACCAAATCCATGACGTTTTACAACGCCCTGGTGTCCTTTACCTTTTGAAGTTCCGATCACATCAATATATGTGTCAGCTTCAAACAATTCTACGGTGATTTTATCACCCAGTTTGAATTCCTGTTCGAAATCCTTGAACTCAACCAAGTGTCTTTGAGGTGCTACTCCTGCAGCTTTGAAATGACCTGCTTCCGGCTTGTTGGTGTGTTTTTCGTTTTTTTCCTGAAAACCTACCTGAACAGCTTTGTAGCCATCTTTTTCAACTGTTTTGATTTGAGTAACAACACAAGGACCTGCTTCGATAACAGTGCACGGTACATTTTTACCGTCGGCACTGAAAACGGATGTCATTCCGATTTTTTTTCCTAATAATCCTGGCATTTCAATTGTTGTTTATATCTGCCTCCTTACCCCCTAAAGAGGGAAAATTCGGAAGCGTTGTTATTAATTTATCTTTTTTCAAACCCTGAAAACTCCCCCTTTAGGGGGTAGGGGGGCTGTTTTACACTTTAATCTCAACTTCTACTCCACTGGGTAATTCGAGTTTCATCAATGCATCTACAGTCTTAGCTGATGAATTGTGAATGTCGATCAAACGTTTGAATGATGACAATTCGAATTGCTCGCGTGCTTTTTTGTTCACAAAAGTTGAACGGTTCACAGTAAAAATTCTTTTGTGTGTTGGCAATGGAATAGGACCACTTACATGTGCACCTGTCGCTTTCACTGTTTTTACGATTTTTTCTGCCGATTTATCCACCAGGCTATGATCGTAAGATTTTAGTTTAATTCTGATTTTTTGACTCATTGTCTTTAAAATTATTTTTTTGTTTATGTACAACATCCGGTTAAGAGTCATTCGCTAACCGGATGTATTATTTTTATAACAATTCTACTTTACCTTTTGCTTCGGTAACTACCTGTTTTGCAAGCGAGTTTGAAACTTCAGCATAATGTGAGAACTCCATTGATGAAGTTGCGCGACCCGAACTGATGGTACGTAAAGCGGTAACATAACCGAATGTCTCTGCCAAAGGAACTTTAGCTTTCACAATTCTGGCTCCGGTACGGCTTGACTCCATACCTTCCACCTGACCACGACGTTTGTTTAAGTCTCCGATTACATCTCCCATATTTTCTTCCGGTGTAACCACTTCCATTTTCATGATAGGTTCAAGAAGAATTGGTTTTGCTTTGGCACAGGCAGTTTTAAATGCCATTTGCGCACAAATTTCGAATGACAACTGGTCAGAGTCGACAGCATGGAATGAACCATCGAGCAGAGTTACTTTCAGTTTATCCATAGGGAATCCTGCCAACACTCCATTTTTAAGAGCTGCGGTAAAGCCTTTCTGAACGGAAGGAATAAATTCTTTTGGAATATTACCCCCCTTAACCACATCAACAAACTGCAAGCTACCGTCAAAGTCAGCATCAGCAGGTTCAACACGAACGATGATATCAGCAAATTTACCACGACCACCAGACTGTTTCTTATAAACTTCACGGATTTCAACAGCCTGTGAAATAGCTTCTTTGTAAGAAACCTGTGGACGACCCTGATTACATTCTACTTTGAACTCACGTTTCAAACGATCGATAATAATTTCCAGGTGAAGTTCACCCATACCGGAAATAACCGTCTGACCTGATTGTTCGTCGGTATGAACAGTAAATGTTGGATCTTCTTCTGCAAGTTTCGATAAGCCCATACCCAATTTATCCAAATCCTTCTGAGTTTTAGGCTCAACAGTAATTCCGATTACAGGTGCAGGGAAATCCATAGATTCAAGCGTAATCGGGTGTGCCTCATCACAAAGGGTATCACCGGTACGAATATCTTTAAAACCTACACCAGCACCAATATCACCTGCAGAAATCACATCAACAGGATTCTGTTTATTTGAATGCATCTGGAAGATACGTGAAATACGTTCTTTCTTCTCAGAGCGGGTATTATACACATAAGAACCGGCAGGAAGCTGACCTGAATATACACGGAAAAAGCATAAACGTCCTACATAAGGGTCGGTAGCAATCTTAAACGCAAGGGCAGTAAGAGGTTCTTTTGTATCAGGGTGACGAACAATCTGTTTTTCGGGGTCACGTGGATCTGTTCCGATAATTTCAGGAGTATCGAGTGGACTTGGCAAATATGCACATACAGCATCCAACATCGTCTGTACACCTTTATTCTTAAAAGAAGAACCGCAAATCATCGGATTGATTTCCATTGACAACGTTGCCTTACGGATAGCTCTTTTGATTTCTTCTTCAGTAATTGTAGAAGGATCATCAAAATATTTTTCCATCACAGCGTCATCATATTCAGCAACAATTTCGAGCATTTTATCTCTCCACTCCTGAGCTTCATCAAGCAAATCTGCCGGAATTTCTTCTACGGAGTATTGTGCACCCATAGATTCATCGTGCCAAAGAATAGCTTTCATCTTGATCAAATCCACAACTCCTTTGAATTTTTCTTCGGCACCAACAGGGATTTGAATTGGACATGGTCTGGCACCCAATACATCTTTTAACTGGCGAACCACTTCAAAGAAGTCAGCACCCGAACGGTCCATTTTGTTCACGTAACCAATACGTGGCACATTATACTTATCAGCCTGACGCCATACTGTTTCCGACTGTGGCTCAACACCACCAACGGCACAAAAAGTGGCAACAGCTCCATCAAGGATACGCAATGATCGTTCCACCTCAACGGTGAAGTCAACGTGTCCCGGAGTGTCAATCAGGTTTATTTTATATTTATCTCCCAAATAATCCCAGGAAGTGGTAGTGGCGGCAGAAGTAATGGTAATACCTCTTTCTTGCTCCTGCTCCATCCAGTCCATGGTTGCAGCGCCATCGTGCACCTCACCTATCTTGTGAGTCAAACCGGTATAAAACAGAATTCGTTCCGAAGTGGTTGTTTTACCGGCATCGATATGCGCCATGATACCGATATTTCTATTATAACTTAAATCTCCTTTAGCCATTTGTTAACTTATTTCCTTATATTTAGAATTTGAAGTGAGCAAATGCACGGTTAGCTTCAGCCATACGATGCATATCTTCCTTACGTTTGAAAGCACCTCCCTGGTTGTTAAAGGCATCAACAATTTCGGCAGCCAACTTATCGGCCATCGAACGTCCGCCACGTTTCCGGGCATATAATATAAGATTCTTCATTGAAACTGATTCCTTCCTGTCAGGACGGATTTCTGTAGGAACCTGGAAAGTAGCACCACCCACACGACGTGATTTAACTTCCACGAGAGGAGTTATATTTTCGAGGGCTTTCTTCCAGATATCGAGGGGAGCTTTTTCTTCGTTCGGAAGTTTGTTTTTCACA
>JAYFQH010000045.1:0-2692 GCA_034927265.1 Paludibacter sp.
TGAATATTCCGGACTAAACTGAGCCACTCATTCCGAATCAAGCTGAGCCACCGTTCCGGTTTAAAGTGAGCCATTTGTTAAGATTTGAAGTTGTTTTTTTTGGTTTATGTTGTCGTTATTTGGGGCTGTCATTCCGGCACAAAGTGAGCCATTTGTTAAGCAAACACTAAGAGGGCGATTCCGATTCCGGCAAAGTGAGCCATTTGTTAAAAAACGCCATGGTAGATTTGTAACACCCTGGTATCTTTGAGAATAAAAAGATATCATGGCAAATAAAGTATTAACAATGTTACAAGTCAGAAGAATTCTTCAATTATTAGAGGAGGGTCGCTCCAAGCGAGAGGCTGCACGTCAGTTAGATGTTAGCCGTAATACCGTTGATCTATACGCACGTCGTTTTAAACTTTGTGGTCTTACCCTGAGCCAGTTGCTCCTGCTGAACGATACTGATTTGGCCAAGTTTGTTTATCCTGAACAAGCAATCAGGGTGAAGGAGGATACTCGGGCAAGCATTTTCGATTCGCAGGTGGACTATTTTCTCAAAGAGCTAAAACGTACCGGTGTTACCCGTAAACTTTTATGGCAAGAGTATCACAAAGTACACCCTCAGGGATATGAGTACAGTCAGTTTTGTGAACGCTTATCCAAACAATCACGCCTGCAAAAAGTAGTGATGCATCTTGATCATCAGCCTGCAGATAAATTACAGGTTGATTTTGCGGGTAAAACTTTCCCTGTTACCGATCCCCTTACCGGTGTCAAGCACGAACATCCTGTTCTGGTGTGTGTCCTACCCTTTAGTGGAAAGAGCTTTGTTCAGGTACTTGAGAATGCCACCGGATACTATTTGTACACAGCCTTAGCTGAGTGTCTGAAGTATTTTGGAGGTGTACCCCGCGCTATCCTGAGTGATAATATGAAGCAGTTTGTTCTCAAAAGTAACCGATACGAGCCCACCTTTAATGAACTTGCCGAGCAGTTCTCGGTATGTTACAATACCAGTTTATTGGCTACCCGGGTATCCAGGCCACGTGACAAAGCCAGCGTGGAAAAGCAGGTGAGCACAACCTATCAGCGTATCTATGCACCATTGCGCAACCGGGAGTTCTTTTCTGTTGAAAGCGCCAACGCGGCTGTTATGGAATGCCTGGAGGTGCATAATACAACTCCAATGCAGCGTGCAGGTCACTCTCGCGATGAGTTGTTTTACAGGGAAGAACAGCATCTTCTAAAACCTCTTCCGGCAATGGATTTTATTGTTCGGCATCGTACCAAAGCAAAAGTACAACACAATTATCATGTATTGCTGGGGGAAGATATGCATCAATACAGTGTTCCCTATATCCATGTTGGAAAACATGTTCAGTTGGTGTATGATGCATGGGAGGTAGAAGTTTTTCTTGATATGCAACGGATTGCCCTGTATCGCAGAGATATACGCCGAAACGGTTACACAACCAGAGAGGAACACATGCCACAGAACCACCGGAAATACAAAGAAACCATGGGCTGGGATGCCGACTACTTCTTAGGTCAGGGAGAAAAGATAGGCATCAACACCCGGGAGGTGATAGCACGTTTGTTAGCAAAAAACTTTTTCCCCGAACAAACCTATAGAGCTTGTAAAGGAGTACTCTCCTTAAGTGCAAAATATGGCAAAATAAGATTGGAGGCTGCATGTACAATGGCCATGACATTACCTACAACCACCTATTCCATGGTGTCCAACATTTTAAAAAATAACCGGGATCTGCAAAATGTTGCTTCTCAAACTTACAATCATCCACTTCCCGATCATCAGAACATACGAGGGAAAGAGGCCTATCAATAAAAACAAAATCGGATTGAATCAATTACATAATAAATTTTAAAACATGAATACTCAAAACACAATTTATGAATTGGAGAGGCTCAAACTCTCCGGAATGAAACAGGTATACAGTGGTGTGCTATCGTTGCCTGTACAGCAGCAACCAGGTATCCATCAACTGATGGCCAACTTAACAGAAGCAGAATTGCAATCACGACTGCACAATCGAACCCAGATGTACCTAAAAACAAGCAAACTTCGCTACGATGCATTACTTGAACAGGTACATTGCACCACAGACCGGAATCTTACGCAGGAATCGATTCAAACAATCGCTGATTGTGGATTTATTAAACGAGCCGAAAATATCCTGATTACTGGTGCTGCCGGATGTGGTAAAAGCTTTTTAGCCTGTGCTATCGGCAGACAAGCTTGTGCTTTTGGTTACAGAACCTTGTACTTTTCCATGAGTAAGTTCCTTGAAAAAATTACTGTAGCCAAATTGGAAGGAACACTCTTAAAACTATTATCACAGATTGAGAAAACACATCTTTTAATACTCGATGATTTTGGGTTGCAGCCTCTGGATCAAACCACAAGACTTACAATCTTACAAATTTTAGAAGACAGATATGGGCGAAAATCAACCATCATAACTTCGCAATTACCCGTTGCAAGCTGGTATGAATATATCAATGAATCAACAATAGCTGATGCAATAATGGACAGATTGTCAGCTTCGGCACATCGCTATGAGTTGAAAGGGGAATCAATGAGAAAGAGAAATATCAAATAATTTATTTACATTTGTTGCAAATTTACCATATCTTAACAAGTGGCTCACTTTGCCGGAATGCTGGCTCACTTTTATCGGAATAATCA
>JAYFQH010000010.1:0-6971 GCA_034927265.1 Paludibacter sp.
GCTTTGTTCATAATTTTGATTAAATTTTTATAGATTAGACACAAGTAAATTGTTTAATAGACAGCAAATGTAATAGATTGAAATGTAAAAACAAATATTTATTGCAAAAAAAAATGTATTTTTTATCATTTAATTAAAAAAGATGTTGGAAAACATGTTTTTGGCAAGATTTTAATTATTTTTGTACACAAATCAAAGAAAATAAACAACAAAAATGAACAGTTATCGTCCATCTTTTTTGAGCTCAATACCTCCTGTGGTAAAGAATTTAATAGCAATCAACCTTATTTTATGGCTGGCTACCATCCTGACTCCGGGGATATTCAGGCGTTGGGATTTGTCAATCGATTTGACTGATGTGCTGGGAATGCACTATTGGGCTTCTGAAAAGTTTAATCCGGCTCAGTTAATCACCTATATGTTCATGCATGGAGGGTTTGGTCATGTGTTCTTCAATATGTTTGCTTTATATATGTTTGGAGGTGTGCTCGAGAATTTTTGGGGACCAAAGCGATTCCTGATTTATTATCTTATTACCGGAATTGGAGCCGGCATTGTGCAGCAACTATTCTGGACAGTAGAGTATCAGTCGGTGATTACCGCTATGAATGAAGCAATTGCCGCAAATTCAGGAGAACATTTACTGGCGTCGCAACATATTCTGGAGAAATATTTCCGCTTGAGTAGTTTAACAAAATTTAGTGCAGCTGATTTGATGGAATTAAAACGTATGTTTCTGAATCTTCCTGTAACCGTTGGTGCTTCAGGTTCAGTATTCGGATTATTACTGGCTTTTGGATGGCTTTTCCCTGATGTTAAACTGATCATGTTGTTTTTCCCGGTTCCTATAAGAGCCAGGATATTTGTGTTGATTTATGGTGTTGCAGAATTATTCCTCGGTGTTGCTAATTTTTCCGGTGATAGTGTGGCGCATTTTGCACACCTAGGCGGGATGTTGTTCGGGATTATATTGATATTGATCTGGAAAAAAAGACCGTTTAAGTTTTGATTTGCATCTAAATAAACATATTATGAATCTGGTTGATAATTTAAAACAAACCTATCGGCAGGGAAATGCCGTCATCCGTTTGATCTATATCAATGTGGCAGTGTATTTGTCTTTGCAAATCTTTCTTATTGTGATGAAACTATTCACTCTAAACGGTGATTTTGCTCTGTCATGGCTGGCTCTACCTTCAGATATAAACGGACTATTATACCGACCGTGGACATTCGTCACATACATGTTTCTGCATCAGGAATTTTTTCATATCCTTTTCAATATGCTTGCCTTGTATTGGTTTGGTAAACTTTTTCTGACTTATTTTACAGGAAAGCAGTTGTTTGGACTTTACTTTTTTGGAGGTCTGGTTGCAGGCTTGTTTTATATTGTGGCATATAATGTCTTTCCACTTTTTTCTGAGATGTCCGGTATAAGTATTTTGATGGGAGCATCGGGTTCTATTATGGCAATTATCGTAGCAACAGCCTTTCAATCACCTAATCTGGAGATGCGTTTTTTGCTTATCGGAGCGGTAAAACTTAAATACATAGCTATTGTAGCTGTGTTGATCAGTTTCTTCGGAATAACATCCAGTAATGCGGGTGGTGAATTGGCCCATTTAGGAGGTGCTTTGTACGGTTATTTTTTTGTTGTATCTTTGCGACGTGGAAAAGATCATACGCGAAATTTTAACCGCTTGATGGATACATTGTCCAACCTTTTTAAACCACGTAAGTTGAAAGTCAAGCGCGCAGTCAATAGTGGTCAGAAAATGTCAGATGCTGAATTCAATATGCAGAAAGCCAGTAAAATGGCTGAAATTGACCGTATACTTGATAAAATTAAAACTTCAGGTTATGGAAGTCTGACCTCAGAAGAAAAGAAGAAACTATTTGAATAAAAATTTATAATTTTAAGCTGTTCGTTTCGTATGAATCTGGGCAAAGGGTTGGTTAAAATAATTATGTTTACTGCTAATCTTATAGCGGTATTCTTAATGTTTGTCAGTCTGTTCACTTCCCGTGTCAGCCCAGATAAAATACTTCTCCCGGCTTACTCTACTCTGATTTTACCTTTGACGATTGCCCTCAATGTTGGTTTTATATTCTTTTGGTTGTTTTTTCGTAAATGGTTCTTTCTGATCTCATTAGTAACATTATTGATCAGTTATAATGTTGTAAGGAATACATTTCCAATGAATTTTGACAACGCTTCTGATGTTGTAAACAACAAAGAAAGTATCAGTTTGTTAACATATAATAGTCATATGAATTGTGTTATGGCTAAACATACAAAGGATAAACCAAATCCTGTCATTCAGTATATGCTTGACAAAGATCCTGATATATTATGTATACAGGAATTTTCGTCAATAACGAAGGATGAGAGATATTTGACAGATGCCGATTTGATGGAAATATTTAAAAAATATGCCTATAAACATGTATATTATAAAGTAAATGGCTACTGGTCGAAATCAGGTATTGCCACATTCTCTAAATATCCGATTATATATAAATCAACTGTAAATTTTAAATCGAACTTTAATTCTAGTATTTTATCTGACATCAACGTTAGAGGTAAGACTGTAAGGTTGTTTAATTGTCATTTAGAATCGAATAATCTTACGGAAAATGATAAAAATATGGCGATCCAACTCAAGGATAATCTTGATACGGAAAATATTAAAGGGACAACCCTTCATTTATCACGTAAATTAGGTGCCGCTTATAAGGTTAGAGCGAGACAGGCTGATTCAATCTCAAAACTTGTGTCGTTATCTCCATATCCTGTAATGGTTGTAGGTGATTTTAACGATTTACCTTCATCATACGCCTATACAAAAATAAGGGGTGATTTTAAAGATGCTTTTGTAGAAAAAGGTTTTGGACTGGGATGGACCTATAGTGAGTCTATATTTAAATTCAGAATTGATCACATATTGTATGATGAAAAAATTGAACTAGTGGACTTTAAGTTAGATAATAAAGTTCGTTATTCAGATCATTATCCATTGTATTGTAAAATTATTTTATAAACTATATTAAACTGTATTTATCATGAATATTCCTGCTGATTTAAAGTACACCAAAGAACACGAATGGATTCGTGTTGAAGGTGATGTGGCATTTATTGGTATTACCGATTATGCCCAGAACGAACTTGGTGAAATTGTTTTTATTGAAGTGGAAACTGTTGAAGAGAAACTTGCCTCTGGTGATGTTTTTGGAACTGTAGAAGCGGTTAAGACGGTTTCTGAACTTTTTATGCCGGTTGGTGGTGAGGTACTTGCTTTTAACGAAGAACTGGAAACCACACCTGAATTGGTGAACGACGATCCATATGGAAAAGGATGGATGGTCAAAGTGTCGGTGGATAATCCTGCTGAACTGGATCAATTGCTCTCGGCAAATGAATATGCTGCCTTGATTGGATAATTTCTAAAACAAGTTTATATCAGTAATATGACCCCCAAAGTAAGTATTATCATGGGCAGTACATCGGATTTACCGGTGATGGAGAAAGCTGCTGCATTGTTAAATGAATTTCAGATTCCGTTTGAAATAAATGCTTTGTCTGCTCACCGCACTCCGAAAGAGGTGGAACAGTTTGCCACTAAAGCCAGAGAAAATGGTATCCAGGTGATCATAGCCGCCGCCGGAATGGCAGCCCATTTGCCCGGTGTAATTGCATCCATGACAACCATACCTGTGATTGGAGTCCCTATTAAGGCTAGTCTCGATGGTTTGGATGCCTTGCTGGCCATTGTACAAATGCCTCCCGGAATTCCGGTGGCTACCGTCGGTATCAATGGCGCTTTAAATGCAGCGATCCTGGCTGTACAAATCATGGCGACAGCTGATGTTGATTTGCAAAAGAAACTGGCAGCCTACAAAGAAAATCTTAAGAAAAAAATCGTTGAGGCTAATGAAGAGTTGAAAAAGGTGAGTTACGAGTTTAAAACGAACTAAATACTTAACCACATAAGTTTCATAAGGTAATATTTGTTTCATGCTTAATTAATTATCGATAATTTATTAGCAGGGAAATAATCCCAAAACTTATGTTTGCTATATGACTTATGTGGTTAATTTTAAAGAAACAATTTAAAATAAAATATTATGCAAACAATTGACCAATTTAATTTTGCGGGCAAAAAGGCCTTTGTCCGTGTCGATTTTAATGTTCCGGTAGATGAGAACTTTCAGATAACAGATGATAACCGTATTCGTGCTGCCTTACCTACTTTGAAGAAAATTTTGGCTGATGGAGGTAGTCTGATTATTGCTTCTCATATGGGACGACCTAAAAAAAATCCCGATACTAAATATTCGCTGAAAGTAATTGTACCTCATGTGTCAAGATTATTAGGTGTGGAGGTGAAATTTGCTGCAGATTGCATGGGTGCTGAAACAGCAGCAATGGCTGCGTCTTTGAAGGCGGGTGAAGCTTTACTGCTCGAAAACCTTCGTTTCTATGCCGAAGAAGAAGGAAAGCCACGTGGTGAGTTTGCAACCGATGAAGAAAAAGCTGAAGCCAAAAAGGTTGTGAAAGAAAGTCAGAAGAAATTTACTGCAACACTGGCATCTTATGCTGATTGTTATGTGAATGATGCCTTCGGTACTGCTCACCGTGCACACGCTTCTACTGCATTAATTGCTAAGTATTTCGACGAAAATAATAAAATGTTTGGCTACCTGATGGAAAAGGAAGTGTTGGCTGTTGAGAAAATCATGACTAACACTGCTCGTCCGTTTACAGCCATTATGGGAGGTTCGAAAGTTTCTTCTAAAATTGATATTATCGAGAACCTGCTTACCAAAGTGGACAACCTCATTATAGCTGGTGGTATGACCTATACTTTCACTAAAGCGATGGGAGGCGAAATTGGTAACTCAATCTGTGAGGATGATAAACTGGACCTAGCTCTCGAATTGCTTGAAAAAGGTAAGAAAAACGGGGTTAATATTGTTTTGGCTGTTGATGCTAAAATTGCTGATGCTTTTAGCAATGAGGCTAATACAAAATTTGTGAAGGTAGGCGAAATCCCGGCAGGCTGGGAAGGATTGGATATTGGTCCTGAAACTGAGAAAATCTTTGCTGACGTGATTAAACAATCTAAAACAATTTTATGGAACGGCCCGACTGGTGTATTTGAATTTGATAATTTTACTTCAGGTTCGCGTGCTGTAGGTAATGCTATTGTAGAAGCTACCAAAAATGGCGCGTTTTCATTGGTAGGTGGTGGTGACTCAGTTGCCTGTGTAAACAAATTTGGTCTGTACGACGGCGTATCCTATGTGTCAACCGGAGGAGGTGCTTTGTTGGAAGCAATTGAAGGAAGGGTATTGCCAGGTATTGAAGCCATCAGAGGATATTAATATCCTTTGTTGATATAAATATTGCATCATTTTGAACACAAATCTTCACTTAAATAGTGGAGATTTGTGTTTTTTTTGCTTTGAAAATTGATTATTTAAACCATATTATGAAAATTCATTTTCGGTTGAATTATTAAAAAAATGAAAGAATTATTTAAATCAACCACAAAGACTGAACAAAATCCTGATATTTCCGGTTGAACATTCATTGCTAACAAGAAAATATTTATATGAAAAAGCTATATTTTATCTCGTTGCTGTTTCTGGGTGTCCTGATATCATTTCAGACAGAAGCACAACAATCTTTCAAAAAGGTTATAAAATTTGAAGAGTTCGAAAAGTTAATCAACAACAAAGATGACGTGCTGTATGTTGTTAATTTCTGGGCTACCTGGTGTGGTCCTTGTGTAAGAGAAATTCCTGATTTTATGGAAGTAAATGAACAGTTCGCCGGGAGAACTGATTTTAAAATGTTGCTGATTTCTCTGGATAGTAAAAGTGATCTTTCAGAAGAGGTCCTGCCGTTTCTTAAAGAAAACAACATTACAACTGATGTGTATTTGCTTGACGACAACAAACGCATGAATTACTGGATGCCCAAAGTAGACAAAAGTTGGTCTGGTTCAATTCCGGCTACTGTTTTCTATAAAAATAAAAAGAAAATACAGTTTGTTGAACAGCAGCTTCATAAGGAAGAATTATTATCAATCATAAATGAAAATATTAGATTATGAAAAAGCAAACAGGAATAATCGTTCTATTACTGGTATTTGTAGTGTCACAATCATTATTTGCAAAAGGATACAGAGTTGGCGATAAAGCGGAGGATTTCAAACTCAGGAATGTGGATGGAAAAATTGTTTCATTGTCAGATTTTAAAGAATCAAAAGGGTTTATTTTGATATTTACCGCCAATCAGTGTCCCTATGCCAAAGCTTATGATGACAGAATTATCGCGTTAGACAAAAAATACAAGGAAAAAGGTTACCCTGTGATTGCAATTAATTCAAACGATCCGGAGATTTCACCCGTTGATAGCTATAATAAAATGCAGGAAAAGGCCAGGACAAAGAACTTCACGTATCCTTACCTGGTTGACGAGGGACAAAAAGTGTTTCCGCAATACGGAGCAACGAAAACGCCACATGTTTTCATCCTCCAGAAGAATAAAGGAGATCTCGTTGTGAAGTATATTGGAGCAATAGATAACAATTATAAAGATGCTGATGATGTGACGGAGAAATACGTGGAAGAAGCAATTGAGGCATTATTGAAAAATAAGCCTGTTAAAACCTCTTTTACAGTAGCAGTTGGATGTGGCATTAAAGTGAAATAACAAACAAAATAAAACTTGCATAAATATTTCAGGAAATTTTTTCAAAATCATTTGCAGAAATGAAAAAATGCCTTATCTTTGCACCGCATTAGAAACAATGCCCCATACAACGGTGTGGTAGTTCAGCTGGTTAGAATACCTGCCTGTCACGCAGGGGGTCGCGGGTTCGAGTCCCGTCCATACCGCAAAGCAGCTCAAGAAATTGAGCTGTTTTTTTTTTTGTGAGCAAAATTATTATTTTTAATTCTTA
>JAYFQH010000083.1:0-2856 GCA_034927265.1 Paludibacter sp.
CAGTTGATAGAGCATTAGCCTTCCAAGCTGAGGGTCGCGGGTTTGAGCCCCGTCTTCCGCTCTCTTGCTGTTGTAGCTCAGGGGTAGAGCACTTCCTTGGTAAGGAAGAGGTCGCGGGTTCAAGTCCCATCAACAGCTCAATTTAAAAAGCTTTTATAAAACATATCATTTAAAATCTAAAAAATAATCTTTGAGTTATGGCAAAAGAAAAATTTGACAGGTCGAAACCTCACGTAAACGTAGGTACCATTGGTCACGTTGACCACGGTAAAACTACTTTGACCGCTGCTATTACTACTGTATTGGCAAAAAAAGGACTTTCTGAATTGCGTTCATTCGATTCAATCGATAATGCTCCAGAGGAAAAAGAACGTGGTATTACAATTAATACATCGCACGTTGAATATCAAACAGCTTCTCGTCACTATGCACACGTTGACTGTCCGGGACACGCTGACTACGTTAAGAACATGGTTACCGGTGCTGCTCAAATGGACGGTGCTATCATTGTAGTTGCTGCAACTGATGGTCCTATGCCACAAACTCGCGAACACATTCTGTTGGCTCGTCAGGTAAACGTTCCTCGTATTGTTGTTTTCATGAATAAATGTGACATGGTTGACGATGAAGAAATGTTGGAACTCGTAGAAATGGAAATGCGTGAACTGCTTTCATTCTATGAATTCGACGGTGACAATACTCCTATTATCCGTGGTTCTGCTCTTGGTGCACTTAACGGTGTTGCACAGTGGGAAGATAAAGTAATGGAGTTGATGGATGCTGTTGATACATGGATTGAATTACCTGAACGTGCAGTTGATAAACCATTCCTGATGCCGGTTGAAGACGTGTTCTCAATCACAGGTCGTGGTACTGTTGCTACAGGTCGTATCGAAACTGGTATTATCAAAACAGGTGAAGAAGTTCAGATCATCGGTTTAGGCCAGGGAACAAAAAAATCAGTTGTTACCGGTGTGGAAATGTTCCGCAAAATTCTTGACGAAGGTCAGGCTGGTGATAACGTAGGTTTATTGCTCCGTGGTATCGATAAAGATGAAATCAAACGTGGTATGGTTATTACCCACCCGGGAAAAGTAACTCCTCATACTACCTTCAAAGCTGCGGTTTATATTCTGAAAAAAGAAGAAGGTGGACGTCACACTCCATTCCACAATAAATATCGTCCTCAGTTCTATATCCGTACATTGGATATCACAGGTGAAATTACTTTGCCGGAAGGAACTGACATGGTAATGCCGGGTGACAACCTTGAGTTCACAGTAAAACTGATCTACCCTGTAGCTTGTAGCGTAGGTTTGCGTTTCGCTATCCGCGAAGGTGGCCGTACAGTAGGTTCAGGTCAGATTACCGAACTGCTTGACTAATAAATTGAAAGTTGAGAATTGAGAGTTGAGAATAGCAACTCTCAACTTTCAACTCTCAACTAAATACACGGGCGTAGCTCAGTTGGTAGAGCACTGGTCTCCAAAACCAGGTGTCGGGAGTTCGAGCCTCTCTGCCCGTGCAAATTCTATTTATATATGAAAGTAGTAAATTACATCAAAGAATCTTACACAGAACTCGTTCACAAAGTGTCGTGGCCTTCGCGCTCCGAACTGGTGAACAGCGCTATCGTGGTTTTGATTGCTTCCATCATTATTGCCTTGATAGTATGGGTCATGGACCTGGGTTTTGAGTCTATCATGACTTTTATCTACGAAAAATTAATTTAGGAGGAATAAACAGTGTCTGAGACAGCCAATTTCAAGTGGTACGTTTTACGTGCCTTTAGTGGAAAAGAAAGCAAAATAAAAGAGTACATCGATGCTGAAATTAAAAATTCAGATCTTGGACAGTTTGTAGCTCAGGTTGTTATCCCTACTGAAAAAAAAATAATTATTCGTAATGGTAAACATATCACGAAAGAGATTAATCTTATGCCGGGATATGTTCTGATAGAAGCTAATCTTGTTGGTGAAATTCCTCATCGTATCCGTCAAATTCCAAATGTTTTTGGATTTCTGGAAGAAAAAAACAATGTTCCTACTCCCGTTCGCATGGCCGAAGTCAACAGGATTCTCGGTGTTGTGGATGAAATGCAGGAAGTTGAAGCTGACTTGCTGACACCTTATCTGAAGGATGAGAGTGTTAAAGTTATTTCAGGTCCTTTCAATGGATTCACAGGTATTATTGAAGAAGTGAACAATGAGAAGAAAAAACTCAAAGTAATGGTTCTGGTATTCGGCCGGAAGACTCCGCTCGAACTAGCTTTCAATCAAGTAGAACGGGAATAGTCGGATAAGTTACAATCCGGTTGTTCCAATTAATCTTCAAAAAAAATAACAATTATGGCTAAAGAGATTGCTGGACTTATTAAGTTACAGATTAAGGGAGGTGCGGCAAACCCATCTCCACCGGTAGGACCTGCATTGGGTTCTAAAGGGATCAACATTATGGAGTTTTGCAAACAATTTAATGCCAGAACCCAGGACAAAGCCGGTAAGGTTTTACCTGTTGTTATCACCTATTACTCTGACAAATCATTCGATTTTGTTGTTAAAACTCCTCCGGTTGCTATCCAGTTATTGGAAGTTGCCAAACAGAAGAGTGGATCAGCTGAGCCTAACCGTAAAAAGGTGGCTGAAATTACCTGGGATCAGGTAAAACAAATTGCTGAAGACAAAATGGTCGATTTGAATTGTTTTGAGTTAACAGCAGCCATGAAAATGGTTGCAGGTACAGCGAGAAGTATGGGTATTACTGTAAAAGGTAGTTTTCCGAGTAATAATTAATTAACACTTCAATGATGAGTAAACTAACAAAAAATCAGAAGTTGGCTGTTGCCAAAGTTGAAGC
>JAYFQH010000022.1:0-56831 GCA_034927265.1 Paludibacter sp.
ATGTTCAATGTCGATTCCGAAAGCCCCTGAGGGTGTTTTAACTACAAACCCCATATCATAAAGTAACCACACTGCCGCAGTTCCTTTTTTTACCCGGGTGTTCTTTATTTCGTTCATTATTTTATCGAAACCATATCGGTAACAATACAGGATGGGTGTTGTTTTTTCCAGGTCAACGGCAGTCTGTTCCGGGCTTTTCAGATATTGGTTAAATGAATCAGGGGGAAAAGCATCAGAATAAGTCTCAAATTTTTTCAGTAGTAATGATCTTTCATTATTCAGCAATAAGGGAGATGTTTCCCTGAACTGATGCATCGTTGTAATTGCATTGTTTTGAACCGGACCGGCACAATCTAAGCCAGCACGAACTGTAATATCTGTTTGTGCAGAAAGGTCTGTTACTATAAAAAGTGACAAAGAAAGAAAAAACGCGTTTATTTTTGTAATTGTTTTTGTCATGGATATTCTGTATTAAATTGACCAGTCATCTCCGGATGAAATTGATCACCCACACAAGACAGAGCTCTGGTTAATATTTTCAAGCTAAATATTGACTACAAATTTATAGGTTTTTCTTAATAATGTTTGCGTTTGAAAAATTAATTTGTACGGGGTTACTCATATCTCCTTTACGAATCTTCAATAAGTTGAACCTCATTCGGAAATGATCGTTCGTTTTAAACAAAATATCAATTTTTCTCTTTCCATTTCACAATAATTCAATACCTTTGCACGTCAATACTTAAAACATTCAACTATGGCACTAAAAACCGGCGACAAGGCCCCTGAAGTACTGGGGACCAATCAGGAAGGCAAAGTCTTGAAACTATCCGACTTTGCAGGTAAAAAAATCGTTTTATATTTCTATCCCAAGGATAATACCTCCGGATGTACTGCCCAGGCTTGTAACCTGAGAGATAATTACAGCGAATTGCGTAAGGCGGGATATGAAGTGATCGGCGTAAGTGCCGACAGTGAGAAATCGCATCAGGGCTTTATTGCCAAGCAAAATCTGCCTTTCAACCTGATTGCCGATACCGAAAAAACTTTGTCGGAATTATTCGGTACCTGGGGCGAAAAATCTATGTATGGAAGAAAATATATGGGTATGTTCCGTACCACATTCATTATTGATGAAAAAGGAATCATTGAGAAAATTATCACTCCGAAAGAAGTAAACACTAAAGACCACGCAGCACAAATTTTATGAGAAGTAATTTTAATCCCTGGCATCAGGTGGTGCCAAAAACAAATAAGCCTGATGTTATCAAAGGTATTATTGAAATACCTAAAGGGAACAGGGCAAAGTACGAGTTGGACAAAGAAAGTGGACTGCTCCGGTTGGATCGTGTTTTATATTCGTCAGTTTACTATCCTCATAATTATGGTTTTATTCCTCAGACCTATTGCGACGACAATGACCCGCTGGATATTATGATCCTTACGAGAATTGAAGTGGTGCCCCTGTGTATTGTGGAAGCAAAAGTAATCGGAGTGATGCGTATGCTCGATAACGGGGAAGCTGATGACAAAATTATTGCTGTGGCAGTGGGCGATCCGGGTGTCTCTCATTATAATGATATCTCCGACCTGCCTCCTCATATGATTCAGGAAACCATGAGTTTCTTCGAGGATTATACAAAACTCGAAAACAAGACTGTAGTGGTGGAGAAATTCTTTGGCAAAGACACCGCTCTTCAAATCATTGAAGATGCCTACAAAATGTACCAGGAACATTACGGGGAATTACACAGATGGTTTTTCGGATGAACGATTTAAATGGAAAAGGACGCTTAAAAAGCGTCTTTTTTTGTTTTATCAAGCCATAAAAAATAGCTATCTTTGCAACTCCTAAAAATTGATACAACAATTATGATTCAATTCTTCCGAACTCCTTCGCAACACATTTACGCTGTACAGACAAAACAGCCGCTTCAGCAAAACGATTTAGAAAAATTAGTGTGGCTTTTCGGCAATGCACAACTGCTCGATCTGGCTGAAATTTCAGAGAATTATATCGGTCCACGCCGTGAGATGATCACCCCGTGGAGTACCAATGCCGTTGAAATTACTCAGAATATGGGTATTTCAGGTATTTTACGAATTGAGGAGTTTCGTTTGATGCCACCGACGCCGTCAGTGCAGGGAGCGCTGGATTACGACCCGATGCTCGAAAGAATTTATTCCAAACTGACACAGGAGATTTTTACCATCGAAAAACAACCCGATCCGATTGTCTATATTGATGATATTGTTGCTTATAACGAACAGGAAGGTTTGGCGCTGAGCAAAGATGAAATTCAGTACCTGAACGAAGTGAGTGAGAAAATAGGAAGAAAACTCACTGACTCGGAAGTGTTCGGTTTCTCACAGGTGAATTCGGAACACTGCCGTCATAAAATCTTCAACGGTCAGTTTGTGATCGACGGAGAGGAAAAAGAATTGTCGCTTTTTAAACTGATACGTAAGACTTCGG
Organism: Paludibacter sp.; assembly: GCA_034927265.1. GTDB lineage: Bacteria > Bacteroidota > Bacteroidia > Bacteroidales > Paludibacteraceae > Paludibacter. Next base: position 2,477 of record JAYFQH010000022.1, read on the forward strand.
AAGAAAATCCAAATAATCTTGTTTCGGCCTACAAAGACAATGTGGCATTCAACGCCGGACCGGTAATCGAGCAGTTTGCCCCGACGAGTGGCGATAAACCCGATTTCTTTGTTACAAAGGAAATTGAATCGGTTATTTCGTTAAAAGCTGAAACACATAATTTCCCGACCACTGTAGAGCCTTTCAACGGCGCAGCTACCGGTACCGGTGGAGAAATTCGAGATAGACTCGGTGGAGGAAAAGCCAGTTTACCGATTGCCGGAACAGCAGTCTACATGACTTCTTATCCGCGCAACAACCATAAACCATGGGAGCAAAACATTGCAGCCCGTAAATGGTTGTACCAAACGCCGGAGCAAATCCTGATCAAAGCATCGAACGGAGCTTCGGATTTTGGAAATAAATTCGGTCAGCCGCTGATCTGCGGTTCGTTGCTGACTTTCGAACATGAAGAAAATAACAAGAAATACGGCTATGATAAAGTGATCATGCTGGCCGGAGGAGTAGGTTTTGGTAATCGTAAGGATGCCCTTAAAGGTACACCCGAAGTAGGAGAGAAGGTAGTGGTGATGGGCGGCGACAATTACCGTATCGGTATGGGCGGTGGTGCTGTGTCATCGGTGGATACTGGTCATTACGACAATGCGGTGGAATTGAATGCCGTACAACGTGCCAATCCCGAAATGCAGAAACGTGTCGCTAACGTGATCCGTACTCTCGCTGAAGCCGAAGTGAATCCTATCGTTTCCATCCACGACCATGGTGCAGGCGGTCACCTGAACTGTCTGTCGGAATTAGTAGAAACAACCGGGGGTAAAATTGATGTTTCGAAATTACCGGTGGGCGACCCGACCCTGAGTGCCAAAGAAATTGTGGGCAATGAAAGTCAGGAACGCATGGGGATGTTGATGAAAACCGAAGATATTGAGATGGTGCAGCATATTGCAGAACGCGAACGCGCTCCGATGTATGTGGTAGGAGAAACTACCGGCGATATGAGATTGACATTTTTGCCCCCTAACCCCCTAAAGGGGGAACAAAAGCCGGGAGTACAAACAGCATATCCCTCATTGTATGCCCGTTTAAAAGAACTGGCTGTAAAAAACAGGCATAATCCGACTCAGGCAGAAGAAATTCTTTGGGAGCAATTGAAAGGCAAAGGACTCGATGATTATAAATTCAGGAGACAACATATAATTGGTGACTGTATTGCAGATTTTGTTTGTCTGCAAAAACAACTTGTTGTTGAAGTAGATGGCAAGTATCACAATGACCCTGAAGTAAAAGAATATGATGAATTACGTACTCAACTAATTCAGGAGTATGGCTTCAGAATCATCAGGTTTACCAACGAAGAAATACTTGGCAATATTGACAATGTGCTGAAAAGAATTAAAGTTGAATTGGCCCGGGAAACTCCCCCTTCAGGGGGTTGGGGGGCAGCTCCCATTGATCTCCCATTGGATTATATGTTCGGAAAACCACCCAAAACTGTCATCACCGATAATACCGTTGCCGAACAGTTTGCTTCGGTGGAAATAGATGAAAATCAATTACATAGCTATATAGAAAACGTGCTTCAGGTGGAGTCTGTAGCCTGTAAGGATTGGTTGACAAATAAAGTGGACCGCTCCATTACCGGAAAAATTGCCCGTCAGCAATGCGCCGGAGAAATTCAGTTGCCATTGAACGACTTAGGTGTAGTGGCGCTTGATTATCGTGGTAAAGCAGGTATTTCAACCTCTATCGGACATGCGCCGCTGGCAGCTTTGGCCAATCCTGAAGCCGGTTCGGTACTGGCAATTGCCGAAGCCCTGACTAATATTGTTTGGGCACCGTTGAAGGATGGTTTGGATTCCGTTTCGCTGAGCGCCAACTGGATGTGGCCCTGCAAGAATCCCGGTGAAGATGCCCGTTTGTACAAAGCAGTAGAAGCTTGCAGCGATTTTGCCTGTTCTTTAGGGATCAACATACCAACCGGTAAAGATTCTTTATCAATGACCCAGAAGTATGGGGATGAGAAAGTTTTCTCACCCGGTACGGTCATCATTTCAGCTGCCGGTGAGGTGACTGATGTGAAGAAAACCGTGAGTCCAGTGATTGTAAATGATCCTAAATCAGCCATCTATTATGTTGATTTTTCGTTTGACAATCAAAAACTGGGTGGTTCGGTATTAGCACAAACTCTCAACAAAATCGGTGATGAAGTTCCAACCGTGCAGGATGCGGAATATTTCAAAGCTGCCTTTGATGCCATTCAGGAACTGATTTCCAGGAACCTTATTCTTGCCGGTCATGATATTTCCGAAGGTGGAATGATCACAGCACTGCTCGAAATGTGCTTCGGAAACAGCAAGGGCGGTTTGCAGGTGAAACTCGATTATCTCGAAGGAAATTCAATTGTAACCAACCTGTTTGCTGAAAATCCCGGAGTACTGATTCAGGTGAAAGACAGAAAAGCCGTTGAAAAAGTCCTCGAAAGCTACGGAGTGGGCTATGCACGCGTTGCGGTGCCTATCGAAGAGAGAAGACTTGAAATTATCAAGAAGAAACAGGCATATACTTTCTCTGTCAACGATTTGAGAGATGTGTGGTTCCGTTCTTCCTATCTTTTAGATAAAAAACAAAGTGGTGAAGCCTGTGCACAATCTCGCTTCAATAATTATAAAAATCAGGCACTCGAATTCAGATTTACCGATACTTTCAAAGGCAAATTCTCACAGTTCGGTTTGTCGCAGGACAGAAAACCCAGCGGCGTGAAAGCCGCCATTATCCGCGAAAAAGGAACTAATGGCGACCGTGAAATGGCTTATGCTCTGTATCTGGCAGGTTTCGATGTGAAAGATGTGCATATGACCGACTTAGCTACAGGCAGAGAAACTCTCGAAGATGTGAACATGATTGTATTCTGTGGCGGATTTTCCAACTCCGACGTGTTAGGTTCGGCCAAAGGTTGGGCAGGAGCCTTCCTGTATAACGAGAAATCGAAACTTGCGCTGGACAATTTCTACAAACGCAAAGATACGCTGAGTCTGGGGATTTGTAACGGTTGTCAGCTGATGATCGAGCTCGGACTGGTAACTCCTGAACATGACGTGAAACCACGGATGTTGCACAACGATTCCCATAAATTTGAATCCTCATTTGTCGGCGTGACCATTCCGGAGAATAATTCCGTAATGCTCGGTTCGATGTCGGGAAGCAAATTAGGCGTTTGGGTAGCCCACGGAGAAGGTAAATTCAGTTTGCCTAAATCGGAAAAGGAATACAACGTCATCGCCAAATATTCGTATGAGGCTTATCCTGCCAATCCTAACGGATCGGATTATGCCGTTGCGGGAATATGTTCTGCCGATGGCCGTCATTTAGCCATGATGCCTCATCCCGAACGTGCTGTATTCCCATGGCAATGGGCGCATTATCCTGCCGAAAGGGTCAATTCAGATCAGATCACTCCATGGGTCGAAGCATTTGTGAATGCGAGAAAATGGGTGGAAAACAAGTAATTATCATCAATGGCAGAAACATCATTAATAGAAAAATTAGACGCATTACAGCATAAGTTTGATGAGATATCAACACTTATCACCGACCCATCCGTGATTTCGGATCAGAAACGCTTTGTGAAATTGAACAAGGAGTACCATGATCTGGAACAGATTCTTACGGCCAGAGATGAGTATAAACTTGCCTTGTCGCATCTGGAAGAAGCAAAAGAACTGCTGGAGGTGGAATCGGATGCTGAAATGAGAGAGATGGCTAAAGCAGAAATTGATGCTATTGAGCCTAAGATTCCGGCGATGGAAGAAGCAATAAAACTTTTGTTGATTCCTGCCGATCCTGAGGATAACAAAAATGCTATCGTTGAAATTCGTGGTGGTACCGGTGGTGATGAGGCGGCTATTTTTGCGGGCGACCTCTTCAAAATGTACACCCGCTATTGCGAGTCGAAAGGCTGGAAAGTCGAAGTGACCAATGTTTCGGAAGGAACCTCGGGTGGATATAAAGAAATTATCTTCACTGTTTCGGGAGCCAATGTTTATGGTACCCTTAAATATGAGTCGGGCGTTCACCGGGTGCAACGTGTACCTCAGACCGAAACTCAGGGTCGGGTACATACTTCGGCATCAACCGTGGCGGTACTTCCTGAAGCAGAAGAGTTTGATATAGAACTGAAAGAATCGGATGTGCGTGTGGATACATTTTGCTCATCAGGAGCAGGGGGGCAATCGGTAAATACTACTTATTCGGCCATACGACTGGTGCATATTCCAACCGGAATTACCGTGCAGTGTCAGGATGAGAAGTCGCAACATAAAAATAAAGCGAAAGCGATGATTGAACTTCGGTCACGTATTTATGCCATCGAACACCAGAAATACCTGGACGAAATTGGCTCAAAACGTAAAACCATGGTGTCGACGGGCGACCGTTCTGCTAAGATTCGTACCTATAATTATCCTCAGGGACGCATTACCGATCACAGAATTAATTTTACAATATATAATCTTTCGGCATTTATGAATGGCGATATTCAGGGGGTGATTGATCAACTAATTGTGGCGGAAAACGCGGAACGTCTGAAAGAAAGCGAAATTTAGTAGAGACGCACTGTCGTGCGTCTGAAGAAAAGCAAAATTTAGTAGAGACGCACTGTCGTGCGTCTATGAATAATAAATGATGAGTGAAGGCAGATTTGATATTATTAATATACAGGATATACCTTTGACAAACAATGAACAAACAACAACTTTTTGAAAATATACAACGCAAGAAATCATTCCTTTGCGTGGGATTAGATACGGATATCAATAAAATTCCCGAATTTTTATTTGATGAAACAGACGATAATATCTTCGCGTTTAACAAAGCAATCATTGATGCTACTGCTGATTTGTGTGTAGCGTACAAGCCTAATCTGGCTTTTTATGAAAGTCTGGGCATTCAGGGTTGGGAAGCATTGGAGCGTACTGTTGATTATATCAGAGAAGTATATCCCGATCAGTTTATTATAGCTGATGCTAAAAGAGGTGATATTGGCAATACCTCTGCCATGTATGCCAGAACATTTTTTGGAAATCTTGATTTTGATGCAGTGACAGTGGCGCCTTATATGGGTGAGGATTCGGTGACTCCATTTTTGAATTACGATGGAAAATGGGTGATTTTACTGGCACTGACTTCTAATAAAGGTGCTGCTGATTTTCAGTATATGACAGATGTGGCTGGCGTGAAGCTGTTTGAGAAAGTGCTCAAAACGTCAAAACAGTGGGGAAATGAGGAGCAACTAATGTATGTTGTTGGCGCAACAAGAGCTGACATGCTGGCTGAAATCCGCAAAATCATTCCTGATAGTTTTCTGTTGGTACCAGGTGTTGGGGCACAGGGAGGTAGTTTACAAGAAGTTGCGAAATACGGATTAAATAGTAATTGCGGCTTGTTGGTGAACTCATCCCGACAGATTATTTATGCCTCATCTGATAAAAATTTTGCTGAGGCTGCAAGACGTGAAGCTTTGAATGTCCAAAAAGAGATGGAAGAAATTCTGTGGTCTGCTAAGTTGATTTAACGTATTCGGTCAGCCATTTGTCCAGATCAGTTTTTTTATCTAATCCAAGTCTTGTTTTAATAAGAACCCTTCTGTGATAAAGGGTTTCTTTTGTTGTATTCAATAATGTACTGCAATCAGTAATGTCAAAATTGAGACAAATAAGTGTCACAATTCTGATATCATTTTCTTTTAGTAAAGGATATCTTGCTGCGAGCATACTTATTTTTTCGTCCAGAAACTGATCTGCTTCATTCATATATTCTTTCCAGTCCAGTTCACTTATTATTGATTGTTTTGTTATTTTATCTTTAAATTCATCAATTTTATTTTTGTCTTTTAGTCCCATCTCTAATCTTTTAAGATAGAGGGTGTTTTGAGTTCTGTTATGTAACTTGTTAAGTAAAAGTTGTTTCTTGTTTTCGTGAGTTTCTTTTAATACTTTCAGATTACTCTCAAGTCTTTGTTGTTCAAAATCTTTAATTAGTATCTTTTTCCGGTGTAGAGAGATCATTACAAACAAAATGATACCAATTATCAATAAAGCTGTTGTAAGGCTAAATATGTATATGATTTTATTTCGGTTGGAAATCTTCAAAACCAGATTTTCTTTTTCTTTTTGAGCGTAATCAAACTGTTTGTCAATAATATGGATTTGGCTTTGAATACTTTTTTGAAAAAGAGTATCCCGTTGGTAATATGCATTTAATAAGTGTTCGAAAGCTTTTTGATAATTCTTGTTATATTTCTCGACAGACATACCCGCAATATTGTTTAAAAAGCGCTGTTTCGTCGTACTCAGATTGTTTTTACTTCTATTGTAAAAATATCTTGCAGAATCTGGTTGGTTTAATTCGTCATATATGTACGCGAGATAGGCTGTATACCTGTATTGTTCCTGAGGCTGGTAATTCAGATATTGCAATATCATATTTTTTGATTCAACAGGATTTGTAGAGAATAGAATCTCACCTTTTATGGCTCTGATTGCCATGTAATTAATTGAGTCGTCAGATAGGTTGGCATACTGTATTGCCATATTGATATAATAAAGTACTGAGTCAGTAGGAGCATCATTTTTATATAATATATTGCCTATGTCACGATAAACATATGCCTGATATTTTTTATTCCCGGATTTATTAAAATATCCCCGGGCTTTATTCAAATAAAAAAGTGCAGACTCAAAATGTGCATCAGGGGTACAGATAAAAGCCATATTGTAGTTTGCCAGTCCTGAAAGGTCATATGCTTTTGTTTCAGATAGTACATAATCAGCCTCTTTGTACCATTTCATTGCAGTTTCAGGATGTTTTCTTAATTCAGCAAGACATCCGTAAAGATAATAAACAGTTCCTTCCTGAACAGGGAATTTGCTCCCACAGTAATATTCTTTTGCATAGTTAAGAAGACTGTCTGATAAAATATTCCTGTATGTTTTATACTGAGCATGAGTGAGATGAAGACACCATGCAGCATAGTCAGCCGGATTATCCAGTTCCGCTATGTTAATGTTGTTCAGAATCTGATATGCCGAGTCAGGGTATTGAAACAAAATTTTTTCCGCTTGCAGAATACACTCATTTCGCGTGTATTTTTTCTGACACGAGAAGAGTATTGTTAGCAAACAGATAACCAGAAGATGATAAGAATTTTTGTTCATAGTGTACGGTTTTTTTTACCTTTTACGTATAGCTCTTTTTAACGTACAGATATTGTTAAAATAGCGATTTGTAAACATTTGATAAACAGTAGTATATGAAAAGTATGTTTTTTGTCCTTACATATATTTTTTTTTGAATCAACAAACTTTACGCTTAAATTTGAGTGTAAAAATATCAATTTTTTTTATTCCAACGAAATTTATCATGAGAAAGTGGTCTGTTCTGTTTTTTTTATGTTTATTGAATTGTTTCCAATTGATGAATCAAAAGTTAATATTTAAATCAGTAGTGGAAGACAGGCCCCCACGTCCGAGGATGTTAAGTGAAATCTTTTTCTTTTCTATTGAAGATAAATATGAGCAGAAAGAAGAGATGTCCGGCAATGTACCATTTTTTATTTATAATAGACAAAATCCTTATCTCGAAAAATGATTTGTAAGTTTACAAATGTTTGTTTATGCAGAGACGGAACATCTGATTTTTAAATAGATGTTCCGTTTTTTATTTCCGGTTAATTTTTATAAGATATTCATAACGATCCAGCACTTCAGAAACGATTTTCTCCCATGATTTAGTAAGACTTTTGGCTGCGTTGACGCCAGTTTCACTTAAAAGCTGTTTGTTCATAGATAAAGTATCTAACTTTGAGGCAAATACGTCGGGATTTTCCTCTATAAGAAATCCGTTGACATTATCAATGATGTCAGAAGCTGCAATGGATTTTTTTAACAAAAGAGAAGGAGTGTACAATGCTGCAGCTTCTCTTACAACCAATGCCCAGGTATCATAAAGAGAAGGAAATAGAAAAAGATCGGCAGCGGCATAATAATTCCGGAGCATTTGCCGATCAGAAATCAAACCCGGAAATTCGATGCGGGATGATAATTGCATATTCTCCGCCAGCATCTTCAATTCATTTTCAGCATATCCGGTTCCTACAAAAATCATCCTGAAATTTGTCTGCCGGTTTTTTGACAAAGCATCCATGATCAATCGCAGGTTCTTCTCCCAAACCAGCTGCCCGACATATAGCAACACCAATTCATCCCCATTGATTCCCAGTTTCTCTCTGGCCTCTTTTTTCAATACCTCCGAATCCTGGTTGGTACAGAAGTCTGTTCCATTGTTCATTACCACCAATTTGCCTTTGTAGCCGTATTCACGAAGGGTTTCTTCCACCGATTCCTGAGGAATCCAAACTTCATCTGCCTGATTGTAAAAGTACACCAATTCCTTTACCATCAGATCAACCAGTTTTTTTGAATGAAGCGCCTGCTCAAAGTTATCTCTGTATTTTGTGTGAAAGGTAGCAACCAATGGGATTTTTCTTTCCTTCGCAATTTTTAAAGCCAGTAAACCTGAAGTAAATGGGCAATGAGCGTGTACCAGAGAAAACGGAATTTTCTCGAGTTTGGTTTGAAAGGCAATGTCGATATCAGGTAATCCCAACCGGTAAGGCTTTCTGCTCACCAACGGAATTGATGGATAGCGATATACAGGAAAAGGATCAGTGTCGATATAATCAGGAGCTTTTGGCGTTACCACACAAACATTCCTTTCATGTTGATACATCCACTTAGCGTAATTCTGAACGGTGACAGCTACCCCGTCGATGATGGGAGGATAGCTATCGTTGAATAATCCGATGTTTTGCATAAGCTTAATGACTGTGGCTGCAAATCTACCATAAAAACAAATAAAAAGCCATTAAAGATTGCAAAAAAACAAAAAAAGAATGATGAGTGATTTTATGTTTTATAAAAGAACATTATGTTGTTTTGTATTGAAACATTGTGTACCTTTGCTGCGTTATTATTGTAAGATTATACCCTGATTATGAATGCGAAACTATCACGAAAGGAAATTGGTCAGAGAATCACCGATTTACGTAAATTAAAAGGGCTGTCACAGGCCGATCTGGCTGACAGATTGAAGATTTCACGGCCCTCACTTGCGCAAATTGAGTTAGGAAACAGGGGTATTGACGCTCTTGAACTTCAAAAGCTTTCGATTATTTTAGGTTTCTCTTTGGATGAATTTATGTCGATAGACTTTGCTGCTACCGATGCCATTGAAATTATTCATCAGGACAAAGAGCCAACCTCCGGGGAGCGAATTGCTGTACCTAAACTTCAGGTAAGCAAATTCAAAAACGTGTTGCTTTATATCCTCGAGAAATGTGCCGGTAAACCCAATGTAGGTGAAACTGTGCTTTATAAATTGCTTTATTTCGCTGATTTTAACTACTACGAACTTTATGAGGAGCACCTGACCGGTGCAAAATATCGTAAGTTGCCTTATGGCCCGGTGCCTCAAAAGTTAGATACCATACTTAACCAAATGATTGATGCCGGGCAACTACAACGTTTTAAAACAGATTACTTCGGTTTACAGCAAACGCGGTATTTGCCTTTAACCAAAGCCAACCTTACCGAGCTTAAAGCTAGTGAAAAAGAGGTTATTGACAGGGTCATCGAGCAAATGAGCGATTGGTCGGCCTCAGCAATAAGTAATTATTCGCATAAAGATATGCCCTGGCTGGCCTCAAAAGAAGGTGACGAAATCAATTATGAACTGGCATTTTACAGGGAGGCACCCTTCTCTGTAAGAAACTATGGAGAAGAAATTGAAGCGCAATGAAATTTGAGGAGCTGGAAGCCTACAAAAAGGATATTAAGGACTTGCTAAAGAAGTACCGAACCCTTAACGATGATCTTAAAGTTGTGAAACAAGTATTGGAAGTTATGCCAGATGAACGACCTCCATTTAGTTTTAGAATAGACAACTTAGGTCTCGAAACTTGTGTTATTAAAGTAAAAAAGATCGCCTGTAAATCACTCAAAGGACGTGGCGTAAACTCTGGACTGCGATTGATTTATGCCCATTTCGCTGATGAACAAAGAATCGTTTTTGTTGAGCTGTATCATAAGAATGATAAAGAGTGCGAGGACAGAGAACGGATTTTACATTATTTTAAATAAGGTAGAAAATAAGGTTTTACTTTGCTCTACCTGAAATTATTCCTTTATCCTGTGTTTCTTTCCTATAAGAAAATACAGCGTTGCACCCACAAGGTTGGTGAAAATTACCGCAAGTAGCCAGATTAATTTTTCATTCCCATCAACTTTGTTCCTCAAAATATCTACCAGCGCCCAAACAGGGAAAAGTATGGTCACCTCTATTCCCTAAACTCAAAAGTAACATCGTCCTTAATCATCTCTGAAACATTAATGGTAGGCAACACATACTGATTGAAAGGAGTATTTTCAGTTTTGGCATGAAGGATGCCCCTTGCCGTGCCAATTGTAATCACTGCTAAGTGTTGCATAAAGTTTTTGGGTACCAACAAGACATTGTTACTGAGCATTTCGTTCCATGATTCCGGCTGAACTTCGAAGTGACAGCCGGCCTCAATGATGATAAAAGGTTTTTGTGCACAATTAAATTTAACAAGGGCAAAAACACCCACCATGCGCTCCTGGTCGTTAGCGGCAAAACGCAAACTTGCTTCAAGGTTGATGACAGCCTCTTTTTGAAAACAATCTTCGATAAGCGCAAACTGTTCAGTGCTCACGTTCAGCAATTTGAAACCAACTGCTTTTTTATTAGTATCCATTTGTTCCATTAGGTAAATAATCTACATCGGGTTCATAAACGCATGTTTCTACCTCGTTAAAGGAAACACTGTAAGTGCCAATTTTTTTTGCATGCAAAGGATTAAGGGGCAAACTGTATTTATGAGTCCGCTCCAAAGGTATATTGACCGTATTTGAGGGAACTTCGAATAACGAAATACCCAATACCGCTTCAATTTTGGAAATTGTTTCGAGTGTGAGGTTCTCTTTTCCCTTTACAATTTTATTGATGTGTTGAGCTGAAACACCCATTTCCTCAGCCAGTTTTTTTTGTGTCATGCCATTCAGAGGCTTTTGCCGACGAATTTCGCGCAGGATTCTTACAGCAATCCTGAATGATTTATCCAACCAATCACGATTTTCACTTCGCCAGTTGGCATCTTCTAACCAGGCTGATTGTTCGCCGGATGCGAGCTCATTTATAATTTCAGTAGCTTTACTCATAATATCTCCATTTCTTCAATTACACCATCAATATCACTGATACCTTTGTTGATCAAATATTCACGACACATTCTTATTTTGGCAAGTTCTTCTTTCGTGTGATCACGCTCCTGCATTGTTCTTGTTAATTTAATGGCACCTCCTGTAATAATGTATATCTGCTTGTCAATCCGCAGGGCATACAATCTCAACCAGTCCTGTCTGGCTTTGCTTGCATTTAGTGGAAGTATACGTGTTTGTTGATTGTGTAATGGTTTAAAGATTGCATCTAACCCGTTTAATTGATGATAATTGCCTTTTGTGGCTAAATCTCTTAGTTGCGTTTCAAAACAGACGGCACTGTCATAGGTTTCAAATATTGCTCCTTCTACGGTAAATGTGCCATAAAATCCATCGGTAATATCCTCAATATTGGCATCAAAAAATTCTTCCAGGTATTCCGGATCGTTCCACAATGAAAAGAGACGATGAAATTCATCCTGCACTTCATCCGGGTATTTTATTGCATATAAATTTTGGCCAAAGATAGGTATAATTTTCATAAAATCAACTCACAGGTTTATTATTTAACATTTAGGTTTAGTTGCTTCCTCAATAATTCTGCGGTATTCTACAATATATTGTCGATGTGGTCTCTGACAATTTGTTCCGGATTTTGGTTGAGGTTAATTGTTAGGTTTGATAAATGTCCGCAATTTACAACTTTTTATTTGTTTTTTTGTGGGGGTAATAACTTTATTGTATAGTTCTTACCTTATTTTCAACCTTATTTTTCTGACGAAACAACCTTATTAGCAAAGAGATATGAATAGAAAATACCTCTGACTTTATTACCTTATTTAAATACAATCATAAATAAGGTAATAAGGTCAGAGGGATATCTTTATACTTCCATCCTTACTACTAAGTTTGTTTAGTCAGAAAAATAAGGTAAAGAAATAAGGTTTTGCTTTGCTCTACCTGAAATTATTCCTTTATCTTGTGTTTCTTCCCTATAAGAAAATACAGCGTTGCACCGACAAGGTTGGTGAAAATTACCGCAAGCACCCAGATTAACTTTTCATTTCTATCAAATTTGTTCCTCAAAATATCTACCAGCGCCCAAACAGGGAAAAGTATGGTCAATAGAATAATGATTGCTTCGGTAATCCCGAGCGCTAAAAATAGTGTTGTGATAGTAGTAAATTAAGTGGTTGTTAGTTATGATTTAATTCTTATTCAATCTTTCTCCAATCGTAAGTTCGGAGCGTCGACTTGCTTGTCTTTTCATTTTCATAGTTAAATTTACCTTTAAGAATAAATTTGTCTTTAGGAATAATTTCGAACAAGGATTCGAATATTTCAGCTTTGATTTCTTCCAAGGAGCCATTGTCGATATAATCTTCTTTCAGGTCAAATGAAGCATCAATATATTTTAAACTGTCATCTGTAATTTTATCATATACTTTTATGTCGGTGTGTAAAAGATATTTGTCAGATGTATTATCTAAATGATTTTTTAACTGTAACGATAACTCTTTGTTGTATGAAGAAGGAACATAAGCAGGACTGTCAAATACACCCTCTCCAATACTAAATTTGTCTTTGAACAAATAAAAGCCACCAAATATAATAATAAACCCAAGTAATAAAGAAATTGCAACATTTCTGATGTCAACTTTTGGTTTTGAATTTCTATCATCTGTCATTAGTTCCACTCTCGTTCCTGCAATAAAATCACCTATTCTTCTGGCAGGGCTTATCAAAACTACAATAACTTCAATTGGCCAAAATGCAATTGTAAGATTTCGAATAAAACACTTTAATGAAGAGGCGACTTCTCCGGTTTTTATATCAACAACTTCTTGTTTCAATGCTCTTTTTGCGATACTTTTTCCTTGTATCATGTCTTTATTTATGTATAATGCCATTCCAAAACACATTAAAATCAAACTCCAGTCGATTGCACCTTTCTGAGCTAAAGGTTGATCACTAAAAGTATTATCGATTTTTGTGATTAGTGCCGGCATTACAATAACCATTATTGCAAAAGTCATAACAAAATGGTCAAGTATCATTGCACCAATTCTTTTTTCGGCTGTCAATTCTTTATCTTTCATTTCATTATAGGTATGAGAATCTGTTTGTGTGTTTTAGTTCAAAAGATTTAAGGTGTGTTGGACGCAGTTATTTTTTATATTCTTCAAGTTCATCTAATATCTTGTTTATTTCCGTTCCAATTCTGTCAATTTCAGTAGCATATATGTCTGTGTCTTCAGATATTGCTTTTACTATTAACTCATTGAATTGTATCCTTAAATCACAATAACTTGATAGTTTTTTATTTTGCTTTTGCAATTCTGTTGGCAAATTTTCTATTGCGTTTAATCTTTTTACAATTTCCTTGTTTTCTTTCCATAACACAATCCCATTACGGAATTCATTAATTAAGTATTGGGGTTCTGATGAATCAATCACATTATATACTGCAAGCGATTTCTTTTCATTCACAACAAATCTTGCTACCTCTTTGTCATAAGTTGTCGCATCGAAATCAGGTTTGGAAAAATCTCCAGCCAGAAAAGCAGCTCCAAAAATTATAGGAAGTATTATCACCATAAAAATTGCTCCAATTCCAGTCGCTTTCCATCCACTATAAAATTCGCCACCTAACTTTTTGTGCTCGTTTAACCATTTTCCCTGTATTTTCTCAACTATCAGATAAATTATTCCTGTATAAATTGCAGGGATCAAAAAATTAGGGACTTTATCAATTATTTGTTCAGGTATCGAAAATATTCCGGCAAACATCAGAATTGTAGTGATGATTCCTATTATGAAGGATTTCTTACCCTTCTCTGGTTGGTCAAATGCTTCATAGTTTTTTTTAACCAAATATCCGGCAGCTGCAGGTCCGCCAAAATAAGTTGCAATCGAAATTGCTCTTTGTGAAAATAGTTTTTTTGATTCTTCCATTAATTATCAGTTTAAGATTGTGGTAGCGTCGATTAAGGTTATACTCTTTGTGTAACAGCCACCTGGAAATTACGCCGAATAGGGGCTGTCGCTGGTAGCCAGATTCTGCGAACCACCATCACGGTGGAATGTCTACAACAACGAGGTTACGAATCTTTGTTTTCTTATTACATCAGAATTGCGCCATTTCTTAACGAACCGCTGTATACGAGAACCGTACAGCTTGTCCCTATATATCCGGGATACAGTGATGTGGAGAGGCTCTCCCTATCGGCTAAATACCGGCAGGGCGGTCTACTCGATTGGGTGCTGGTGTTTTTGTTTTATCGTAATATTATTGTTTTTTTATAAAATCACCCTTAAATGTACCATTGTCAGTTTCTACAACTACAACATAAATTCCTGAACTCAAATCTGATATATTAATTCCATTACCATAGACATAGATATGTTTCATAATCTTGCCTTCTGTATTATAAATAACAGCATTTCCACTCAAATTTTCAGAGAAATTAATTTGTGTTTCAGCTGGATTTGGATAAATAGAAAGATTGTTTGATACTTTCACTTGCGAAACTCCACTTCCTGAATTTTGCTGAAAGACAACCGTTGCAACTGTTGCACTACTCAATGTATAATCTATAAAGTCACTGCTGATATTTGTTCCGTTAATAATCCATTTTACACAAGTCCAGCCTTTCATCGGAACAGCAGCCAAGCGAACAGTACTTTGTTTGAGAATGTAAGTTGAAACAGTTTCATCAATTAAATTTGAATATGGAAACGCAATACCATTTCCTTCCGTTTTGATTTGTAATGAAACAAAATCCAAATTGGCACTATTGCCTGAAACAGTAATTTTTGCTTGCTGGCTTGCTACCCCTGAAGCACTCATCATTACATAATAATTACTGCCTGATTGTAAACGTGCTTTGCCTGTTCCATTCGATATTTGCACATTTTTTACCGTTGTTTTTTGTTCATTATATATCATTACATAGCCTGTTGTAATTGCTTGTCCGTCTTTTGTTACATTTAAAGTAATTTCATTCGGTAACTGTAAATTAAGTGTCTTGTTTTGATTAATTATAGTGAATGGCGTTTCTTCTTGTGTGTTTACATTGTATAGCGAATAGTTGCCGTTTGGCAAATAAGCTATTGCTACCCCCTGATTATTAGTTGTAAATGAAGTATTCACATAATTTCCATCTTGCTTGATATAATAACTTTGTCCTGAAATTACACCATTATTATCAGTAAGATTCAACTGAAAAGTATAAAATCCCTGCACTGTAGTATTTTGAGTTACCTGAAATGGAACATATTGGCTTATAGAGAAACCATCACCATAGCAACGAAATTTATAATCACCTGATAGCAAACACAATTTCATACCGCTTGTATAGGTAGTATAGGAAACTTCTTTACCTGTGTTTATAGAAGACACATAAAGATAAGACAATGTCACATTTGGTAAATTCTGTGTAATATTAAATGTAACATCATATAATGGAGGTGTAATTGTTTGTCCACCACTTGAAACGGTAAAGGAATAACTTGAAATACCGTCTGAGAACACATAACTTCCTGCTTTTAAGTTTACCTGACAAGTACCACTTGAATTGGTTGTATATGAAGAAAGGCTATTCATATCTTTTCCTATTTTAAACGGTTGATTTGCATAAGCTACCGAAGTAGTACCATTCTTCAAATTGAATGTAACTGATTGAGTAGTTAAATTTACTGTTGTGTCATTCTTAACGGTAAATGGTTCTGACATACCCAAGTGCGAATATGTATAAAAACCCGGTAATAAATAAAAATCGGCATAACCCTTTCCATCTGTTATTTTTGTATCTGTTGAATAAGTGCCATTTGAAACAATAACTTCTTCCAATATGTTAGGTGCATTTAAATTGGAAATAAAACGAACTTTTTTGTAATCTAAGTAAAATTGTTGATTTGTACTTGTAATATTCAATTTTGTGTAAATATTCAGCTTGTTTTTCAGCCAATAGTTGCCTGTTGATACATTAAAATTGATTTCACCATTTGTCGCACTCGAACTTATATAAGAGGCAAGAGCATTTTGTGTGTCACCATATAGATAAAGCGTGAAATTATCAGCAATAGGATAATTTAAATATTTAGCGATTACGCTGACATTATTTTTCGTCAAAGTAATAGAAGCATCACTAAGTAAAGACATTGCACTTTGATTGAAACTTGTTTTGTAAGCATATTTTTCGCTCGGTTTTAAATAGAATTCTGCAATCCCCGAGGAATTGGTATATCCGTTGTCAACTTGTATTCCGTCTTCATAAATGTATATATTTTCTGAACTTACAGGATTACCTGAGTTATCCTTAATTGTAAAAGTCGCTTTTTTGTGGTCTAACGTAACAGCCGAAGTTGCTGTAATGTCTCCTGTAAAGTTTGTTGCTGTTTTATAGGAATAGTTCCCTGTGGCTAAGGTAATTGATACTGAACCCGTGGAAGAGGACGTATAACCAGAAGCAACTTGTTTCCCATTTTGGTAAACGTAAACATAGTCAGAAAGATTTGTACTTCCATATTTCAATGTAAAAGTCGCTGAAAAAGCAGAAGAATTTATAAATCCTAATATCGCCAAAATCAAAATTAGTTTTTTCATTTGTGTTAAGTTTAGAGTTGTTGATTATTATTTTCTTTCCCAGTCCAACGATATTGTCTAACCAAGCCTTCTTTCTTGGTTTCAAAATTGCGTTTGTCATTATTAATGACTTGTTTCAGTAACCAACCGGCATCTTTTCCCGCCTGCTCTACATCTTCAGATTTCTCATATAAAGCAATCATAGGCGTTCCTTCCCAATAGTAGTTATCTCCACCAAGCAAATCCCTTGCAGCAAACCACTCGTTTTTTCTGTTTTTGCACCAACAGTAAACAGCGCCTTGCAAAAAATCTAAAATTCTTTGTTTTTGTTTTCCCGAAATTCCATAAACTTCTCTGACTTCTGATTTATCTACTAACATAGCATTTTTTATATTTTCCTGTTCTAACGGCTTCGCAGGTCTTGCCTCATTTTAGCAGGTACAAGTTTAAAATTGAGATAACGTATTTTTTTTCACACTTGCACCCAACACCAATATATGTCCAACTCCATTTCCTGTATGTTTACACAGTTGTTCATATTTTCACTTTATTATTAACTTTGTTAATTAGTCTGTATGTGAACAAATAAATAAATAAAATATAGTCATTCCACATACAACAAATCTCAACTTCATCCCGTACTATCTAAAATCGACAACTTAAATCCCGACGTGCGAATCAAAGAGAAAGCAACTTTCGCACCCATAAGCATAAGGCAACTCGGTTAACTTATCATTTGTAGATCTTTTGTTTTGCAAACTTAGGAATAAATTTTCGAAAGTTAATATAAATATGAAAATGGCTTTCATATTTAGTTACTTAGCTGCATAACGACTACATAAAAATTTATAATATAATTAGAATAACGGAGATTTAATAACATACATTTAATAATGCTTTATTCGATACAACCTTCCACATATTTTTCCGATCTTTGTATCCAATTTCAATTCCCAAACCCCTATCCACCCTTAAAACTTACAATATGAAGAAAACAATCAGAGCCTATTTCAGGCAGAAGCCATTCAAGTCGATGAAGGATTATTACGTGCCGGTGGCGGTGCATAAAGGACGGTTGAGCATGCGTGATGTGATTGACCGGATGAACGACCGGGGATCGCTCGGTAAAGAGACCATTGCCATTATTATCAATAATTTTCACGATACGGCCATGGAACTGGCTGCAGAAGGATACAATGTGGATGCCGGGCTGGTTTACCTACGGGCGATGATTACAGGGACAAACAGTTCCCAGGAGATAGATCACAAGTTGAACAAGGTGGTGATATCGGCAATCCCCGGGAAAAAACTGCTGAAAGCGGGTGAGGAAACCATCATCGAGCTTGGTCAGACGAAGAATGTGTACAAGGGAATTATGGGTATTGGCCTGCCCAACCGCCGGGATGCGGTGATTACCGAAAGAGCATCCGTGAAAATATATGGTAATCACATCAAAATAGTGGGAGAGGAACCGGTTTGCGGGGTCTTTTTTATCCATACTGAAACGAAAGAAGTAATACCGGTTCCTTCGAATTTTATCATGGATAATTTTCCACAGTCCTTATTGCTGATGTTGCCGGATGCGCTCGTGGCAGGGACTTATCAGCTGAAAATTACTACCTATTATAGCGGAAACTCCAACTTACTGAAGCAACCAAAGACGTACGAATATGCACAGCCGGTGGTGATTCATCCGAGGGTTTAAGGTGTTTGTGCTGTACACTTCCCTGTGTGGTTAAGTGATTCCCCTCGTATGGATGTGCCTGCATACTCCCAGTGGTGGTGTGTTATAGCCTGTGCAGAGGTGCTTAGTGTAGTAGTACACTAAGCGGTAGTATGGTACTACACTAAGCCTTAGTATACATGTACACTAAGTGATAGTGTACTACTACACTAAGCACCTCATATTAGGTAGTGTTAATGTGCCACTACCGGTATGTTGCCGGTGCTAGTGACTTTTACTGAATTTAGTAGACACTTTTTTAATCCTTTATACTAGAAAACTAGACAAATAAGAAATCATTATACTGAAAGAGTAGGCACTTCATAAATCCTTATACTGAAATACTAGACATGTCTGAGTAGCTCATACTGAAAATATAGACAGTTTCGCTAATTCTATACTAAAATCGTTTACACTAGATAGATACGCAAGAACCTACCTTACGGCTGTGTGACTTTTACTGAATTTAGTAGACACATTATAAACAATAAATAATGTGTCTACCTATATCAGTATAAGACATAGCCCTTATGCAGGCTTCTCATACGCCTGCTCATGCACGCTTGCTACGCTGATCAGGGACACTTATCAATCAATATTATTGATAAATTCCTTGAAATTCAATATCTTGTTCTTGTTTTCTTTGTTAAATAGCAGATGTTCAAAGTCTCTTGATTTATGTAGCAAATCTACTTTCTCAACAGTTTCTATCAGTCTTGTTTTTAGCTCCCTTGAATTGTGGATGTCTTGTTTTTGTGTAAGAAAATCATAATTCGGTTTTGTTTGAGAAAGCAAAAACAAAGCATCGTAAAAATCCCGTCCTTTTGTTCGTGAGAGTAAAGCAGACAATTTCATTGCGCACAATACATCATCGGGCGGAACAGGAAATAAAATGAAAAATCCACAACTGCTAATAGTAGCCATTTGAGGCATATATTCAAACTCTTGATTTTGACTTTCAATCTTAATCAGAAATCGCTCTTCCTTATATGCCGACAAGCCTAAATCAAACAATAACTCGGGAAAATAAATTCTTGAGCGAAATGCCGTTAATTTCTCACTTTGTTTCTCTTTCGCTTCGGCTCGTATGCCAGACCGTTGCAGAAAAATCAAAACTGATTGCGACATTTCTGCAAAATCTTTGACAGAAAAGTTCTTACAATCAAAATCCAAATCTTCTGAAAATCGGTCAATTCCTTTCACTAAACGTAAATTTGTACCACCTATAAAAGTGATTTTCTTTGCATATTTTGAAGTTGCCAGGAAATTTAAAATCATCAGTTGAATATATTCTTTTACGATATACTTTTTATGTGCCGGGTTTTCTCTGATTTGAGGTGGAAAATAATTTTGTATTTGTACCAGGTTTAGCATAGATCGTGCGTTTTTAAAAGTAAATTTACTCTGTTTCTTAATGTTTTTGACTGAAATCTTTCTGTAAATTCGTTTAAACGCTCAACGTTCAAATCTTCTTGCATAAATGCTTCATCGAAACGTAATTCTATGATTTCTTGTTCGCTATTGTATTGTGGATAAAGATACAACAAATCTAAAATTGCTTTCTCGGGGGTAGCAAATATCAAACTATGTTTATTTAGAAATGTTTTTTGTTCATTTCCGAATATCAACTCGGGTAAAATTTGTTGATATGAAAATGAGCCAAATGTATTCTCGAAATTTGCCTTTTTCAACGAACTAACAGCGGTTGTCTGCACGATTGCTTCGGGAATAATACCGTAAAATGCTAATGCAGAATGTAAACTGATATACGAAGGGGAATAAATCCTGTTCGATACAAAGTGTTGAATATTAGGTATTTTTAGATAGTCAGGAAAACTATACCACGAATTACGCAGTTTTACAAGTAAGTTTTGCTTTGTCCAACGAGTGAGATTGTTTTTTTCAAAATCGGGTTGCCAGGCATAAACCTGATTGACATTGAAACATACCAAGTCGTAAAATTGATTTCTAAATTGCCAAAAGTTCATCTTTTTTGCTTCTGATTTTCCGCAAAAATACATAAAATCGGAATTATAAGCAAAATAAATCAAAAATATTATTATCAAGCGGGCGAAACTCGCTTGATAATAATTACAGCTCAGGTTCGGTATAGTGTTGCCGGTATATTACCGGTGCAGAAGCCTCTGTGTTTACTTCTCGTATGCCTGCTCGTGCACACTCGCAACCGCTCTTCCCGATGGATCATTCATCTTTTTAAATGCTTCGTCCCATTCCAGGGCGATAGGGGTGGAGCAAGCCACAGAAGGAACTGAAGGCACACATTCGGCGGCTGAATCGGATCCGAAATGTTCGTGGAAGATGGTACGGTAGTAGTATTCCTCCTTGTTCATCGGCGGATGAATAGGGTAGGTTTCATTGACTTTCTCCATCATCTCGTCGGTAACTTTTTCTGCGGTTAATGCTTTGAGGGTGTCGATCCAGCTATAACCCACGCCATCGGAGAACTGCTCTTTTTGTCGCCAGGCAACACTTTCGGGCAGATAATCTTCAAAGGCTTTGCGCAATACCCATTTCTCCATTTTACCTTTTCCGGCCATCTTGTCGGTCGGATTCAGGCGCATGGCTACATCCATGAATTCTTTGTCGAGGAAAGGCACACGTCCTTCTACGCCCCAGGCTGCCAGCGATTTGTTGGCGCGGAGACAATCGTACATGTGCAGTTTTGACAGTTTGCGTACGGTTTCTTTGTGGAATTCCTCGGCATTGGGTGCTTTGTGGAAATAAAGATAACCTCCGAAAATCTCGTCGGCACCTTCGCCGGATAATACCATTTTCACGCCCATGGATTTGATGACCCGGGCCAACAAGTACATCGGGGTACTGGCACGAATGGTGGTGACATCATAGGTCTCGATGTGATAGATCACATCACGGATGGCATCGAGACCTTCCTGTACGGTGAAATTGATTTCGTGATGCACGGTGCCGATATGATCGGCTACTTTGCGGGCTGCGGCTAAGTCGGGTGAACCCACCAGTCCCACGGCAAAGGAGTGCAACTGTGGCCACCAGGCTTCTTCTGTATTCCCTGATTCGATGCGCAGGCGTGCAAATTTCTTGGCTACGGCTGAAATGATGGAAGAATCTAATCCACCGGAAAGCAATACACCATAAGGAACATCGGCCATCAACTGGCGTTCGACGGCATCCTCCAACGCCTGACGCAAAACGTCAATATCGGTTTTATTATCTTTTACGTTGTCGAATTCCATCCAGTCGCGGGTGTACCATTTCACAGGAGCGGCATCTTCACTGTAATAATATTGTCCGGGAAGGAATTCTTCAATCTTAGTGCAATGTCCTTCGAGAGCTTTGAGTTCTGAAGCAACATAATAGCTTCCTTCTTTGTCCCAGCCCTGATAGAGTGGAATGATGCCGATATGATCGCGGCCGATGAGGAAAACGTTCTTCTCGGTGTCGTACAGTGCAAAGGCAAAGATACCATTCAGATCTTCCAGAAAATCTTTTCCTTTTTCGCGGTACAATGCCAGGATGACTTCACAATCGGATTGCGTCAGAAATTCATATTTTCCTTCGAAATGTTTTCTGATTTCCTGATGGTTGTAGATTTCTCCGTTGACTGCCAATACCAACTTGCCGTCTTTACTGTAAAGAGGTTGTTTTCCCGAGGCAGGGTCGACAATCGACAGTCGTTCGTGAGCAAGAATGGCTTTGTCGTCGGAATATACCCCCGACCAATCCGGTCCGCGATGCCTGATCTTTTTCGACATTTTCAGCACCTGAGGACGTAATACCGTGCTGTCGGGTGTTATATCAAATGCGCATACAATTCCACACATATTTTTTTGTTTAATTGTTTAATCAATCGCTAATCACGATTTGCAATTCAAATTTCATTGGATTCCTCCGGTTAAAACCGGAGGTTATTCATCGCTATTCATTATTCGTTATTCAAATACCATTCGATCCCTCCGGTTAAAACCGGAGGCTAATCATCGCAATTCATTATTCGTTATTCAAATATCATTCGATCCCTCCGGTTAAAACCGGAGGCTAGTCATCGGTTATATCATCGTTTCATGGATTTTTTCGGCGGTTTTACGCCCCAACGCTATCGCTCGCACGACCAGGCTGGCTCCGATGGCGGCATCGCCGGTGGCGAAGACTTTCTGTACGGAGCTTTGATAGTTTTTGTCGACGAGGACGTTTCCGCGATCGCTGTATTTCACGCCCAACTCGTTGAGTAAACCTTCCTGAACGGGATGCACAAAACCTAAGGCCAGAAAGACTAAATCGGCTTTGATGGTTTCTTTTTTACCGGTAGGCACCATGTTGAATTTGCCGTTCTCGTTCACCCATTCCACTTCTTCGACCACCACTTCGGTTACTTTTCCGTTTTTGCCGATAAAGGCATTGGTGTTCAGGCTCCATTTGCGTTCGCATCCTTCCATATGTGAACTGGATGTTTTCAGAATGTTGGGATAGTAAGGCCAGGGAGTTGCAGGGTTTTTCCCTACCGGTGGCTGTGGCAGAATCTCAATCTGGGTAATTTTTGCAGCACCCTGACGAACAGCGGTTCCTACACAGTCGGATCCGGTATCACCCCCTCCGATGACCAGTACATGTTTGTTTTTGGCGTTGATGATCTTTTTTGCATCCACCGGTTCGCCCATCAGCAATTGGTTGGCCTGACTCAGATATTCCATGGCGTAATAGATGCCACTCAGTTCACGGCCTTCAGGTTGAATATTGCGGGGCTGACCGGCACCGATAGCGATACATACCGCATCGTATTTGGCCATAATTTCTTTGCCGCTGATATCTTTACCAACTTCTGTGTTGTTTTTGAACTCGATGCCTTCTTCTTCGAGCAAGGCCAAACGGCGATCGATAACCGATTTGTTCAGTTTGAAGTTCGGTATGCCGTAACGTAATAATCCGCCGGGAGCATTGTCTTTTTCAAAAACAGTAACGGTGTGTCCTTTGCGGTTCAGTTGCTGTGCAGCAGCCAGACCGGCTGGTCCTGATCCGATAACAGCCACTTTCTTCCCGGTGCGTGTTTTGGGTGGCTGAGCTTTAATCATTCCTTCCAGAAATGCGACTTCAGTTACCGCTGCTTCGTTTTCACGAATGGTTACGGGCGATTCGTGCAAAGCCAGTACGCAGGATTTTTCGCAGGGAGCGGGGCAGATACGTCCTGTAAATTCAGGGAAGTTGTTGGTTTCGTGCAACACTTCCACGCCTTCTTTCCATTTTCCCTTGTAAATGAGGTCCTGCCACTCCGGCATTTTATTGCCGAGCGGACAAGCCCAGTGACAGAAAGGTATACCGCAGTCCATACAGCGTGATGCCTGTAATTTGCGGTCTTCACGGTTCAATGTTTGCTCCACCTCGCCAAAATCGTGGATACGATCGCTGACGGGTCGGTAACCCGCATCCTTGCGGGGGATATATATGAATGCTTTAGGATTTCCCATAATGCGTTATTTTTCGTGTGTTGTTTATCAAAATTTTATACACAAATGAAAATGTTATGCGAATTTTCTTTTCCCCCCTTTAGGGGGTTAGGGGGCCGGCTAATAATCCCTTTCCACTTGTGCAATTTTCTTATTAATAGCTTCCATCTTTTCTTCTTGTAATACCTTCTTGTACTCAATCGGCACTATCTTGATGAATTTGTCGATATTATCCTTCCAATTATCAAGTATTGCTTTGGCTTTGGCACTTTGCGTGTGTTTGTAGTGATTGGAGATGAGTGCATGCAGTTCTTTGCTGTCCATACTGTCTTCCAGGAGCGACAATTCCACCATTTCCATGTTACAATAGTAGTCGAAATCACCATTCTCATCATACACATAAGCCACTCCACCACTCATCCCTGCGGCAAAGTTTCGGCCTGTCTGACCCAGCACTACAGTGCGTCCACCGGTCATATATTCACAACAGTGATCGCCGGCACCTTCCACCACTGCGATAGCTCCAGAGTTACGCACACAGAAACGTTCGCCTACCACACCATTGATATACACTTCACCGGAAGTAGCCCCATAAAGCATGGTGTTGCCGGCAATAATGTTTTTATCGGGCTGGAAAGTAGAACCGGTTGGAGGAACCACGATGATGCGTCCGCCTGAAAGACCTTTGCCCAAATAATCATTGGCATCGCCTTCGAGTTTAAAGGTAGCTCCCTTGCTCAGGAAAGCTCCGAAACTTTGTCCGGCTGAACCTACAAAATGAGCATTGATGGTAGCATCAGGCAACCCTGCCTGTCCGTATCTTTTAGCTATTTCGCCGGATAACATGGCACCCACCGTACGATCGGTATTTTTTACCTTGCTCTTTATCTCCACCGGCATACACAGATCCAGAGCCGGAAGTGCTTTCTTTATCAGTTCTATATCGAGTACCTTATCGATTTTATGTTCCTGGTTCTTAACGTGATGTGATGCGACAGATGATGCTTCAGCTGGAACATATAATATTCTCGAAAGATCAACCTTGTCGATTTTTGAAGGACCGTTAACCTTTTTGCGTTGCAGCAATTCAGCATGACCCACAATTTCATCTAATGAGCGATAGCCCAGTTGAGCAAGATGTTCACGAACGTCTTCTGCTAAGAATTGGAAAAAATTGATCAAGTATTCATGATGTCCTTTGAAATGTTTTCTCAATTCAGCATCCTGGGTAGCGATACCCACCGGACAGGTATTGAGGTGACATTTACGCATGATGACGCAACCCAACACAATCAGGGCGCTGGTGGCAAATCCGAATTCTTCCGCGCCGAGAAGCGCTGAGACAACCACATCGCGACCGGTTTTCAACTGTCCGTCGGTTTGCAGTTTTATTTGTCCCCTCAAATTGTTGATTACCAGCGTTTGCTGAGTTTCGGCCAGGCCGATTTCCACAGGAAGTCCGGCATGTTTGATAGAACTTGAAGGACTTGCTCCTGTTCCACCTTCAGTACCGCTGATCAGGATCAGGTCGGCTTTGGCTTTTGCCACACCGGCAGCAATGGTTCCTACGCCACTTTCAGCCACTAATTTTACACTAATAACAGCCGAAGGATTAATGTTCTTCAGGTCGAAGATCAGTTGGGCTAAATCTTCAATAGAATAAATATCGTGATGGGGTGGAGGAGAGATCAACGAAATTCCCGGTATTGAGTGACGGGTTTTTGCAATGATCTTATCCACTTTATGTCCCGGCAACTGACCGCCCTCGCCGGGTTTTGCTCCCTGTGCTATTTTGATCTGAATTTCATCGGCATTCACCAGATATTCAGCGGTTACACCAAAACGTCCTGAGGCCACCTGCTTGATGGCAGAACGAGTACTCAATCCGTCTTCGCGTTTTTTATAGCGTTCAGGGTCTTCTCCACCTTCACCTGTGTTGGAACGTCCGTTGATTTTGTTCATCGCCATCGCCATTGCTTCGTGAGCATCGCGACTGATAGAGCCGTATGACATGGCGCCGGTAACGAATCGTTTCATGATGTTCTCGGCCGGTTCCACTTCGCTGATGTCGATAGGATTGCTTTTATATTCCAGTAAATCGCGGATAAAGATAGGCGATGCTTTTTCATCCACGGCTTTTACATATTCTTTGTATTTTTCGTAGCTGCCTGTTTTCGTGGCAATCTGCAATCTGGCAATAGTTTCGGGATTCCAGGCATGCTGTTCACCTTCCACCCTGTAGGCATACTGACCGAGGTTAAGTAAGCCGCCTTCTTCTCCTTCTTTCGGGAAAAATGCCGTAGTATGTGGTTGTAAAATTTCGTTGGCGATATCTTCAATATCTATCCCTTCAATTTTAGAAACCAATCCTTTGAAATAGGTGTTAACCACAGAAGATGATATGCCGATGGCTTCAAAAATCTGTGCGCCACGGTAGCTCCTCAGGGTGGAAATACCCATCTTCGACATCACCTTCAACAATCCTTTGTTGATGGCTTTGATGTAGTTTTTCTCAGCGGTGTGGAAATCCAATTGTAAATCACCTGATTTGATCTGGTTGTTCAGAATGGCAAATGCCAGATAAGGATTGACCGCATTGGCACCAAAACCGAAGAGCAGGGCGAAATGCATCACTTCTCTGGGTTCGGCCGTTTCAACCACGATATCGGTTTGCATGCGTTTGCGCTTGTCGATCAGGTAATGATGAACGGCTGATACGGCCAGCAATGATGGAATCGGAGCATTTTCAGCATCCACACCTCTGTCGCTAAGTACGATATAGTTTTTGCCGTCGTCCACGGCTTTTTCTACCGACAGACAAAGTTCCTTAATGGCTTTTTCAAGACCACTTTTTCCTTTGCTGGCTTTGAAAAGCATTGGTAATACTGCCGTTGAAAATCCTTTGTATTGTAAGTGTAACAGAATATCGAACTGAGTGTTCGTCAGCACCGGACTTTTCAGTTTCACCATCTTACAGATTTCAGGTGCCGGTTCCAACAGGTTGGTATGTACAGAACCCACATAAGCCGTAAGCGACATCACCAGTTCCTCGCGGATAGGGTCGATAGGCGGATTGGTTACCTGAGCGAATTGCTGGCGGAAATAGTTGAACAAACGCTGTGGTTTGTCGGAGAAAACCGACAAAGCCACGTCATTCCCCATCGAAGAAACAGGTTCCTGTCCGCCTTCAGCCATAGGAATCATCAGTTTCTCAACGTCTTCCTTTGAGTAACCGAAAGCGATAATCAGTGATTTGTAATTGCTTATGTCGGTTTTTACGCTTCTTCCGGATGAGATTTTATCCAGATTGATACGGTTTTTATCCAGCCATTCTTTGTAAGGAAACGCCTTTGCCAGTCCTTCCTTCAGTTCACGATCGTAATATATTTCACCTCTTTCGGTGTCGATCATGATCATTTTTCCCGGTTTCAAACGGCCTTTTTCTTTTATTTCAGATGCCTCGAAATCAAGTGTGCCGGTCTCGGAAGCGATCACCATCAGGTCATCATGCGTGATGAGGTAGCGGGCTGGACGTAAACCGTTGCGGTCGAGCATACCTCCGGCATAGCGACCGTCGCTGAACAACAGGGTCGCCGGACCGTCCCATGGCTCCATGAACATCGAATGATATTCATAAAATGCCTTTAAATTGTCGGAAATTGGGTTTTTGCTGTTCCAGCTTTCGGGTACCAGCATGGCCATGGCGTGTGGCAAACTCTTGCCCGACATTACGAGGAACTCAAGCACGTTGTCGAGCGAAGCTGAGTCGCTCATCCCCGGCTGTACAATCGGCATCAGCGCTTTCATGTCGCCCAACTGATCCGATTTAAGTACACTTTCGCGCGATTCCATCCAGAAACGATTACCGCGGATGGTGTTGATTTCGCCGTTATGACCCAGCAAACGGAAAGGTTGTGCCAAATCCCAGGTGGGGAAGGTGTTGGTACTGAAGCGTGAGTGTACCAGCGCGATGCCGCTCGTAAAATGCTGATTAGTCAGATCGGGGTAGTATTCTCTCAACTGAAGGGAAGTAAGCATCCCTTTGTATACCATCTGACGGGTGGAAAGCGATACGATATAAAAACTGCGGTCTTTGGCGAGACTTGATTTTGAAATGGAATGTTCGATTTTCTTCCGGACGATATACAGTTTATGTTCCAGCTCTTGTTGGTTGTTTTCGCCGGTGATAAAAATTTGTTTGATTGAGGGCTCGTTGGATGCCGATATGGTGCCAAGAATGTCGCTGTTTACAGGAACATCACGAACTGCCAGCAGATTCAGACCTTCTTTTTCAACGTTCTCTTTGATGACATTCAGACAGAGTGCTGA
Source organism: Paludibacter sp. (assembly GCA_034927265.1). Taxonomy (GTDB): domain Bacteria; phylum Bacteroidota; class Bacteroidia; order Bacteroidales; family Paludibacteraceae; genus Paludibacter. Next base: position 30,845 of record JAYFQH010000022.1, read on the forward strand.
TTTTTTCTCATCTTTAGGTAGAAAAACCAGCCCGGTTCCGTATCTTCCTTTTGCCGGAACAGGAATACCCTGTAATAATATAAATTCATGGGGAATCTGAAGTAAAATTCCCGCCCCGTCGCCAGTTTTGTTGTCGGCACTTTCGGCTCCGCGATGCACCATGTTTTCCAACACCTGCAAGCCTTTTTCGACGATTTCGTGCGACTTTTCCCCGTAAAGGTTTAATACCAGTCCCACGCCACAAGCATCGTGCTCGTTTTCGAAAGAATAGAGCGATTGTTGCTGTATTTTGTTGATATTTAGTAAGTTCGAGTTCATAAGTTAGTTAATCAAGTGGGTGTAAGATACCTGATCAAACTGCGTGTGCAATTTGTTTTATTGTTTGAAATAGCGGAAGTCCGGATCCGGAACTTCCTCTATTTTTAAAAAGAATTCAGATAGGTGAACTTATCGGATGAATAATAATTCTCTGTATTTAGGCAAGGTCCACATTTGGTTGTCGACGATCAGTTCAAGTTTATCGACATCGTAGCGGATTTTTTCGAAATACGGGAATACACTATCGTGATAAGCCGTAGCTTTATCATATTCATGTTCAATTTTATTCGCCACTTTACGGGCTTCGATCATTGCATCAACATTATTTTTGATGTTACAAACCCTTGTCGAAATTTCTTCGATCAGGGATTTGTTCATGGAGGCTAATTCAGCAGCTTTATCTGCCGGATAGATAGCGTACATTTTGTATACATTGTCCAGTAATAATGACTGGTATTTAGTCACCACAGGAATGATGTGATTCATACATAAGTCACCCAATACACGTGCTTCAATCTGGATTTTCTTAGTATATGTTTCCCATTTCACTTCGTTACGGGCATGCAGTTCCTTTTCAGAAAGTACGCCTACTTTCGCAAACATGGCAACGCTTTCGGGAGTAGTGTAGTTTTTGTAAATTTCAGGAACGCTGGTTTCGCAATCCAGTCCGCGTTTTGCTGCTTCTGCTTTCCATTCGTCGCTGTAACCGTTGCCATCAAAACGGATGGGTTTTGAAATTTTAATGTACTCTTTCAGTACTTCAAAGATGGCTTTTTCTTTGCTTGCTCCAGCGGCAATTTTAGCGTCAACGGCTACTTTAAACTCTTCGAGCTGAGCGGCTACGGCGCTGTTCAGGGCGATCAAAGCCGAAGAACAGTTAGCTGAAGATCCTACAGCACGGAATTCAAAGCGGTTGCCTGTGAAAGCGAACGGTGAAGTTCGGTTGCGGTCGGTGTTATCAAGTAATACTTCCGGAATATGTGGAATTCCTAATTGCAGTTTTTTCCTGTCGTCCATCACGATAGCTTCGTCAGTGGTGCTTTTTTCCATCTTATTTAGAGCTGCAGTAATCTGAGATCCGAGGAATGCCGAAACAATGGCCGGAGGTGCTTCGTTAGCACCCAGACGGTGAGCATTGTTGGCTGTCATGATTGAAGCTTTGAGCAGACCGTTGTTTTTGTAAACAGCCATCAGGGTATTTACCAGGAAGGTGATGAACTGAAGGTTTTCTTCAGGAGTTTTCCCCGGAGTCAACAGACCAACACCGGTATCAGTTCCGAGTGACCAGTTATTATGTTTTCCCGAACCATTCACGCCGGCGAAAGGTTTTTCGTGTAAGAGCAAGCGGAAGCTGTGACGACGGGCAACCTTCTTCATTAATGACATGATGAGCAGGTTCTGGTCGTTCGACAAGTTGGCTTCACCGAAAATCGGAGCCAGCTCAAACTGGTTGGGTGCTACCTCATTGTGACGGGTTTTTAATGGAATACCGAATTTATAACCTTCAAATTCAAGATCTTTCATGAAGGCGGCAACACGTGAAGGTACTGCTCCGAAATAATGATCTTCCAACTGCTGGTTTTTTGCAGACTCATGTCCAAGCAATGTTCTGCCGGTCAGGGCTAAATCCGGACGTGTGGCATACAATCCTTCGTCAACCAGGAAATACTCCTGTTCCCACCCCAGGTAGGAAATAACTTTATTCACATTGGGGTCAAAGTATTTGCAAACAGCAGTAGCTGCTTTGTCAACCGCGTTCAGAGCTTTTAACAAAGGAGCTTTCAGGTCTAAAGATTCACCTGTGTAAGAAATGAAAATGGTAGGGATAACCAGAGTATCGTCCATCACAAAGGCAGGTGAAGAAGGGTCCCATGCAGTATAACCACGGGCTTCGAAGGTGCTGCGGATACCTCCACTCGGGAAAGAAGAAGCATCAGGTTCCTGCTGAGCCAATAATTTACCGGAGAAATCTTCAATCACTTTTTCGCCCGGACCACCATCATAATCAATAAATGAATCATGTTTTTCAGCAGTTCCGTCGGTCAACGGTTGAAACCAGTGAGTGTAATGAGTTGCGCCCATCTCCATTGCCCAGCGTTTCATTCCGGCAGCAACGTGATCAGCAATACTACGATCTAAAGCCAATCCCTTATCTACAGCGTTTTGAATGGATCTTAGCGTATCTTTTGAAAGATACTTTGCCATTGTTCCTCTGTTGAATACATATTTACCAAAATAATCTGATGTAAGCTTGTCGGGAGCTGAAACACATAAAGCTTTTTTCTTAAAAGCTTCTTCTACTGCTTTAAATCTGAGTGATGACATAGTTGTATTATTTGTTATTTATTTATTATCTAAATGTTAATGTTTTTGCTGTTATATCTAACTTAATGTTAGTGATACATTGCAAAAATAATAATAATGTAAGTAAATCTATTAATTTTAATGTTAATTGTTCAGGATAAAATATTTATGTAATGATTTGAAATGAGAAACCATCAGTTTACTTACAAATCAGAACTAAACATGAAAAATATGTTATAAAGCATAAAAGTGATGCTCTTTATTTTGAACTTTTTGTCAATGCAAAGATACATACTTTTCTTGCAAATTTGTTAAAAAGACAGGCTATTTCTCACGAAGTAGCCTGTCTGAAACAATAAAACTAAAAAACACACGATTAAATAAAAGAACTTCACCGTGTTTGGGGTTGCTCAAAACGTTATTTGAGGTTTATTTTGTTTTGTTTTGTAGAGACAGGGCGTGCCCTGTCTTTACGATTTGGCCCTGTCTCTACAATTATTTTCCTAATTAATTGTACGCCGATTCTCCATGTTCATAGATATCGAGTCCTTCTTCCTCAACTTTTGCAGAAGCGCGTATACCTATGGTTTTGTCTACAAGTTTGAATAAGATATAGGTCACTATGGCGCTGAATGCTATCGTGAATATGGTTGCAATAGTCTGAATTCCTATTTGCTCCCAGCCTCCGAAACTGTCTGTAAGTCCAATGCCCGTCAGGCCGTCGGGAACAATGAATATTCCGGTAAGGATAGATCCAATGATACCACCGATACCATGAACGCCGAATGCATCAAGAGAGTCGTCGTATCCAAGTTTTTCTTTTACAACAGCCACCATAAAGAAGCAGATAAACGCGGAGGCAAAACCAATTGCCATGGCGCCGAATATACCGGCGGTTCCTGCTGCGGGAGTGATGGCTACCAAGCCTGCAACTGCAGCTGTACTGGCACCTACAATGGTAGGTCGTTTGTTGCGTGTCCAGTCAATGATGATCCAGGTTACCAAAGCGGTAGCGGTAGCTACATGTGTTACCAGGAATGCACGGGAAGCTAAGCCGTCGGCGGCCAAACCACTTCCGGCATTGAAGCCGAACCAGCCTAACCACAGCATGGCTGCACCGATGAATACAAAAGGAATGTTGTGAGGGGTAACCGGTCGGTTAGGTTTGTAGCCTTTGCGTTTGCCGATAAGCAGCGCCATGATGAGGGCTGATACCCCGGCGTTGATGTGTACAACTGTACCCCCTGCAAAGTCAATAGCACCAAGTGAAGCCAGCCAGCCTCCTCCCCATACCCAGTGGGCCATAGGGAAATAAGCAAAGATAACCCAAAGAGAGATGAATAAAAGATAACCAGTGAATTTTATGCGTTCAGCAAAAGCTCCGATGATCAGGGCGGGAGTGATGATGGCAAACATACATTGGAAAAGGGCAAACAAAACTTCAGGAATACCCGTGCTGCCAATGGATTCGAGTGTCACGCCGTTAAGGAAAACCTTGTCGAAGCCGCCGATAAAGAAGCCTGCAGCAGTGTCTTTAAGTCCTGTTCCGAAAGCCCAACTGTAGCCGAAAGAAAACCAGAGAAGTGTTACGACGCCTACTAATATAAAACATTGCATGATGATGCTCAGAATGTTTTTTGCCCGAACCCGTCCGCCGTAGAATAAAGCCAGACCGGGTATGGTCATCATTAATACAAGGATGGTGGCTACGATGATCCAGGCTGTGTTACCGCTATCGAGCGGAGTCGTTGCTTCCTGAATGACTTCAGTAGATGTTTCGATAATACTGTCGGTTGTTGTCGCGACAATTGTATCCCCTGCCATGGCAGTGGTATCTTGTGCTGTGACCAGAGTAGGTACAGTGAGTATTGCAAGTATAAGACCTGCGATAAAAATATATATTTTCATTGTAGTATTTTCTTATTGATGAATAAATTGGAATAGGGTTATTTTTCATTTTCAGCGTTATACAGTGCAATGTCACCTCTTTCTCCTGTGCGGATACGGATCGCGTCTTCGACATTGATGATGAAGATTCTTCCATCTCCAATTTCGCCTGTTTGTGCTGATTGCTGTATTGCTTTGACTGTTTTTTCCACATTTTTATCGCGGACAACAATGCTAAGCAATGTGCGTTCAATATAACTCGTGTCGTACATTACGCCACGGTAAATGCGCCCTTCGCGGGCTTTGCCTACTCCTCTTACATCGTAGTACGAAAACCATTCTATATCAATAGCATCTAATGCTTCTCTTACGTCGTCAAATTTGGTTTTCCTTATAATTGCTTCAATTTTTTTCATGTCTGTTTATTTTTAATAAATAAAATCCGATTTTTTTTAATTTGTTTGTTTTGTGAAACTCAAATTATAATGAAATACCTGCTACTACGTAGAATTGCTGGGTTGTCGGATTCAGTACGACACTTCCTGTTAATGGGAGCGTGAATGAATCGGAGAACTTAATTTCTTTCGTAGTTTTCAGTCCTACGTTGATTAATCCAAAACTGCCGTCGGGAGTATGCCATCCGCTTCCTGCTCCTGCAAAGAGGCTGAATTTTTTAAATGCATAACCCAACTCAAAATAAGTATCGCCACCCGCTGTTGCGGCACCTCCTGCCTGATTCAGCATATAGTTGGCCGAAAGTGATAAATCTTTGATAGTGTAGCCTAAGTTTACTTCAAAACCATGGGCTCCGGTGGCTTCTGAAACGTCGAAATAATCCGTACCGGGAAAATAATAGTCGGTTACTCCAAGCGTCAGTCCAAAATCAAAAGCATAGCTTGCAAACAAATCCATTTCTCTGTAACCGAGGATGTCTGAGTTTTTAACTCCGGCTGAGCCCCAGGCTCCCAGAGAAAATCCTCCATCAGTATAAGTTACACTTGGCTGTATTGAGAAGCCCGCATATTGGGTTCCACGCCAGACATATGAACTTACAAGATCCGCTTTCGCGGTGATTTCCTGAGCTTTGACGCCCATCACTGTTGTCGCGACAATCGTTAAGATTGCCCACCTTTTCATTTTTTTCATACCTTAAAAATTTTAATTAAACTTAAAAACTAAACTATAACTAAACTTATATAAGGAGAAAACCTGGTGTAACAGTGGGTGCGAAAAGTCAGATAAGGAGCTGCTACTCCAGGCGTTTCATCGCTTCTATAGTATTTTCGCGGCTTCCGAAGGCAGAAAAACGAACATAGCCTTCGCCGCTTGTCCCAAATCCCGCTCCCGGGGTGGTGACGATATTTTTTTCTTTCAACAGATAATCAAAATATTCCCAACTGGTCATGTTTTGGGGCGTTTTTGCCCATATGTACGGGGCGTTCGTTCCTCCGTAAATAACGTGTCCGGTTTTAATCAGCGCTTCTCTGATGATACGGGCATTTTCTTTGTAATAGCCGATGAGTGCATTGACCTGTTTCTTTCCGCTTTCGGAATAAGTTGCTTCCGCTGCCCGTTGTACGATATAGGAGGTGCCGTTGAATTTTGTTGTATGTCTCCTGTTCCAGAGTTTGTTCAAAGCAACGGGTTCTCCTTTTTCGTTAAGGGCCATTAATTGTTTCGGAACAATGGTGTAAGCGCAGCGTGTGCCGGTGAATCCTGCGGTTTTAGAAAAACTTCTGAATTCTATGGCCACTTCTTTTGCTCCCTCAATTTCGTAGATGCTGTGAGGAACGTCATCCTCAGAGATAAAAGCTTCGTATGCTGCATCAAATAAGATGATGGCCTTGTTTTCCTTTGCGTATTTTACCCAGACGGCCAGTTGTGCTTTCGTTAAAGTTGTTCCGGTCGGGTTGTTCGGGTAACATAGATATATCAAGTCAACCTTTTCTTTCGGAAGTTCAGGAATGAATTGATTGGCAGCGTTGCATGGAAGATATGCAATGTTAGTCCATGTGCCATTACCGTCGGATTCGCCCGCTCTGCCGGCCATTGCGTTGGTGTCGATGTAGACCGGATAACTTGGGTCGGTAATCGCTACTTTATTGGTTGTACCGAATATATCTCCGATGTTCCCGGTGTCACTCTTGGCGCCATCACTCACGAATATCTCATCCGTATCAATTACTATATTTCTTGATAAATAATCGTTTTCTCTGATAGCTTCTCTCAGAAAAGCATATCCCTGTTCCGGGCCATAACCTCTGAAAGTAGCTGCTGTTCTTTGTTCCTCAGCTGCTTTGATCATTGCATCCACCGAAGCATCGGGGAGGGGCAAACTGACGTCGCCAATTCCCATGCTGATTATTTTTGCTTCAGGATGAGCTTCTCTGTGTTTTGTTACCCTTTTGGCGATTTCCGAAAATAAATAGCTTGCCGGGATTTTAATGAAGTTCTCGTTAATTAAAGCCATTGTCAGTAAGTGTTATTCCTTGTTTTATTGTTCTATTGTTCCTTCGAAAACCGTTGTGGCGGTTCCAGTCAGATAAACGTGGTTATCAGACTCTTTCCATTCAATCTCTAATTCTCCTCCCAGAAGTTCAACGGTGGTTTTGCGTGAAATCAGTCCGTTGAGTACTCCCGCCACCACTGAAGCACAGGCCCCCGTGCCACAGGCCATTGTTTCTCCCGAACCTCTTTCCCATACCCGCATTTTTATTTTTTCCTTTGATTGTACTTCAATGAACTCTGTATTTGTCCTGTTTGGGAATATTGATGCGTTTTCGACCTGAGGCCCTATCAACGGTAAATTCAATGTGTCAATATCTTTAGTGAAAATCACCGTATGTGGATTTCCCATTGATACAGTTGTAATGTTGTATTGCAATGTTGAGTTAAATCTGACCGGCTCATTGATGACTCTGTCCTTTTTAATGGTGGTTGGAATCTCTGAAGCGGTCAAAATCGGAACTCCCATGTCAACCGTTACTTTTTGTACTTTATTGTTGTTGTCGGTGAAAAGCTGTAGTACTTTTACTCCGGCCAGTGTTTCGAGTGTTATCGTTGTTTTATTGGTTATGCCGTTATCGTAGACATACTTGCCTATGCATCTGGATGCGTTGCCACACATTTCAGATTCAGAACCATCAGCGTTAAACATACGCATTTTAAAATCGCAATTTTCTGAGGGAAGAATTAATACCAATCCGTCAGATCCGATACCTTTGTGTCGGTCGCTCCATTTTACAGATAATTCACCGGGATTTTCAATTTGCTCTTCAAAACCGTTGATGTATATATAATCGTTACCGGTTCCGTGCATTTTAGTGAATTTTGTAAGCTTTTTTTGTTTTATTGTTGTCATAATGTTTTTTAACTGATGCAAAATTATACATAATGTAAATTACATACAAGTTTTTTTGCAACAGATTCAAAAGTATTTTTTGGATGTACTGATATGAAATTAAAGATGATTGTGAACTTGTAAACTGTAATTAAAATGTGGTTTTTTAGTTTCGAATTGAAATTGGGCGGGAGGGAAAAGAGAAAAGAAACATAAATAGTATGTTTTTTGTATTTGTCAAAAACATGTAAAAAATAGCATATTAATATTATATGTAAATAATAATTATGTTTTTATTTGTCAAAATGATTTATTAATTACTTTTTTTGTTTCAAAAAGATAATTGGTTAAATTTGCATGAATTTTTACATTATTAAAAAAATGTCCGGTAAGTTAAAACGCTGATTTCAACTTATCGGACAAATAAAAAATTTATTTCACAATAATTTATTTTGCTTCCTTTTGTGCGTCTGTGATCATTTTTTCACTGGCGTACATGTATACTTCCACACGGCGGTTTTGTTCTCTTCCGGCTGCAGTACTATTGTCGGCTACCGGCATTTGAAAGTCTTTACCTGATACTTCCTTAATTTGTGTCGCAGCGACATTTTTTGATTTCAGGAAATCGGCAACGGATTGTGCTCTTTCTAAAGAAAGTTTCTGGTTGACTTCAAGAGAGCCTGTGTTGTCGGTATGTCCCATAATGGCAATGTCCATCGTGGCATTGTTGTTCAGGATAGTGGCAAACTTGGAGAGTGCGTCTTTTGAAGCGGTGTTCAATGTGCTTTTTCCTGTCTGGAACAAAATTCCTGAATCAAAAGTAACCTTAAGTGCTTTTAAATTGTTGGCGTCGGTAATACTGTCGACTTTAGCGCCTTCGATTTTAGCAGCTTCAGCAGCAGCCTTATCCATTTTTTTACCAATAATCACCCCTGTTGTTGCACCAACAGCAGTTCCAACTGCAGCTCCAATTGCAGTGCTTGTGGCACTTTTTCCGATTAATGCACCTAATCCTGCACCAACGGCTGCACCTGCACCACCACCGATGAGTCCTCCTTTTGTAGCATTACTAAGTGAACTACATCCCGATAAAACGATGGCTCCACTAAGAATTACCGCCATCAACGAATTACTTCTTCTGTTCATTTTTCTTGTGTTTAATTAATTAATATTGTTGACTGCAAATGATTAAATGCAAAAATATGTGTGTTAATTTAAACAAAATAAAATGAATTTTGTTCGTTCTTTACTGCCTATCTGACGATTTCTTCAGATTTTTTATCAGGAAGAATTAAGTTCAGAATTACACCTACCACAGAAGCCAGGCCAATGCCACTTAGCGAGAAACTTCCCCAACTGATAATGGCACCACCGATTCCGACAGTGAGCACAATAGAAACGATAATTTGATTGCGGGTAACCGAAAAGTCTGTTTTGCTGTCGACCAGGGTTTTAATGCCTACCGAAGCGATAGTCCCGAATAGTAACAGCATGATACCTCCTAAAACTCCCTGGGGAATGGTTTTGAGAAACCAGGATATTTTTCCTATCATAGAAAAAACGATGGCTGTAACTGCAGCAATTCTGAGTACCAGAGGATTGGTTACTTTAGTGAGTGATATAGCTCCGGTTACTTCTGAATAGGTGGTGTTGGGGACACTTCCGAACATGCCTGCCACTGAAGTGGCAATGCCATCTCCCAATAAAGTACGGTGTAAGCCCGGATCTTTCACGAAATCCTTGTCGACAACGTTGCTGATGGCATAAACATCACCAATGTGTTCGATAATAGGAGCAATAGCCACAGGAAGTAAAAACAGGATAGCCTGCCAGTTAAACTCCGGTCGCCCGAATTCAGGCAATACAAACCAGTTTATTGAAGAAAATTGTGAAAAGTCGATCTTACCCATAAATATAGCGACAATGTAACCAACTATAATGCCAATGAAAATAGGAATTAACTTCATTAAGCCTTTGGCAAAGATTACGGTAAATGTAGCGGCAAGAAGACTTATAACAGCAAGTAGCCAGTCGGTTTTGGCCATATTGACAGCGGCAGGTGCCAATGATAATCCGATAATCATGATTACCGGTCCGATGACCACTTTCGGGAAAAGTTTTTCAATAAACCTGAGTCCATACGCTTTGATCAGTACAGACATAAGTCCGTAAACAAGTCCGACGGCGATAATGCCGCCAAAAGTTCCGGGTAATCCGTAGAGTTCAGTTGATTTGATGATAGGTGCAATAAAGGCAAAACTGCTACCCAGAAAAATAGGCACTTTGCCTCCGGTTATTGCATGGTAGATGAGCGTTCCTATACCGGCAGTAAAAAGGGCAACTGACGGGTCGATGCCCACAAGCAAGGGTACAAGGACGGTGGCGCCAAAAGCGACAAATAAAAATTGTACACCAATAATTGTGTTTTTGAGGTTCAGGTCGGGATTAATTTTCAGAATTTTTTTACTCATGGTATTGTTGTTTATTAATTTTTTCAGAAGCAGCAATATCATACTAAAAGTCCTGTAAGTGTTTTCATTTACAGGACTTTAAATGGAGGGATTTAGCTTGTGACCCCGGTGGGGTTCGAACCCACGGCCCACAGATTAAGAGTCTGTTGCTCTACCAGCTGAGCTACGGAGTCAAAAGAAGATGAGTGAATTTTTTTGAATTATTCACTCATCTTTTTTTGAATGCGGTGCAAAGTTAAAAAATAATTTGAATTTTATTCCTTCATTATCCTCATAAATATTGTTTTTTTATCTGATTGTATTCTGATCAGATAGATTCCTTCTGCTATGTCGCTGAGGTTAATTTCCGTTTCTCTGCTGTGTAATATGTTGTTTTTTATTAATTTACCGGGAATGTCGTAGAGCATAAAATAAGTTTTTCCAATTTCATTCTCAGAAATCCGGACTTTAATTTTTTCTTTTGCCGGATTAGGATAACAAAGGTAACCTTCATTGCTGATTGAAACGTTTCCTGAATGAGACTCTTTGGTGACGGTGAATTCAAAGGCCTCTCCCGGACCACAGTTATTTGTTGCGGCAACTGAAACTTTTCCGGTAACAAACTGATCGCTGGCAGTGATCCCAATGCTATTGGTGGTGCTGCTGCCAGTCATTCCTTCGGGCAAGGTCCATACGTAATTATGACTGTTGGCGACTTCATTTATTGTAAGAACTGTATTGAAAGTGTTTTCGCTCAACAGGGTGTCGCCCCATACAATTTCGGGTTTTCCCGGAATGTCGTCTCTTCTTACGCTCCCATAACCTGTTGTATTAACGACAGGGTTGCCCTCGTTCATTCTTAAATTATCCAAAGTGAAACCTGCCCAGTCGTAAATAGAAAATGAATTTTTTAATATGAAATTAAAATAAAGCAATGTTCCTGTCTGAGAAACTGATGAGGCTCCTGAACCAGCATATAAAATTCGTCCTGACTGATCATTTGACATATGCAACCAATCGGATGTGATGCCGTCTTCTGAGGAAAGTCCGGTATATGTCATTCGGGCAGTGTCATATAATAACTCAAACTGCATGGAAGAAATTTGGTGCTGAAGGGTAATATAGTTTATCTTCAAAGGTAATCGCAGTTGATTCTCGTTCATGCAAATCAATGTATCGGGCAAACTGACACTTGCATCGAGCAGATAGAAATAATCGGAAAAGCCCTTAGCTCCTTTACTGTCGGAAACAAATACCTTCGTTTTTCCTCCGTGTTTTGCTCTTAAAACTCCTCCTGATGATATTTCGGCGATAGCCGGATCACCTACAGTCCAGAGAAGTGGAGGCGTAAGTTCGCCCTGTGCTTCCATCTGTAGCGAGTCGCCTGCAAGTATTTCTCCTGAAAATGGATTGATGAACAGTTGCTCAAATTGTTGTGTCGTAAAACGCCCGTTCTCGGTGACTGCATAAATGTTTTCATTGAAAACCGTTTCGGCAAAATCAATCTGAGTTGAATAACTATTGTCCTCCGTGATTTTGCAACGAATGTACAATAGCGTTCCTGCTCCCGATATTGTATTTTTACTTGCAAAGGCAATATGAATGCCGTTATTATCTTTATTCATCATTACCTGACAGTTTTCCAGAAGGGTTCCTTCGGTAATTAAATCTTCAGGCTGTATAAGTGCCGTATTGAAGTTCAGTCTGAAACTACCTGAATTAATGTTGCCTGAACTCAGGTCGGTAGAGTAAACCGGAATATCAATATCATTGTTCTTCCATTGGGTAAGATTACCCGGAATACTGAGTTTAACCGGCCGGATGATGAAGTTGGTTAACGAATCTTTTATGCCGTTGATATCTTCGGCATAAACAGTGATGTTGCCTTCCTGCAAAGTTTTTAGCAGTCCGGTCTGCGAAACAGTTGCTTTTGCCAGGTCGGAAACAGCCCATTTGTACGGTTCGTTGCCGCCCCACACCCACAATTGAAGCGAATCGCCAACAGCCAGACAGGTTCTGTCGCTGTAAATTTCAATGGAAGGTGGGTTGTTGATGTTGATCCATGCGTTTCTGAATGTCAAAGCCGGATTTCCTTCGTTCATATAGTTGTTGCTTTTCCCGGTGAAATTAAGATAAGTTCCGCCGGAATCAAGCAGTTTAAATCTGACGATGATTAAAATTCCATTGCCCGAAAGGTAGCCTGTTCCAGCTGCGCTTATCGTAACTATTCCCGCTTGGGTCGTATTTACAACCGGTGTGCCAAGGGCGCCGGAGAGTGTTTGGTTGGTGATGATATCTGCTACCTGCATTTTTTGCCCATCAAACTCAAGCTGGAGACTATAAGCTGAAACCTCCGAACCGGTCAGATCGTCCTCTGCATAAACAGGAATATCAACGAAAGCCCCCTTGTAGGTAAGTGTATCGTGTAATGCTAATGTGATTGCATGTACAGGATTTACCAAACATACAAGAATCATCATGAAACAGATTTTCCTGATGTGTTTTTTCATGGCAGTATGATTTATTTTATTACCTGAAATTTAAGAGAATAAGTGTTGTTTTCTGTCCTCATTTTCAGAATATAGGTTCCTGTTTTCAGATTTTCGTCTTTAATCTTTATGGTCTGTGTCCCGGCAGGAGCCGTGAAGTTAGCCAACTCTTTAATTTTTTGCCCAAACAGATTATAAAGTTCAATTTGTATTCTGCCATCATTTTCGGTTGTAAAAGTCAATAGTGCTTCTGTTACCAATGGATTAGGTGACAGACTGTTGATTCCTGCTTTTAGTGTGACCGGATTGTTGATGCCCGAATTGACCCTTAAAATATTGATGGTTCCGTTTTCAGCCAAATAAAGATAATTCTGTTCGTCGAGTAACAGCTTTTCAAAATTCAATTCAGTTATTGCCGACACCGGAGATACAACATTAAACTTTAACACGGCAGGAATATTTGTTCCGCTGAAACCACTGGCTGAAGCAATGCCTATGTTTACTGTGCCGCGCAAATTGTCAAAATTCGATTCCATCATCATATTTTTTACGTTTTGCATGATGCCCGTCAACTGTAAATGTTCAGGATTGAATCTGATCCGCATATCAGAACTGAAGGTAGTGACCGGATTGGTCATGTGAATAGGAACCTCGACACTTGTTTCATCATTATCGGTGATAAGATGATCAAGAGAAACTGTCGGATATTCATTTTCTACTGCTGCGGATTTTACCTTATGCACAGGGAAAGTATTGTCGATACCTACCACATATTTCAGGATCAGGGAGGCGTCGAGTGCAGAAACATCGCCGTTATTGCTTACATCGGCCACTTTGATTTGCTGATCATTCAATGTGATGAGCTGAACAGTATGCTTTAGTATGAGTGAAGCATCATAAGCCTGAATTAATCCATTCAGACTGGCATCTCCCATAGTGGGGTTGATTGCGCCCGCATTGCGCCATGGCAGATAATTAACTCCTGATGTGATTTGTTCGCGTTCATTATAATTCGTTGTTTCCTCGTCGGTTACAACGGGACCGGCGTTACTTCCCCACCAACAGTTATTGGCTGCTACTTCAAATGATTTATCGGCATTTTTTAAACCATAATAGGTGTTGCTGCTGAAATCGCAACTACTGATCAGAGGATTCGAGGCTCCGCTAAGGACGATGCCCTGATCGTTGTGATTGAAATTACAACTTTGAATCGAGGGTGAAGCGCTGAAAGTGGTTATTCCTTTTTCGGCATAGCGGAAATGACAATTTCTTAATGCACAAAGTGGATCCAGAGATTCATCTGCAAAATAGATGCCTGCCCATTTGTTATCGCCCGGCTTTGAGGCGTTGCCGTCGGCATTTGAATCGCCGCCGTAAAAGTCATCTGCAATACTTGTGAATACAATCAGAGAATCAGGAGTACTTCCACCTATGGCTTTTAATCCCCTGTTAATTTTAATGCCGTTCATCCACCACTCCTTCCTGGCAAATTTACAAATCACGCCTGGTTCAATATTGAGTAGAGCGCTGGTACCGATCTGGTAATTTTCGAAGTAGTATGGTATATTGTCTTTTCCACCGAAATTTCTTTTTGGCAATGTCACATCCTGCGTCAGTATTTCATCTCTTACCTTAATAACCTTATACGTGCTACCTGACATGGTGTTGCCTACTGATGAAGCAGGGTAAGCTACCAGAGAGATTTGCATGGGAAAATACCGAAGGTTGTTAAAAGTACAGCTGTCAATTGCCGGCGAAGAAACGCCATTCATGTTCACGCCGCAGCGAAGTTTTTCAAAACGGGAGTTTAAGATTGATGGAGATGCACTCAGGGTGCTGATACCCATCTCTCCATATCTGAATATGGTACCTTTGATTTTACTCTGATCGTTGCTTACATCGTTCATATTGATCCAGGTACCATTCCAGTCATTATAATTTTCGGTTGGAGCGCTGGCTGTCCCGTTTAATTCACTGTCGAGCGGATTTCCGTAATTATCATCTGTAAGATGTGTAAAAACCACCGGATGATTATTGGTGCCGTTGACGATGAGTTCTCCATTTACCTGGAAACCATTGGCCATATAATAAGAAGGACTATAGTAATATCCCCCCGAAGTAATGCTTTCCTTAGATTTAAATACAATACCTTCAGGAATGGTAATGGTGGTGCCGGCATTGATGGTCGAGGAACCTTCCATGAAATAACTGATGTTGTCGTAACCTCCGAAACTTCTTACAGGTATAGTGTCGGATCTTGAATAAGTTTCAGGAATGACAGATAAAGCCATGAATCCGACATTAAGCGCGCTGCAGTTATTAAATGTCGGGTTTGAAAACATGCTTAATTCAACCGGACTGTAATTGAGGTTGTAGAACTGACAATCGTTGAAAGTCGGATTGGAATTGCCAATCACGGTAGCTCCGAAATATCTGCATTGCTGTACAGTTATGTTGCTGATGTTGGCAAATGCATTTTCAATTCTTATTCCGGTGTCGGAATACCTTATTTCGCAATGATTTAAAATGTTGGCTGTGTCGGAAACCAGTGTGTTATTTCTGAATTGAATGCCTCCCGGAGGAAAGTCCCAGTAGCCGTACCAACTCATAACACCTCCACCCCAGTCGCCTCTTTCGGGAGCGTCATTATTACCGTTGTTGTTTGAGTCGCCTCCCTTAGAGTCGTCCTTGAAGGACGTAAAGTAGATTTTTTGGTCAGGAGTCCCTGCGGCAATAAGATTTCCTTCGGAAAGGATATAGGAGTTGGATGTTCTGAATTTTATCACCACACCCGGATTGATTGTTAATTTGCCGCTGCTGTGAATCCTTAGATTGTCAATGATATAGGCGATGTTTTCAATGCCGGCAATGTTTCTTGGAGCGATTACAGCCGTTCCGTTTAAATCCCGGTCGATGATTTTGATGGCATTGCTGTAATTTGAAATCAGACTCATATTGCTGAAAGATGGGTTGGAGGTCAGCGATATGGCAATTGGATCGGATGAGGCATTTTGAATAGTCACCTTATCAAATGCCGGACTCGCATTACCGTTGATGAAAGTGCCAAATGTGCGGGAGTTTATGATTAATGAATTCATCACAGTTCCTCCGGCATTTTCAAAATTGAGTATGCCCTGCTCCTCGCCACCGCCGCCAAATTTTATTTGTGTGTAATTCAATGTGTTGAAGGCATCGTCGGCACCTGAGGTGAATTTGATGTAGCTCCAGTTGCCGGGCTGTGGACTGCTGGCGCTGCCATCACCATTAGTGTCCAATGGATTGCCTGCATTATCATCTTTAATGGAACTGATAATTACATTTTCTGTTGCTGTTCCGTTTGATTTTAGTCCGCCATGAACATAGATATGCTGACCGTTCGTTCCATACCAGTAATTTCCGTAATAATCATTATAGCCGGCTGTTTTAATCACAACGCCCGGGTCAATGGTGATGTAGGATCCCTGATTAATCACCATATCATTAAGTAAAACATAGGAAATATTATTGAAACCTGCCATATTTCTTTTCTGAATGGTGCCGTTAAGACAAACGTATCCTCCAATCAGTCCGATTGCACGCCATCCGACATTGGTAAATTGTATGTTTGTTATTGTTGGATTGGCTGTCCCTGAAATATTTACCGGAGTATAGGTGATATTAATCATCTGACAATTGTTGATGGTTGGACTTGCCGCGCGATAACAGGAAACAGCATGATACAAATCTTTAAATTCACAATTAGAGATAGTAGGAGAAGCGTCAATAATTGCTATTGCCGAATAATTCAGATTGTTGTAGTTGTTGCAATTCGGATAGGAGAAATTATTTATTTCAGCATATTTGAAACGGCAGTAATTCAGCAATCCATTGCTCCCCGGTTGGAAGATAATCCCTCCCCAGTCGTTTTTTTCGGGAGAAGTCATCGTGCCGTCTTTGTTGCAATCAGCAGGATTTCCGTAGTTGTCGTCTCTTGCGGAAGTGAAGTTGATCATTTCGGTAGCTGTTCCGTCGGCAATGATATTTCCGTAGACAATGATTCGCTTATCCCAGTTCCCATCATGCCTATATGACTTCAATGTTATTCCTTTGTTGATGGTAAGTGTTATGTTTTCAGGAATAACGATCTCATTTAGAAGAAAGTAAGTGATATTCGGAATGTTCGTAAAGGAGCGGACTTTCAGTGTTCCACTGGCTGACATGGTACCACCAATAATTCCGATGGCATCATACGCATTATCGGAAAATGAAAGTACATTGTTACTCATTACCGGGTCGGCTTCGAACGACATGGCTAAAGGTGTGATGCTGCTGGAACCTATTGTGGTATTGGAAATAGCAGGATTCGATGTGCCTTCAAGATAGATGCCGAAAGGATTGTTGGATAAATGACATGAGTCGATGACAGGACTGGCATTGTAGGTGTTGATTCCTCCACGGTTATTTCTTCCGCCATATCTAATCTGACAATTTCTCAGAATGTTTTCTGAGTCCTTACTGCTATCCTGGAAATAGATGCCAAACCACGATGCTGTTTCAGGGGCGCTGACTGTGCCATTGGAATTTGTATCGCCTCCTGCATTGTCATCCCTGATGGAAGTCATGATGATGTTTCCCGTTCCGTTGGCATTAGCCTGAAGTATTCCTTTGATGTTTAATGAAGTGTAGTCGTTGAATTTCAGTACATTGTTCGGTGCAATTGTAAGTTTACCCGTTTCGTTAACATTAAAACCCTGATTAAAATAATATGGATAACTTATAGCAGGTAGATACATCGTTTCGTTTAATTCGGAGAAGTTAATGGTAACCGCCTTGAATGTGTTTGATTCCAGATTATTGTTGCCTGTCATCGTAAAGGTGTTTGTATCTTCGAAATAGACCGGAAATTCAGCTCCTTTGATGGTAAGGTCGGTCAGGCTTAAGTTAGCCTTGTATCCAGCCACGCCATGCCTGAAGTTTTGAATGGTAACACCGGATAAAATGACAGTAGAAGATTCGTGAGCAAAAATGCCGTTTCCGTAGGCAGAAGCATTTGTTGAAGAGGTGATGATGTTTCCTCCCGACATTTGGAGAGTTCCGTTTGCATGTATCTTGAAGCCATGTTCTCCTGCATCAAGAAAACTCGAGTTGGTAAGTGATAATTGTCCATTTTCTATGTTGCACTCCTGATAAAACTTTACCTCACAATTGGTGAGATTTGCGTGACCCGTATTGTTGCCGTCGCCGATCCTGATACCACTCCATTTGCCGGGTTCCGGTGAAGATGAGTTGGTGGTGAAAATAGCTCCCTGTGCGTTCATAGTACCGTAGACGACGAGGGTGACATAGTCGCCAAACCTGATTTCCACTCCCTGTTCAATAGTCAGGGTAGCTCCCTGAGCTATCTGGAGAGAATAGGGAACTACATACGGGCTTGAAGAAAGTGTTAGAGTGGAATCAGTACTGATTACTCCTGTAATTTCAGTTTGAGAAAACAATTGGAAAGAGAGGGTAATACAGATAAAGAAGAAAAAATAAATTCTTCTTTGAAAAAAACAACTACCTGTTTTCATGTGATTTTTTATGTTTTAAGGTTGAATGTATATGTTCAATACGCTCTAAAGAAAATAACAATCGGGTATAAAAAAAGTTATGTGGAAATAAAAAAAATGAGTACTTTTGCAGCTCAAATCTAAAAGAAAAAATTTATGAAACCAACTTTATTTGTCTTGGCAGCCGGGATGGGTAGTCGTTACGGAGGTTTAAAGCAGTTAGACGGACTGGGTCCCAATGGTGAAACCATCATGGATTATTCAATTTATGATGCTATAAAAGCCGGTTTTGGCAAAATTGTGTTTGTTATCCGTGAAAGTTTTGAAAAAGATTTCAAAGAAATTGTAGTCAATAAGTTTAAAAATCTGATTGATGTTGAAGTCGTTTTTCAGGATATCAGTAATGTCCCCGAAGGATGTACTTATAATCCTGAGAGAGAAAAGCCATGGGGAACCAACCATGCTGTACTGATGGGGAAGGACGTAATAAAGGAGCCTTTTGCGGTTATCAATGCGGATGATTTTTATGGTCAGGAATCTTTTCAGGTGTTGGCCGATTTTCTTCGCAGTGTAGCTGGCAAACAAAATGAATATTGTATGGTAGGTTATCATGTGGGTAATACCTTGTCCGAAAGCGGATCAGTGAGTCGTGGTGTTTGTGTGGTGGACGACAAAGGCTATCTTCAAAATGTGGTTGAACGCACACATATTGAGGAAAAGTCAGGGACGATTATCTTTATTGATGAAAAAGGAGAAGAAGTGTCTATTCCGGCAAGCACACCTGTGTCAATGAATATGTGGGGCTTTACTCCCGATTATTTTGAATATTCATGGGAGTATTTTAGAAACTTCCTGGCAGAAAAAGGACAGGAACTGAAATCGGAGTTTTACATTCCACTGGCGGTGAATGATCTGATCGTTGCAAAAAAAGCTACCTGTAAAGTGCTGGATACACCTTCAAAATGGTTTGGTGTTACCTATGCTGAAGATCGACCTCAGGTAGTGCTGAAAATTAATGAGTTGGTGCGCAGAGGCGTTTATCCAAAGCAATTGTTTAATAAATAATTATATCATGTCGAAAGTATTAGTTACCGGAGGTACAGGTTATATCGGTTCACATACAGTAGTTGAATTGATAAATGAAGGATTTGAAGTAATAATCGTAGATAATCTGTCAAATTCAAATGTTGATGTATTGGATGGTATTGAAAAAATTACAGGTGTTCGGCCTGCATTTGAGAACATTGATTGTGTAGATTATGTGGCAATGGATAAGATGTTTGATAAATATGGTGATATTGAGTCAATTATCCATTTTGCAGCAAGTAAAGCTGTTGGAGAATCAGTAGAAAAGCCTCTCCTTTATTACAGAAATAATTTGGTTTCGCTGATTAATCTTCTTCAACTGATGCCGATACACAAAATCAGAAATTTTGTTTTTTCATCTTCATGTACTGTATACGGACAGCCGGATATTTTGCCTGTAACTGAAGATGCTCCTATCAAACCGGCTCTTTCCCCTTATGGAAATACAAAGCAGATTGGCGAAGAAATTATTCGGGATACAATCTACGCCAACCCAAACAATTACCAGAGCATCATTCTAAGGTATTTCAATCCTATCGGAGCACATGCTTCTGCCGAGATCGGTGAGCTTCCCAATGGTGTTCCTAACAACTTATTGCCATTTGTTACTCAGACAGCTATCGGACTGCGTAAACAACTTCAAGTCTTCGGAGATGATTACGATACTCCCGATGGGTCATGTATCCGTGATTATATTCACGTGGTTGATTTGGCGAAAGCGCATGTGGTTGCTGTAAAACGAATGTTGCAGGGAAAATCACTGGATAAAGTCGAAACCTTTAATTTAGGTACCGGACGTGGTTTGTCTGTATTGGAAATCATTAAAACCTTTGAAGAGGTTAATAATGTGAAAGTTCCATATAAGATTGTAAATCGTCGCGAAGGCGATATCGAAAAAGTATGGGCTGATCCTACCATTGCGAATGAGGTACTTGGCTGGAAAGCAACAGAAACTGTTGAGGAAACACTCAGGAGTGCCTGGGCGTGGGAACAAAACCTCGCTGCAAGAAATAAATAATATCTCTGGTAAAATAGAGATTATTTCAATTAAATTTTATTAATAGCCTCCGGTTTTAACGGGAGGCCATTAATAAATACAAATATTAAAGTACCTCCGGTTAAAACCGGAGGTTATTAATTTTTTACATATTACAATGAACACGCTTTATCCCCTAAAATTTACTCCCATTCTGAAAGATAAAATATGGGGAGGATCAAAACTGAAAACTCTATTTGATAAACCCGGCGCAACAGATAAATCTGGTGAAAGCTGGGAACTCTCGGGTTGTGGCAATGATCAATCGGTTGTCAGCAATGGTTTTCTCGCAGGCAATAATTTGCAGGAACTTATTGAGATTTACATGGGAGAACTCGTAGGTGATAATATCTATGAGCAATTTGGACTGACTTTTCCGCTGCTTTTTAAACTGATCGATGCTAATGATAATTTGTCGATTCAGGTACATCCAGGGGATGAGGTAGCTGCAGAACGACACAATTCTTTCGGTAAGACCGAAATGTGGTACATCATGGATGCCGATCCTGATGGCGAACTGGTTATCGGTTTTAAGGAAGAATGTTCCAAAGAACAATATCTTCAGGCTATGGAAGATGGTACCCTGGAGGATATTCTTCAAAGAGTAAAAGTTGAGAAGGGAGATGTCTTTTTTATCCCCGCCGGATTGGTTCATGCCATTGGAAAAGGGGTTGTGTTGGCTGAAATACAACAAACCAGTGATATTACCTATCGGATTTATGATTATAAACGCGTCGATGACCAGGGAAAAGAGAGAGAATTGCATACCGAAGAAGCTGTTGATGTTATCGACTATTCTGCATCGGTTAATCCTAAAACGGTATATGTTAAGGTTCCTAATGAACTGTCAAATCTTGTCACCTGTGAATACTTCACTACCAATGTAATTCGCTTTAATGAACAACTTACACGTAACTATGGGCAACTTGATTCGTTTGTAGTGTATATGTGTGTGGAGGGTGATTTTGAGGTTGAATATCAGGGAGATAAAACCCCTGTCACAAAAGGAGAAACCGTTTTGATACCGGCATGTATCGATGAAATTTACCTGATACCGGGTGGCGAAGTAACGTTGTTGGAAGTTTATGTCAACTGATTTTCTTTTCTGGCCGTGAATTCATCAATAAATTGTTGAAATACAATAATATCTTCGAATCCTGAGGAACTTTTTATCCAGTTCCTCAGGATTGTTTTTGAAAAATTTTCTTTCTCGAACATGTGTATACTGGCACGATTGTTTTTAGCAATATGGCAGTAAAGCTGATTAATTTTCAGAAAGCCAAACACATATTCTTCGACGATCTGAAGTGCTGCTTTGGCGTATCCTTTTTTCTGAAATTCCGGTGCAACAAACAGTCCTAAAGCAATACGTCCATGATGAAGGTCGAAATCAAATAAATCGACTGTACCGACAGTTTCATTGGTTTTTGCGTCAACCATCATAAGCCGGAGTTGATTTGACTCATATAAGTTGCTGTTGATC
Source organism: Paludibacter sp. (assembly GCA_034927265.1). Lineage (GTDB taxonomy): Bacteria > Bacteroidota > Bacteroidia > Bacteroidales > Paludibacteraceae > Paludibacter. The sequence continues at coordinate 52,766 of JAYFQH010000022.1, forward strand.
TGACTGATATACTGCTTGAGCGCAAATTTTGAGTAGGGTTGACGGGTGTTGCCTGTTTCCCAGTATTCAAGCATATTCTCCCAGATATACAATAATTCCAGATCTTCCGGTTCCGGGGCGCGAAGTTTTAATATGTCATTTTTAAGATACATTTCAACCAAAAAATGATTTTAAAAACCATTTCTTTTTGTTTCTAGTATTGCCGTTTCCACTGCTAGGATAGGGAGAGAAAAATGATTCCAAATCAAAATGCTTTCCTGTTGAGATCATTTGGTAAATAACTCCCCAGTCAGGTAATCCTCCCAAATTGCGGTCGTCAATGAATAAATCTGCTTTTAGTTTTCGTGGTTCTTTGTTGTCCGGAGTTTCTTCAGGGTAGTTTGAATTTACTGCATAGAATTCCAATCCTTTCTTCCGACAATAGTTTACGGCATCCTCAAGTTCCTGTCCTTCTCTTACCGTCCACAGAATCAAACGAAGTTGATATTCTTCCTGAAGTTTTTTCAGCGTTTCAATGGCAAAAGGAATGTCTTTCCCGATTTTGGGATATTCATGGGTTACAATGGTTCCGTCAAAATCTACAGCAATAATCATCATTGGATTAATCATTTGCAAAAGGATAAAATATTAATAATTCAGGTGAAAACTGAGCATGAAAATACTAAAAATTATTCTGTTTCTTCAAGTTTTAATTCAGAAATAATTTTCACTTCAGCAGGTTTGCAAAAAAGCAATGCAATGGCGGCTATTCCGGCTGTGAAAATCATAGATTGTGAATTCATAATGAAAAAGAAAAGCACTCCCAGTAATAATCCTGTTCCGATAATTACCAAACGAATGATACTGGCTTTCTCATATTTTTTTAGTTTTGTCTGTGTATCTTCGATCATAGACCATTGTTTGGCCTTTTTGTTAAAGATGGCTAACGTGAGTGGAATAGATCCAATGATTAGAATGATCAATACCGACGAAACGGCAATGCCCAGTTGACTTTTATCGTCAATGTTATATCCTGATTTAAAAAGTTGAAATCCAATTAAGGCAACCAGGATGGCAGCAATATATATCAGATAATAAACTAATGACAGTTTTTTTAATATTTTTTTCATGTTAACAGTTATTTAAATGAGTTTGAAAATTCTACACGGTTCAAAATGGAGCGGCCTAAAGTCACCTCATCAGCATATTCCAACTCGTCACCAACAGCAACCCCACGCGCAATGGTCGTTATTTTGACATTAAAAGGTGATAGTTTACGATAAATGTAAAAATTGGTTGTGTCACCTTCCATGGTGGTACTGAGTGCTAATATTATTTCTTTAATATCTTCCTTTTCAATCCTTTCAACCAGGCTGTTTATCTCTATGTCGGAAGGCCCGATACCGTCCATTGGAGAAATAATACCTCCTAAAACATGATATAAACCTTTGTATTGCTGAGTGTTTTCAATCGACATCACATCTTTGATGTTTTCTACAACACATACTGTATGGCTATCGCGGGAAGGATGTGAACAAATCTGGCAGATGTCTGTATCGGAAATATTATGACACAACCGGCAATATCTGATTTCTTTTCGCAAGAGAATCATTGCATTGCCAAATTTCTCTGCTTCAGCTTCCGATTGTCTTAACAGATAGAGTGACAGTCTTAATGCCGTTTTCCTCCCGATTCCAGGAAGTTTAGAAAACTCATTTACTGCATTTTCAAGTAATAATGATGGATATTGCTGATGACTCATTGTTTAATAAATTCAGGCGCAAATTTACAAAAAAATACAGGTAACTGGTTATTTTAAAATTAATTATCGGAATTTTGGGTAATTTTCACTAATTTTGAACGAAATTATTTGAATGGCTCTTTAAATTTCCGTTCAAAAAAGAGAATTTTTTATCGATGAGTAGTTTCGTTATATTACTGTTAATCATAAGTTATTTTGCTTTGTTATTGTTTGTGTCTTTTATAACAGGAAGAAAATCAACCGATAACAAAGCTTTTTTTACAGGAAACAGAAAGTCTCCCTGGTGGATTGTTTCAATTGGTATGGTGGGAGCATCCATTTCAGGCGTGAGTTTTGTTTCTGTGCCGGGAATGGTAGGCAACATTCAGTTTACCTATATGCAGACGGTCATTGGTTTTTTCTTTGGCTATCTGGTAATTGCCGCTGTGCTGTTGCCTCTGTATTATAAACTTAATCTGACAAGTATTTATACCTATCTCGGAGAACGTTTCGGAAAATACAGCTATAAAACCGGAGCTTCTTTTTTTCTGATCTCCAAAACAATTGGTAGTGCTGCCCGACTCTATGTTGTTGCCCTTATTCTTCAGAAAATGGTTTTTGATCATTGGAATATTCCTTTTTACCTTACTATAACCTTTATACTTGTGCTGATCTGGATTTATACCTTTAGAAGTGGTATTAAAAGTATTGTATGGACTGATTCGCTGCAAACGGTGGTAATGGTAATTGCATTGCTTATGATGGTGATTGACCTGATAATTAAGACGAAAACAGGACTTGCAGATCTTACCGGACTCCTTTGGAGAAGCGATATGTCACGTGTTTTTGTGTTTGATGACTGGGTGAGTAAGCAGAACTTCTTTAAACAGTTTTTTAGCGGAATCTTTATCGTTATTGTTATGACCGGATTGGATCAGGATATGATGCAGAAGAATCTGAGCTGCAAATCATTGCCAGAAGCCCAAAAGAATATGAAATGGTATGGTTTCGCTTTTATTCCGGTGAACCTTCTTTTCTTGTTTTTAGGTTTTTTGATCTTAGTGTTTGCTGCTCAGAATGGCATTCAGCTGCCGTCAAAAGGTGATGAGATATTACCTTTTTTTGCGGTAAACTTTTTTAATAATACTATCCTCTTTTTCTTTATTATTGGTATCATCGCTGCCGCATTCTCCACAGCTGATTCTGCATTGACTGCATTGACAACTTCATTTTATGTCGATATACTCGGAATGAAAGATGAAGAAGCAAAGAGTAAAAAAATTAGTGCAAAACGTATAAGAATGCTTATTCACGGAGGGATTGCATTGTTATTTATTGTAATAATAATGATTTTCAAACAATTGAATAATAAGAGTGTCATTGATGCTATTTATATTATCGTATCTTACACTTATGGCCCTTTGTTGGGATTATATAGTTTCGGATTGTTTACCAAACTGAAACCAATTGATCGCTATGTGCCGTTGATCGCGATACTTTCACCTCTTTTGTGCTATGGCATTGATAGTTTGACACAATCATATTTTAATTATGCCTTTGGATATGAACTTTTATTGTTGAATGGAGGTTTAACTTTTACAGGATTATTTATCACTTCAAAATATGGAAATAAAATCAGCAGAATTCGTTATCAGTAACACTGATGTTAAAAAATGTCCAACAAACGGACTCCCTGAATATGCCTTTATAGGCAGATCCAATGTTGGTAAATCCTCGTTAATAAATATGCTGACGAATCGTAAAGGTCTTGCCATGACATCCTCCAAGCCGGGAAAAACCCTGCTGATCAATCATTTTATTATTAATAATGATTGGTATTTGGTCGATCTGCCTGGTTATGGTTATGCAACGGCGGGAAAATCTACCCGAGACAAGCTCAGGAAAATTATAGAGAGTTATATTTTACTCAGAGAAGAACTTACCTGCCTTTTTGTACTGATTGATTGTCGTCACGAGCCCCAGCAGATTGATGTGGAGTTTATGGAGTGGCTTGGAGTAAGCGGCATCCCGTTTTCAATTGTTTTTACAAAAGCAGATAAATTGTCTAAATCACAATTGAACGACAGTTTGAAAAGATATCGCGATAAGCTTTTTGAAACATGGGAAGAATTGCCTCCGCTCTTTGTCACTTCCTCAGAGAAAGCATTTGGACGTGACGAGTTACTTGGGTATATTGCAGAGATTAATCAATGCATCAAGGGAGTGAAAAACTGATAGGTAATAGGTAATAGGTAATAGGTAATAGGTAATAGGTAATAGGTAATAGGTAATAGGTAATAGGTAATAGGTAATAGGTAATAGGTAATAGGTAATAGGTAATAGGTA
>JAYFQH010000018.1:0-102248 GCA_034927265.1 Paludibacter sp.
AGAAGTACAGCAAGGCTGGCTTCAATACTACCGAATAGCAAGTATTCAGGAAAAGCTCAAAGATGTGGATGGTTGGGTGCGCAATCGCTTGCGGTGCTGTATCTGGAAACAATGGAAGAAACCCGAACGAAGACGGAAAAATCTGTTACGTTTGGGAGTTGACCAAGAACATGCTTACAGTTTCAGCCGCAGTCGAATGGGTACATGGGCGATTGCCTGTAGCCCTATATTGCGAACCACCATCACGGTAGAACGACTGCAAAAACGGGAGTACGAATCTTTGTTTTCTTATTACATCAGAATTGCGCCATTTCTTAACGAACCGCTGTATACGAGAACCGTACGTACAGTGGTGTGAGAGGCTCTCCCTGTCGGCTAAATACCGGCAGGGCGGTCTACTCGATTACCGCCTGGTGTTCTGTTTTTCCAGTCTTGTAAACCATTATTATTTTTTCCTTTCTGTTGGCTCGTGTGTCAGCGTTTTATATTTTTTTTAGTGTAGGCAAATTTTTTTAAACAATTTTTCTCGGTGCGTTGGCTTTGCAAGCTCTTTGACAAAGCTATGGTTGTATTGTTGGCTCGTTTGACTTTGGCAATGTGTTTAATTAAATTATCGCTGTTTTATCTAAATTTACAATTTTAACTCTAATATCTTCTTCAAATCCAGTACTCTTTGAGTTAATCTCAATTGAATTTTTAATTAAATTTTCTAATAAAATCCAATAATCATTTTTGTTTTTAAATGCTATTTTCTCACCATAAGAGTCATTTCCTGCTCTAAAATTGGTATATTCTCCAGAAAAATTTTCTAAATGATCAGGCAATTTGAATATAAAAGGATTACCTTTTATCATTTTCAATGTTTCGACTTGTTTATCTTTTTCTGTTTTACTTTTGCCATTAATATTACAATATTTATCTAAGAACTGTTTATATCTTAATTCCGAAATAATATATGTCACATAACCATATCGAACCGATAAATAAAGGTATGTCAAAGTTGCCTGACAAATTTTCCCATTAAGTTGGTCTTTATCTAATACAACAATCCTTTGAGCTTTTTTCACACTAGTTTTCCTATAAAAGAAATAATCTAAATACTTTGGAGTTAAAATTAAGTTTTGGTATGAGAGCATTCTGACTAAATCAATAGATTCAGATTCTAAACTACTTTCAAATTTTGGTTCTTGCTTTATGATATCATCTAAATTAGGAAAATCGTTAATTATTCTTGCAGTAAGAGCCAGCTTTTCATTATGATTTAAAATGATAGCATTTGTACTTACAAGTTTTCGAAATGTTTTTTCGACAATTTCTCTATTGATTAGCTCTATAATGTCCTGGTTAGATTTATTATTATCTTTTCGAATTGTTTTTATAGACAATATCGCAGTTACAATAGCACCGATAGAAATTGATAGTAACCCATGAGTAACTAATTCGCTTATTTTTTCTGCGTGTTCAATATTTAGCTCCTTGATAAATGCAGTAGTAAAAACGACAATTGTAACTAAATTTCCAATAAGTAATTCGTGATTTCTTTTGAACCAATTTTCATTCTTATCAGTATTTTCTGTCTTGTTCATGTGTATAATTTTTTGAATGTTGCTATAAATTGACATAATATTTTGTTTGAGTTGTTTTTGTCTATAATTGAATTAAGTTCAACAGAAAATAATTTATTAGAAATTAATAAATCACCTTCACGATTAATTGTGTAATCTGTAAGAATTGTCCTTTTATTTTCAATAACATCTTCTTCGAAATCACATATATCGTCATCATATAAGAAAAAGGCTGATAAGATATCTAACTGTTCAAAAAATGATTCAGTTAAGTCAAACTTATTTTTAAACGAAAAATAGGAAATTATTTTATTTCTATAATTTACTCTTTTAGTGGAAGATAGATAACTTTCTATTATGTCGTTATTTTGATATTGACGAAATTCGACATTTAGCAGCTGATATTCTTCAAATGACATGAAAGTTTCTGAATAATAACTATTTAATATGTTTATAAACGGTGTAACTTCAATTTTGCCCTTATTATAAAAATCAATTATTTCTCGACCTATTCTCAGAGCTATAGCTATATCCATTCTTTTATTTTCAGGAATCTCTTGAAAAATGAACGGGATTAAATGGTCAAAACTTATTTCGTTTTCATCAATTGATATACCAGATAAAGAAGTGTTAATATAGGTATTCACATCTTTACAACTTGAGTAAATCTCAGGATATTTGTCAAAAAAATCTTGCATTACCAACAAGCTATTTTTGTATTTTTAAAATTTAATTTTTCGCGTTTAGCCTTAATTTTATTGGCTATTTCAATATTCGCTTTTAATTTATCCATCTTTTTTATCATTATTTATGTTCAACAATATTTCCAGTATTTGTGTTGTAAACCTTGCAATTAGGTGTTTCAAGCAAACTTAGCTGGTGCGTAGCAAAAAGGACAATTGTTCCTTTTTTTACAACTTCTAAAAGTATGCCAATGATTATTTTAGTATTTATTACATCAAGATTTGCCGTTGCTTCATCAAGTAATAGAACTTCTTTAAATCGGATAAGTCTCATTAAAATTGCAAGTAATTGTTGCTGACCAGCAGAAAGTTTATTTGCTTGTGTGAAGAGTAACTTGTCAACTGTTTCTTTTATAACAAAAAAATCAAGGAATTTTGAGATTTCATCTACTGCTTTAGAATTGCCTAATGTGTTCAGTTTTAGAAAATCTGTTCTCTCAAATTTTGAGAAAAGGAGATTTTCAAGAAAGGTCAATTCGCCTGAAATACTTTTAATTGGATTTTGATTTACTAAACCAACAATGTTTTTATTAAAAGAGTTGTTATTTAATGTGATATTTCCAGTAAATCCTATTTCAGGGAAGTGATTAGCTAAGGATTTTAAAAATGTACTTTTCCCTGTTCCGTTGTCCCCTATGATAAAATTTATACCAGTTGAGATTGAAACAGAAGGTACATCAAGAATAATTCGTTCATTATCCTTGTAAAATATTTTGCCATTTTCTATAGTTAGTGTATTCATAAGCTACAGGCTAATAACATCATTTAGTTGTTTGCGATTAAAGACAAAAAACAAGATTATAATTAAACCCGAAATTAGCTTATAATCAGAAAAATCTAAGAATCCAAATGACAAATAAGATATTATAAAATAAAGCAGAAAATTATATAAAACAATTCCCCCAAATACGACCAAGAATCTATATCGCTTATTAAAATAACTCATTAATCTTTCAGAAATTATAATTGCTGCAACTGAATTAACTAAAATACCAACACCTATATTAATGTCAGAAAAACCAAAATAAATTGAAGTTAAAAAACCGGAGGTCGAAATAAGTGAATTACAAAAACCAACTCCAATTATTAAGATTAGTTTATATGGTGCTCCAAACTCTAATAATAGATTTGGATTTGTTCCTGCTGTTGTCAATGACTTACCTAATTTGGTTTTAAATAAAAAGACGATAAAAAGAAAGAACAATATATCAAGTCCAATGATTAGATATGGGACAATTTCAGAATTAATTAGATTTGAGTCAAATGAAATGTTAGGCTTACGAAAGAATTTAATATTTATACTAAATAGAATTGAATATGTTATAATTCCAGCAAGTAGTTTGGGAATTTTAACCACTGAATATAGAAAGCTTGTAAAAGAACCAATTAAAAAACCTAATAAGAAAACCGATATTACAGTAATAAAAAGGCTATTTGTAGATAGAAAAACAAAAGCACCTGAAATACTACCAAATGCAAATACATTATCCGTGGAAATGTCTGCAAATTTTAATATTGAAAAAAGCATATATACGCCAAAAATTGCAAGCATATACATACAACTCTCAAAAAGTGGAACTGTTACAAGGCTACTCATTCGACAATAATTGCATTACTTACCTTTAATGAATCAACTTTGAATTCTTTAAATAGTTTTCGATTTACCACAAAATAATCTTTCTGATTGACGAAAACAGGTATTTCTGAAGGTTTTTTATTCTCAATAATTATTTCTTTCAGAATATTTGCGGCAGCAATACCTTCATCTTTATAATTCAACCCAAAAGTAAATAATGCTCCTTGTTTTACACTCTGAATATCGCTAGCAAAGATTGGTTTATGTGCATTATCAGTCGCCTTAATTAATATATTAACACTTGAAACTATACCATTATCATTAATTACAAATAATGCATCAGTCTCATTCATTGTTGATTCTGCAATTTTTTGAATATCAACTGTAGCAGTAACTCCCTTTTTAACAAGTTCAATCGGCAAATTAAAAGTTCTTATATCAGATTCTAATTGAGTTAAAATTGCAATACTGTTATTTTCGCCAGTAGAATATAATACTCCAACTTTTTTGATTTCAGGAAATAATTCTAATGCAAATTGCAGTATTTTAGTAGAAGGAACTTTACTCGTAGTTCCTGTAATATTACCTTTTCCAAAATTTAAATTATCGACCAATTTGTCGGCAACTGGATCAGTTACGCCAACAAATATTATTGGCTTGTCTTTAAATTGATTTTGTGCAACTTTGGCACACGGTGTTGTTAGTGCAAGAATTACATCAACATTATTGTCTTTGAATGATTTAACTATTTTCTCAATATTTATCATCTCGCCAAATGCGTTTTGATAAGTAACATCGAATTTTAATCCTGTCTCATTTTCAATACTGTCCAACTGGCTTTTTAAACCATCAAGACCTTCTGTTATTGAAGGGTGTTCCATTAGGTAAACAACACCAACTTTTACATTACTTTTTTCTTTCCGCAAAAATTGGGAAACAGCAACAGCAATGACTATGATTGCTAATAAAACTAAAATGTATTTGATTGATTTATTCATACTTGTGCTTATTTATGCGTTATAAAATTGATTAGCAAAGATACTAAAAAAGCTTGGCAAAATTGCACTCTTTGACAAAGCTTTGGTTTTAGCGTTGGCTCGTGGGGCTTTGGCAATGTGTGCAATGTGAGTCGGCAATTGTTTTAAAAAATGTGCGGTCGGCAAAAAATAAAAAACATCGGGTCGGCTTGAGTGTCGGCTCTCTTGTCTTGGCAATATTTCGTTTTTCTGTCCTTTCACAATGGTTTACTTTCTATTTTAGTACTGTCGTCTGTTTTTTTTTACACTTGGCGGTAACACCGAACTATACGAACCCCATTTCTGTATGCGAACCACTGGTTCGTATACATCCGCCTTACCTTTGATAAAAAAATCATCAATACATTATAAATGAATGAAATAGAAAAAAAGAAGCAATCAGAGGCATTTCGCATACAAAATTTCAATTTAAGGATCAAATAAGTTAAAGTGTTATAAATTTCCTTCCAAAAGTAACAACAAATAGCTGAAAAAACAATAATATCTTAAAAAATTATTTAAAGCTAACGTCAAGTCCTACGGCGTTCATCATCAACGAGCCTGAGCGTTTGAAGCAGTCGCCCCTAACCGTTCACTGTGAACGCCCCTAAGCGTTCGTTGTCTACGTCCCCAATCGTTCGAGGTGAACGCCCCTAAGTGTTCGTAATGAACGTCGTGAGGATCGCAACAAAAAACCTCTTTCAGAAAAAATCCGAAAGAGGTTTTATGAAAATCAGCCGTAGAACTATACCGTTAATATATACTCGGATAAATAAGTGCGTGGCTGGTTGAGCAGGGTACTTGAGTTACAATATTGCGTCGTTATCCCCAACCTATAATCTCCCACAGCCAGATTCGCCGGCACCACAAAACTTACTTTCGAAGGATCGTTTGTAGAAGTTACGTCAGCCTTGATCGACGTCACCTCCTGAGTAGCCTGATTGATTAGCTTGATGCCGTTTTCAGGATTGTCGCCAATGATTCTGATTTTATCGCCCAGGATATTCACCGGTCCGCCCGGAGTTAAGCGGGAATTCTCTGTTTTTGAGAGAATGTCCTCAATCCTGTTGATGTAAGTGCCGATGGCAGCCATGCCGCGTGTTTCAACAGTAGCATTTTTGACTGTTTCGCGGAGTTCGGCGGTGGGAGTGACGCGAATGGAGAGACTGTGTTGCGTGCTGTCCCATTGCGCCTTGTCGCCAATAAAAATACCATTCACCCCCAGATTGAAATAGCCTAAGCCGAAAGCAACCGAAGCACCGTTGACCAGTTGCTTCTTTGCGATTTCCTTCAGGATCTGCATCGACGACCGTAGTGAATTCGGATTCAGATCAGTACGCTCCGATACGGCGATGTTGATCAGGTCGTCCTCATTCAGGGACTTGATTGTTACTACGCGACCGAAACGGTCATCTTTTCTCTCGCTAATTGATAGGTCGTACAACTCTACAATTACATTGTTTTTTTCATTTGTAGCCATTAATAAAAAAGTTTAGTTAATAATAGAAATTTTTCTCTCATGGCCATACGCCATTTTTATAAAAAGCTATTTTCAGCGTTTAGCCGTACAATATTATAGCTATTAATGCTGATAGCTTATCACAGACTTCTCATAAAGTTCTCACAAAGTTCTCACAAGTCACATAAAGTTTATTAAATGAAACAGCAGTTCTGTGAATTTTCGCAAAAAACTGGTTAATTTCGCATTTTGAAAGAAAATCCTATAACTATTGTTTGTAATAAAAGCACCATTTCAACCTGTAAGATAACCGTTTGTAAAAAGGTTGATTTAGTCGCAAAAAAACTACCTTCTTGTATGAAAAAAGTATTTATTAATTGTGGAAGACGACATTTATCTCGGCACTACCATTGCGGGGAGCCTTGAAATGAAAAACATGAATGTGCATTATTCAGATGGAAAAGACAATGTTGTTGAAATATTTGAGCGATTCCAGCCCAATATTGTCCTGCTGGATGTGTTAATGGGAGGTAGAAAAGCCGGTTTTGAAATTGCCGGCAAGATACGTACCTCTTATCTGACCCCGATTATCTTTATCACAGCGCTCGATGCTCCTGAAGATATGAAAAAAGCCTTTAGTTTCGAGAATGTTGATTATATTAGTAAACCATTCAATATGCTTGAAGTGTTGTTGAGAATCAATAAAATGCTGTCGGGCCAAAGCAGGTTCAATATGGTGGATAAATATTATCAATTGGGCTTATATATCTTTTATCCAGAAGAAAATACTCTGGTATATTCGAATAAAAACATACATCTCAATAACTTTGAGACGGCAGTGCTGACAGTACTTTGTAAGAAAATCAATCGCTTCGTGAACAGAACTGAAATAATTGCAACCGTTTGGGGCGTTGACGACTGCAAAATGAAAGAAGCTTCCTTAAACAATACCATTAGCAGTTTAAGAAAACGTTTTTCAGAAGACTCCCGAATTAAGATTGAAAGTATAATAAAGGTGGGGGTAAAGCTGGTTATGGAACCTTGACATAATTTTTTAACTCAGACTTAACTTCTCCTGCCAGCACATAGAGTCCGATAATATTAGGAACTGCCATAGCGAGAATCAACATGTCGGAAAAGTCGACAACAGCTGTCAGACTCAGCACGGATCCCAGCGCTGTAAGTATCAGAAATATCACCTGATAAAATCTGGTGGCGATTATTCTGTTTCCCAGTTTCTTTTCGACAAAATCACCGACCAGAAAATCAAAACTTTTTACTCCGTAGTACGACCATGAGATGAGTGTGGTGTATGCAAAAAGTATAATGGTGGGCAGCAAAAGGTATGGAAACCATGGTGAAACGGTTGCAAACGCGGCAGTAGTGAGTTCTGTTCCATTTAGATTGTCAGGGTTAGCATATAAACCTGATGTGATAATCACCAAAGCCGTCATCGTGCAGATAACCACTGTGTCGATAAAAGGCTCCAGCAGTGCAACATATCCTTCGGTGACAGGTTGTTGTGTTTTAACAGTAGAGTGGGCGATGGCTGCCGAACCTATACCGGCTTCGTTTGAAAATGCTGCTCTTCTGAATCCTATTATCATCACCCCGATGACTCCTCCCTTTATTCCATCAGGAGTAAATGCTCCCTTGAATATCAGTACAAATGAATCGTCAATAAACCGGTAATTAATAAATATTACTGTTAGTGCCGACAAAATGTAAAAGATAGCCATCAAAGGGAAAAGTACATCGTTGACTTTTGCGATGCCCTTAATTCCTCCTATAATGACGATTCCTACAAGAATTGCCAAAATGATACCAAGCCATAACTGATATCCGTCAAGCGAAGGAAAAGATATGACGGTTTGGGCAATTAACTGATTGGACTGGAACATGTTGCCGATGCCAAATGCTCCGATACTTGCGAAGATGGCAAAGGTTATTGCCAGTATCCTGCCGGTTTTCTTCCATCCTTTTTTAGCCAGTCCGTCTTTGAGATAATACATCGGACCTCCGGAAATAGTCCCATCGGGATTAGTCCTTCTGTATTTTACACCCAGTGTACATTCGGTAAATTTTGTGGTCATGCCGAGGAAGCCTGCAACTATGAGCCAAAAGGTAGCACCCGGTCCGCCCATGGCAATGGCTACGGCTACACCGGCAATATTACCAAGTCCTACCGTTGATGCGGTGGCGGTGGCCAATGCCTGAAAATGCGAAATTTCACCACTATGACTCTTCTTGTCGAATTTTCCGAGTACCAGATCTACCGCGTGCTTAAAACCCCTGATGTTGATGAACTCTAAGTAAATGGTAAAAAACAAGGCTCCGCATATCAACCATATAATAATAAACGGAATCTTTACGGGAAGTGCTATCCCCAATGCAGCAAACGGATCCCAAAATAATACCTGATCCATGAAATTCACCAGCGGTTGAAAAATTTGATCTACAGAATTTGTCATATGATGTTCTCTTTATGAATAGGCTCCGGTTATGAATAGGCTCCGGTTTTAACCGGAGCTAACTGTTGTTTTAATTTTAATTTACGGTTGTTATGACCGGAATTATGGTGATTTAATTGTATTTTATATGGTTAAAAAATTGCCCCGGACCATACAGCCCGGGGCAATAATAAATCAACCACATTTAGAATAACCGCAACTTTTGCAGGTCAGACATCCCTCCTGGTATACCAGTGATTTTTCACCGCAACTCGGACAAGGTTGTTCTGCTATTTGCGTTCCATCCGGGATGTATTTCTTCAGGGCTCTTTCCACACCGACTTTCCATGTATTGATGGATTCGCTGTCGAGTTGCAGACTGGAAACCAGTTTTACTACCTGATCAATCGGCATGCCGTAACGCAACACACCGGAAATCAGCTTGGCATAGTTCCAGAATTCCTTGTCGAATTTGTGCGACAGTCCTTCAACCGTGGTTTTGAATCCACGTTTGTTGGTAAACTGGAAGTCGTAGCGTTTGTTGCCATCTTCATCCAGTGTTTTGATGATTTTACCTTCAGTGACGGTTTTAGGCAACAGGATACCTTCTTCGTCGTCGGCAATCCCGGTAAAGATTTCGTACGGACGACCGTCTTTCAATCCTACAAAGGCAATCCATTTGTCGCGTGCATTCTGGAAGCGAACAACCTCGCATTTTAATTCTTTAGGACGGACCAGATGGTTTTCGTCATATGGGAAACATACCTGTTTGGTGCCTTCTTCTTTGTCCTTATCTTTTTTGTCGGTGTTGGTAATCAATACACCCGATCTCGATCCGTCGCGGTAGACAGTGACCCCTTTACATCCTGATCTCCAGGCTTCTTCGTACAGTTTGCCTACAAGTTCTTCCGAAACATCGGCAGGAAGATTGATGGTTACTGAGATAGAATGATCTACCCATTTCTGGATGCGTCCCTGCATCTGTACCTTTTTCAGCCAGTCCACATCGTTGGCAGTAGCTTTATAATAAGGCGATTGTGCCACCAGCTCATCCAGTTCTTCGTGGGTGTAATGTTTGGTTGTGGGATGTCCGTTGGCAACCATCCAGGTTACGAACTTATGATGAAATACCGAATACTCTTCCCATGAATCGCCGTTTTCATCCACAAAATCAACGGTAACATTCTTATCGTTTGGGTTTACCTTGCGGCGACGGGTATAATAAGGCATAAATACCGGTTCGATTCCCGAAGTCGTTTGTGTCATGATACTTGTTGTCCCAGTAGGAGCAATGGTCAGACAGGCAATGTTACGACGGCCGTATTTCACCATATCTTTGTACAATTCAGGATCGGCAGCGCGCAATCGTTGAATGTAAGGGTTGTTTTCCTCTCTTTTGGCATCGTACACAGTGAAGGCGCCACGTTCCTTAGCCATGTTTACCGATGAACGATAAGCGGCCAGTGCCAGTTTTTTATGCACTTCTTCCGAAAAATCAGTCGCTTCGTCGGTACCATAACGGAAACCAAGCGCAGCAAGCATATCACCTTCACCTGTTGTACCTACGCCGGTACGGCGACCTTGTGAGGTTTTCAGTTTAATTTTTTCCCAAAGCTGGAACTCAGTGTTTTTAATATCGTCGTCTTCCGGGTCAGAGTTGATTTTCTCAATGATCTTCTCAATCTTTTCCATTTCCAGATCGATGATATCGTCCATAATTCTTTGAGCCAACCCTACATGCTTGCTGAAAAGTTCGAAATCGAAATAAGCATCTTTTTTGAAGGGATTTACAACATATGAATAGAGGTTGATGGCCAGCAAACGACAACTGTCGTACGGACAAAGAGGAATTTCACCACAAGGGTTGGTCGATACGGTTTTATAGCCCAGATCAGCGTAGCAGTCAGGCACTGATTCCCTGATGATTGTATCCCAGAATAATATTCCCGGTTCGGCCGATTGCCATGCATTGTGTACAATTTTTTTCCACAAGGCATTGGCGTCGATTTCTTTTTTATACCAGGGGCTGTCCGATGAAATCGGATATTGCTGGGTGAAAGGTTTTTCTTCCAGTGCTGCTTTCATGAAGTCGTCATGAATCTTAACCGAAACATTGGCTCCGGTTACTTTTCCCGACTGCATTTTGGCGTCGATAAACGATTCGGAATCAGGATGCTTGATAGATACGCTCAACATCAGGGCGCCACGGCGGCCGTCCTGTGCCACTTCGCGGGTCGAATTCGAATATCTTTCCATAAAAGGAACGATACCGGTGGAAGTGAGGGCGGAGTTTTTTACCGGTGAGCCTTTCGGACGGATGTGAGAAAGGTCGTGACCTACACCACCACGACGTTTCATCAATTGTACCTGTTCTTCGTCGATTTTGATAATAGCGCCGTAGGAATCAGAATCTCCGTCGAAGCCAATAACAAAACAATTGGACAGTGAAGCTACCTGATATTCGTTTCCGATACCAGTCATAGGGCTACCCTGAGGAACAATGTACCTGAAATCTTTGAAAAGTTCAAAAAGTTCTTCTGCAGTAAGAGGATTGGCGTATTTCTGTTCAATTCTGCTGATTTCACTTGCAAGCCGGCGGTGCATGTCATCGGGGGTCAGTTCGTATACGTTACCGAAAGAATCTTTCAGTGCGTACTTGGTGGTCCAAACTTTGGTTGCTAATTCATCCCCCTGGAAAAATTTAAAGGATGCTTCGCGAATTTCATCGGGAGTATAGGTTTTTGCTTTCACGATAATGAATAAATTAATGAGTTTGTAAGTTGATTAATGTGTTTATCAGTGCATTATGTTGCTGCAGAGAAATTGCAGAAAACGGACTACAATTTTAGGGAAATAATTTCATTATTCAAACATTATTTTAAATTAATTTGCTATTTAGAATGAAATATTTCCAAAAGCAATCAATATGTAATTGAAATACAGTGATATAAAAAATTAAGAGAGATGAAAAGTTTTCCAAAAAGAAAATCGTATGAAGAGGTAGGTTGAAGAAAATGTTTGGGGGTAAGGTGTTGAGGATAAGCTTACTCAATACTCCCATTCACCACCCTGAAAATTTTGGCTTCGCTATTAAGCTGCCCAAGCAAGTGATCCAGGTGCTCGCGGTTCGTATCCGTAATAAAAATCTGCCCGAAGAGATCGGATGCAACGAGTTGTACGATTTGCTCCACCCGTTTCGAATCGAGTTTATCGAAGATATCGTCGAGCAAAAGGAGCGGGGAGCATTGGTGTATTTTCTTCAGAAAGTCAAACTGGGCAAACTTCATGGAGATCAGGTAGGTTTTGTTTTGTCCCTGGGAACCGACCCGTTTGATGGGGTAGTCGTCGAGCAACATTTCCAGTTCGTCCTTATGAATGCCCTGGGTGGAATATCCGAGTATCCTGTCCCTGTCGCGCGTCAGAGCCATCCTTTCCTTCATATCTTCATGCTTCTGATATTGAGAAATGTACTGCAGACTAATTCTTTCCTTTCCTCCGGATATCTTTTCGTAGAAATTCTGAAATACGGGGATGAAATCGTTGATAAACCGTTCTCTTTCTTCAAAGATATGTTTTCCGAAGCGGTCTATCTGTTCTTCCCATATTTCAAAAATGCTGTCATCCACCGCATATTCTTGTTTCAGCAAAGCGTTTCTTTGTTTGAGGGCATTCTGGTACTGTAATAAATCCTGTAAGTACGATTTGTTGTATTGTGAAATAACCCCGTCGATAAATTTGCGTCGTTCTTCACTCCCTTCAGCAATCAATTCAATGTCGTCGGGAGAAACCATGACCAGTGGAATCAGGCCGATGTGATCCGACAAGCGTTCATACTCTTTTTTATTGCGTTTGAATTGCTTCTTTTGTTTACGCTTCATTCCGCAATAAATATTTTCCTCTTCACCGTTTTTCACATAGTCGCCCTGAATCATAAAAAATTCAGCCTCATGATGTATGTTTTGCGAATCGATAGAGTTGGAGTGGCTCTTGCAAAAGGAAAGGTAATAAATCGCATCCAGCACATTGGTTTTTCCCATCCCGTTGTCGCCGATGAAGCAGTTGATCTTTTTCGAAAAATTCAGAGTAGCTTCCCTGATATTTTTGTAATTTAAAATATAAAGAGTGTTAATCCACATGCAAGTTCCTGTATCTTATTGGTGCAAAAATAGCGTAATTATTTGTATCTTTGCGACAGTTTTTAAATTTTTATCAACAAATACTTTCAATTAAATACAATGGCCAAATTAACCAAAGAAGATGCATTAAGGTATCACTCACAGGGTAAACCCGGTAAAATTGAAGTGGTTCCTACCAAACCTTACAGTTCTCAACGCGATTTATCTTTGGCATATTCACCGGGTGTGGCGGAACCTTGTCTGGAAATAGAAAAAGATCCGAACGCAGCTTATGAATATACCTCCAAAGGAAATCTGGTGGCGGTAATTTCAAATGGTACCGCTGTGCTGGGTTTGGGCGATATTGGTGCAATGGCCGGTAAACCTGTAATGGAAGGCAAAGGTTTGTTGTTCAAAATATTTGCAGGGATTGATGTGTTTGACATTGAGGTGAATGAAAAAGATCCTGAAAAGTTTATCCAGGTCGTAAAAGCGATTGCTCCTACTTTCGGAGGGATCAATCTGGAAGATATAAAAGCTCCTGAATGTTTTGAGATTGAAGAAAGACTGAAAGCCGAACTGGATATTCCTATCATGCATGATGACCAGCACGGTACTGCCATTATTTCTTCAGCAGGTTTAATCAATGCTCTCGAACTGGTGGGTAAGAAAATTGAAGAGGTGAAAATTGTGGTGAATGGAGCGGGTGCTGCCGCTAACTCATGTACGCAGCTGTACATGATGCTGGGTGCCAAACTGGAGAATATCGTAATGGTCGACTCTAAAGGAGTTATCAATACACAACGTACCGATCTGAATGACAGAAAAAAACCTTTCGCTACTTCCAGAAATATAAAAACGCTGGCAGAAGCAGTTGCCGGATCGGATGTATTCCTCGGTTTATCGGTGGCAGGAGTGCTGACCAAAGAAATGGTAAAGACGATGAATGAAAAACCGATTGTTTTCGCATTGGCCAATCCTAATCCCGAAATCTCGTATGATGATGCGATGGAAGCTCGTCCGGACATCATTTTTGCAACAGGCCGTTCCGATCATCCTAACCAGATCAATAATGTGCTCGGATTTCCCTATATTTTCAGAGGTGCGCTGGATGTACGTGCAAAATGTATCAATGAAGAAATGAAAATTGCTGCAGTGCGTGCTATTGCCGAACTGACAAAAAAAGCGGTACCTGATGTGGTAAATGCTGCCTACAATATTAAAAGATTGAGCTTCGGTCCGGAATATATCATTCCGAAACCGCTTGATCCGCGTTTGCTCACTATTGTTGCTCCTGCTGTAGCAAAAGCTGCGATGGAGTCGGGTGTTGCCCGTAAAAATATAACCGACTGGGAAAAGTATAACGATAAACTGCGCGAGATGATGGGAAGCGACAATAAGATGTTGCGTCGTTTCTACGATACTGCCCGTCAGAATCCCAAGAGAGTGGTATTCTCGGAATCAAACCACATCAATATGCTGAAAGCTGCTGAAGCGGCTTTAGCTGAAAAGATCTGTTTCCCTATATTGTTGGGTAATGAGGAGAAAATTGCGAATATTGCAGCCGAAAATCATATCGACCTTACCGGCATTGAAATCATCAACCTTCGTCACGATCGTGAAGAAACCCGCCGTATCCGTTATGCACAGTATCTTGCCAAGAAACGTGGCCGCGAAGGGATGACTTTCGACGAAGCATACGAGAAAATGTATGAACGTAACTATTTTGGTATGATGATGGTGGAAATGGGAGAGGCGGATGCACTGATTACAGGAGTGTACTCAAGATATGCCGACTCTGTTACTGCTGCAAAAGAAGTGATCGGTATTCGCGAAGGATTGAAACATATCGGTGCTATGCACATCATGAATACAAAGAAAGGTGTGTACTTTTTAGCTGATACTTTGTTCAACCGTCACCCAAGTACTGAAACACTGATTGATGTGGCTAAACTTACCTATAATACAGTGAAATTCTTTAATCATGAGCCGGTAATGGCCATGTTATCCTATTCAAATTTTGGTTCAGTGCATGAAGGTAGCCCTGCCAGTGTACATGATGTGGTTTCTAATCTCCACAAGAACTATCCTGATATGTGTGTGGATGGTGAAATGCAGGTAACATTTGCCCTCAACGATGAATTGCGTGACGAGAAATTCCCATTCACCAAACTGAAAGGTAAAAAAGTAAATACCCTGGTGTTCCCGAATTTAAGCTCTGCAAATTCAGCGTATAAAATGCTTATCGAAATGGGTCTGGCTGATACTATCGGACCAATTCAGATGGGACTGAACAAACCGATTCATATTCTTGATGTCGAAAGTTCTGTGCGGGATATTGTGAATATTACAGCGGTAGCAGTTCTTGATGCTATGGTGAATGAGCAGAGGGAATGGAATAATAAGGCGCAGGATTTGTAATTTGTGAATAGGGATATTAAATATCAAATCACAAAAAAAAATACGTAAATAACGGATAACGGATAACGGATAACGAATAACGAATAACGAAACGTAGAGACGTTGCATGCAACGTCTCTACGTTTTTTTGCGATTTACGTTTTTTTTGTGATATGTGATTTATGTTATTTTATTAACCTCACCGGCAATTTTTTCCCCCTGATGTCAATAAAGATCCCTTCTCCGGAATTGGCATATGCTGTTTTTACATATCCCATTCCAATGCCGGTTTTTGTTCCCGGAAGAATGGTACCCGAAGTTACATTTCCAATAATTTCGCCCTGCTCGTTGACCATGTCATAACCATGACGGGGGATGCCACGTTCGGTGAGTTCAAAACGAACGAGTTTTTTGCTTACACCTTCAGCTTTTTGCTTCTCAAACAATGGGCGATCAATGAAGTTATTGCCATCAACGAATTTGGTAATCCATCCCAATCCTGCTTCGATAGGAGAGGTGGTGTCGTCGATGTCGTTGCCGTACAGACAGAATCCGCTTTCCAATCTCAAAGTATCTCTGGCACCTAATCCGATGGGTTTGATGCCTTCATCTTTCCCGGCTTCAAAAATGGCATGCCATATTTTCTCAGCATGTTCAGGCAGGAAATACAATTCAAAACCTCCGGCGCCGGTATAACCGGTATTCGACAGGATTACTTCGTTGACGCCTGCAAAATCGCCAACAGTAAAGTGATAGTATTTAATGGCCGACAAATCTACGGAAGTAAGTTTTTGCAATATCTGAGTAGCTTTTGGTCCCTGAACAGCCAACTGTGCCATCCATTCTGAAGCATTATCCATCTCAGCACCTTCAGTGTTGTTATCGTTCAACCATTTCCAGTCTTTTTCAAGATTTGAGGCATTTACCACCAATAAATACTTGTTGTGTTCATAGTGATATACCAGAATGTCGTCGACTATACCACCTTTACCATTTGGCAGACAGGAGTATTGGATTTTTCCAATGGGCAGTGCTGCTACATCATTGGTGGTCATTCGTTGTACGAAGTCGAAAGCTTTTGGTCCCTTGACCCATATTTCGCCCATATGCGAAACGTCAAAAACGCCTGCGGCATTCCGTACAGTGAGGTGTTCGTCGATGATGCCCGAGTATTCAATGGGCATATTATACCCTGCAAATTCGTGCATTTTAGCACCCAAAGCAGTGTGAATTTTGATAAATGGTGTGAAGTTCATGTTATTTGGCAATATTTTGAGCGATAGTAATGATTACCTGTGTTGCTTTCTCCATGGATTGAACCGGAACATATTCGAAACGGCTGTGGAAATTATGTCCTCCGGCAAAGATATTGGGGCAGGGTAGTCCTTCGAACGATAATCTTGCTCCATCAGTTCCTCCGCGAATTGGTTTTACTTTTGGGGTTATACCTACTTCCTTCATAGCATTAAAAGCCAGATCCACAATGTGCATCACAGGTTCTACCTTTTCACGCATATTGTAGTATTGATCTTTTACTTCCAGACTGGCGGTATTTTCACCGAACTCAGCATTAATTTTATTAATAAGATGGGATAATTCTTTTTTCCGGCGTTCAAAACGATCCCGGTCATGGTCGCGGATGATATAATTCAGGGTGGTTTCTTCCACCTTGCCTTCCATACCCATCAGATGATAAAAACCTTCGTAACCATCTGTATGTTCAGGGGTTTCATGCCGGGGTAACATAGAGATGAACTGGTGCGCAATACGTATCGAATTCTTCATTTTATGCTTTGCATAACCCGGATGAACGTTAATTCCCCTTATTATGATTTTTGCACCAGCGGCATTAAAGTTCTCATATTCGAGTTCCCCGATTTCGCCTCCATCCATGGTATAGGCCCATTCTGCACCAAATTTTGCCACATCAAAATGATCGGCTCCCTGTCCGATTTCTTCGTCGGGAGTAAAACCTATCCTTATTTTACCATGTTTAATTTCGGGGTGGGCGAGGAGGTATTCCATCGCTGTCACAATTTCAGCCAGACCGGCTTTGTCGTCGGCACCTAAAAGCGTCGTTCCATCAGTAACAATAATATCCTGACCCACATATTTCTTTATTTCAGGATATTTGCTTGTTTCAAACAAAATGACCTTCTCTTCGTTGAGCAAAATGTCATTTCCATCATAATCATTTATCACTTTGGCTTTCACGTTTTTTCCGCTCATATCGGGACTGGTGTCCATATGAGAGATAAAGCCAATAACAGGCACTTCTTTGTCGGTGTTGGCAGGCAGGGTTGCCATGACGTAACCATTACTGTCCAGTTCAACTTCCGATAAGCCAATGTTTTTCAGTTCTTCAACCAGATGTTGAGCAAAGACCATCTGTCCCGGTGTACTGGGAGTAAGATTG
Organism: Paludibacter sp.; assembly: GCA_034927265.1. Classification (GTDB taxonomy): domain Bacteria; phylum Bacteroidota; class Bacteroidia; order Bacteroidales; family Paludibacteraceae; genus Paludibacter. Next base: position 17,741 of record JAYFQH010000018.1, read on the forward strand.
GTTTCTGTATCTGAAGTTGTATGAAAACTGACGTATTTCAAAAAACGTTCGGTGATGTTCATACCAAAAATAATGTATAGAGAGGTAAATGTTTTTTTATAAAGTAGAGCAAAGATAGCTGATTTTTGATACTTTTGCAAAATAAAAAGCAGATAAATCAAGAACTTTTATAAATGAACATTGCCATATATTCAGGTTCCTTCAATCCCATACATACTGGACACCTGCGACTTGCCGAATATCTGACTGCTCACCGGTTGGTGGACGAAGTGTGGTTTGTGGTCAGTCCGTGTAATCCTTTAAAGGAACATCCTTCGCTGATTGATGAGTATCAACGGCTGGACATGGTGATACTCGCCATCGGTGACAATCCATCGCTAAAGGCTTCGGATGTGGAATTTACAATGCCCATACCTTCCTATACTATTGATACGCTTCATCGTTTGAGCGAACTTTTTCCCCAGCATCATTTTTCTCTTTTTATCGGGAGTGACAATGCCCTGGTTTTTGATAAATGGAAGAATCCTGATCAGATTCTGAATGAATATGAGGTATTTGTATATCCCAGAAAAGGGTATGATTTCCAATTTGTAGCGGATAAATATCCGGAAATGAAGTTGCTTGACACACCCACTTATGAAATATCATCCACCGAAATCAGGGACCTGATCAGAGAGAATAAGGATACAGGGACATGGTTGCATCCGGAGGTTGCAGCCTATATTCACGAAAACAATCTCTATAAATAAACTCAGCGTTTAAAGATAAGGATTTGAACTTTTTTCTACCCCTATGGTTGTTGCAGGTCCGTGACCGGGATAAACGACTGTCTCGTCGGGTAAAATCAGCAATTTTTTTGTGATGTTGTTGATCAGGGTGGCGTAATCGCCCCGTTCCAGATCAGTACGTCCGATGGAACCTCTGAAAAGTACATCCCCGGCAAATAACACCTTCTCTTTTTCAGCGTAAAATACCAGATGACCCGGACAATGTCCCGGTACATGAATACTTTTCAGAATGGTATTTCCGAAGTTGATTTCCTGATGTTCATCAATATAGCTGCCGATAGCTTGCGCATCTTCCTGAATGGGCAGGCCGAAAATCATCGCTTTGGCTATTACTTTTTCCAGTAAAAACTCATCCTCTTTGTGTGCTTCAGGAGCAATGCCATAGGTGTCGAACAGAAATTTATTTCCGAATTGATGGTCGAAATGCAGGTGGGTGTTGATGACTCTTTTCAATTTCAGACCGTTATCATCAATATAAGATTTTAGCTGTTGTTTTTCTTTATTGTTATAACAACCGGCATCAATTACTATTGCTTCGCCGGTTTCATCGTGTACAACATAGGTGTTTTCCTGTATGGGATTGAAAGTAAATATTTTAATGGTCATTGTGTTCTGCTAAAAATGGTTTTAATATGTCGTCATAATTATAGAATCCTTTTTCCATATTGATGAGATTCTCGGCTACAAATATCACTCCGTTTCCAAAAGCTTCCCTCGAGATTGATTCATGAATAAGCCGGATGGTCTGATATCTGAATCCGAAGATCACCTGATGTTTTCCGACGATGCCACCGGCCCTTACCGAGTTGATTTTTGATTTTTTTAATCCCAGCGCCTCTGCAATTTTAAGTGCTGTGCCCGAAACGCCGTGCTTTTGTTTGAAATGTTCCTCCACAATCTCAATGTCTACAAAAGGAGCTATGTTTTGCAATACTTTGGCCGCAAATATCAGATAGTTAACTCCCAAAGTAATGTTGGGTGACCAAAACACTGTTGTGTGTGCGGCTAAATTCTTCAAATAGCTGATTTCTGCTTCTTCATAATGTGAAACAGCGGAGATAATCTTAATTTTACGTTTTGCTGCCTCTTCTCCGTATTCATAAATACCGCCTTCCGAAGAGAAATCGATAATTATATCTACTGGGTGCTGATCTAAAAACTGATCAATATTATGGTTCGAAAGAGAATAAACCTCGCCATCATTATCACAATCAATTTCAAGTATTTCTGAAATGGCTCTATTCTCCTGTTTTCCTGATTTTCTTAACACCCAACACAGCTTAAACTCGTCGTGTTGTAAAATAACTGAAGCTACTGCCCGTCCTGTCTTTCCAAAGCCAATTAATCCTATATTCATGGTTTTTGCGGGTTTAATGAGTACTTATTCTTATCACAAGAATGTTTTTTGTAATTCAAATATAAGAATTTTTTCTAAGGTTTCCGATTTTTTTTTTGATATTTCAACGTTTATTGACAGAAAAATTGAGCTACATCAGAATAAAACCTGTATCTTTGAGTCTAAATTTTAAAATTTATAATCATGAAAACTGAAGAAGACGATTTATTGGTTTATGACGAGGATGAAGCCGTAAAATTTATTTTAAATCATCTACCAGCCCCTCAAAAAGAGAATATTCCGGATACCAAGGTGGAATATGTATTGGATGTGATTTATGAATTTTATGATGAAAAAGGCCTGATCGAAGAAGATACGGCTGAAGAAGCAAACATTGACGAAGAAGAAATGTTTAAGTTTCTTAAAAAATGTGCTAAAAAGGATAAAATGGACATTACCGATGAAGAAATCCAGCTGATTCTTGAAGCTGAATACGAATATGGTAAGTCGATTGGTATCTACAATTAGACTACAAAATTATATTTTTCTTATATGTTTCATATTTTTTATGCTGTTATCTGGGTGGTCTCCTGGCTTCCGATGAAGGCTTTGTACGTGCTTTCTGATTTGATTTTTCCACTGATTTATCATGTGGCAGGATACAGAAAGAAGGTGGTACGAAAGAATCTTATCAACTCATTCCCTGAAAAATCTCTGAAAGAGATCATGAAAATTGAAAGGAAGTTTTATCGTTATTTCTGTGATTTAATGCTCGAAACGATCCGTCAGTTGCATGCTCCTAAGGCTGAGATGAAAAAACGGATGGTTTTTGAGAATCTGGAACTGCTGACTGCACAGGCAAAGGAGGGTAAGAGTGTAATGCTGATGACAGCTCATTATTGTAACTGGGAATGGTTGTCGATCATTTCTACCTATTTGCCTTCTGATTTTAAAGCCTATCCTGCCTACCAGCAACTTCAGAACAAACATTTTGACAAAATGATGCTTGACCTTCGGAACCGATATGGTGCTGTGAGTGTTGAAAAAGATGATCTGGTCAGAATGATGCTCAATATGCGAAAAGAAGGTAAGAAAGGAGTTTTCGGGATGATCTCTGATCAGAGTCCTATGGCCCGTTTCATCCGTTTCCGTATGGAATTTCTGCATCAGGATACCCCTGTGTTTCTGGGAACGGAGCAACTGGCAAAGAAATATGATTATCCGGTTTTTTATCTCGATATACAAAGGGTAAAACGGGGTTATTATAGAGCAGTGGTGGAACCGTTGTCTCTGAACCCAACTACTACTGCTGAACATGAAATTACCATTGCCTTTATGCATCGTCTTGAAAAGGATATCCATGCAAGACCGGAATTCTGGCTTTGGTCACATAATCGTTGGAAACACAGTAAAAAAGCAGCAAATTGAGTACTACGGCCATTGTTATCCTCAACTGGAATGGTGAGAAATACCTGAAACAGTTCCTTCCGGTGTTAATACAGCATACGACGCGTGATGATGTGACCATTTATGTGGCCGACAATGGTTCGACTGATGGTTCTCTTGAAATGCTGAAAGCAGAGTTTGATGCTGTTAAAACTGTGGTTCTCGATAAAAACTATGGTTTTGCGGGTGGTTATAACCGGGCATTGGAACAAATTGCGGCTGATTATTATTTGCTTTTAAATTCAGATGTGGAGGTGACTGGAAACTGGCTGGAACCTTTGGTTACATTCATGGATGCCAATAAGGATGTAGCTGCCTGTCAACCGAAGATTCGTTCATACCATAATCGCAATCAGTTTGAACATGCCGGTGCTGCGGGAGGTTTCATCGATTTTCTGGGTTATCCATTTTGTCGTGGCAGGATACTTGCAAAGGTGGAAGAGGATAATGGGCAATATAATACAATTACCGATATTTTCTGGGCAACAGGTGCCTGTCTGTTTATCCGTGCTTATGCTTTCCACGAATGTGGTGGATTCGATGATGACTTTTTTGCTCACATGGAGGAAATTGACCTTTGTTGGCGTTTGAGAAGTCGGGGTCTCCGTTTGGTTTGTATTCCTCAGAGTGTGGTGTATCATGTGGGAGGAGGAACGCTGCATGTTGAACATCCTCACAAAACTTATCTGAATTTCAGAAATAATCTTTTGCTCTTATACAAGAATCTACCTCAGAGAAAATTTCTGCCGATTTTCTTTGTTCGTTTTTTTCTTGACTATTTGGCTGCTTTTCAGTTGTTTGTAACAGGTAAACCCAAAAATGCACAAGCCGTCTTTAAAGCACGCAGGGATTTCAGTAAAATGTTGCCTGCTTTTAAAATGAAAAGAAAAGAAAATCTGGAGAAAACCATTCAGACAGCTATCCCTGAAATCACTTCAAAAAGTATTATCCTGAATTACTACTTTTTTGGACACAAGCGCTTCTCTGATCTTTTTAAAACTGTTGAAGCGCAAAAGAAAGCGAATAGCGAATAGCAAAGAAGTAGTAGTTTAGAGTTAATACTAGTTCTACTCATCACTCATCGCTCTTCAATCTACTTCTTCCGTTTCTTCTTCGGTTTTTCCTCCACTGATTTTTCATACATCCTGGAAGTAAGATTGTTGTCCAGACAATAATCTGTGATCACTTCCAGAAACTGCCGGCCGAACTTTTCTACTTTTGCTTTCCCGAAGCCGTGAATCTGCAGTAGTTCCTTCTCTGAAAGAGGAAGAAAATCGGCCATTTCCTCTATGGTTTTACTACCGGCTACCAGATATATAGGCGTATTATCAGGTTCACATATTTTATTGCGTAACTCAATCAGTCTGAAATACAATTTCGGATGATTCACCTTGAATGTTTTCCCCGCACTGACTTTTGAGTAGGCATTTACAGTGAAATCAGGAATCACAAAACTGTTTTTTACGGTGAAATAGTTCTCCACGGAAAACGGATGTTGTAATTTATTTAGCAGATAATCCTTCTGACTTAACTCTGAAAACAGCGTTTTGATGCCATCGTTATAGTTTTGTGCATTCTCGCGGCTATCGGTAGTTGCCGGCGATTGTTTAAGTGTTTCCGTTAAATCATGAATCTTGCCTGTGAAAAAGGTTTTGGCAGCATCAAGTCTTTCTGATAGAAAATCCTCATCTACCTCACTTTTATGAAATATATTTTCTACCTGATGCCTGAATTTTGATCCGATATCATCCAGTTCCACTAATTGTTGCTGAATATTCTTCAGAAATGGCATTGTATCGTCGTGAAATGAAGTTACAACCTCCTCGATTGATTTCGAGAACCGGGCAAACTGACCGGTAAGGGTAGTAAAGTCGAATACTTGTCTCAAAACATAAGACCGGAAGATATATCTCGATTTGTCGAGTTCACTCTCCAATGCTTCTAGTGGTAATTTTAGCCTTTCATGTTCAACAATTTCACGATCGTTCTCTATAGTAGAGGGGTTTATTCTGCTCCATAAAACCATACCCTCTAAATTACGGCATCTGCTCAACGCTACATACACCTGTCCGGGAGCAAAAGCTTCGCCGGCGTCGATTACCGCCTTCTCGAAGGTTAGTCCCTGACTTTTATGGATAGTGATAGCCCATGCCAAACGAACCGGAAACTGAGTAAATTTACCAATAATCTCTTCATTAATTTTCTTTGTTTTCAGATCAGGTGTATAACGGATATTTTCCCATTCCATGCGTGAAACCCGTATGCTTTCTCTATCTTCGGGACATTTGATAGTGATAAAGTCATCTTCAAAAGCTTCGATAATACCAATTTTACCATTGTAAAAGCGTCGTGGAGTCTCCGTGTCATTTTTTATCAGCATAACCTTTGCTCCAATCTTCAGGGCAAGTTCCTTTTCGGTAGGATAACTCTTTTCATTGAATTCACCTTCAATCTTAGCATTAAAAATGATGGTGTCGCCCGGCAATTTGTCGATTTCTTCGGCATTGATTCTGTCGGCCTTATAATTATGTGTGGTCAGGGTGATATAAGTTTCCTCCAGAGGCGGCACAAATAAAGGATTATATTTACTTTGCAACATTTGCAGGCTTTCGGAAGTAAGGCAGTTATTTCTGACTTCATTCAATATTCTGATAAAGCGTTCGTCCGATTGCCGGAAGATTTTGTTCAGTTCAATGTACACCGGCTGCTGCTGTTGTGCAACATGACTGTGAAAAAAATAAGGTGAGGCATAAAACTGTGAAAGAAAAGCCCATTCTTCGTCTGATACTACCGGCGATAACTGAAACATGTCGCCGATAAAAATCACCTGTACTCCTCCAAAGGGATCTTTGTGACGGAACCTTACCTGGCGGAGCAGGGTATCGATGGCATCCAGGGTATCAGCCCTGACCATGCTTATTTCATCTATTACAAGCAGTTCCAGTTCCTGAAGAATCTTTCTTTTAAAGCCGCGCATTTTGATCTTTTCCATCAGATCCTTTTTACCTTCCATGCTTGGAATAAATGGGGTAAATGGAAGTTGGAAAAATGAATGCAGAGTTACCCCTCCAGCGTTAATGGCAGCTACTCCCGTAGGAGCAACCACAGCCATTTGTTTACGTGTGAGGTTCTTCAGATTGTGAAGAAATGTAGTTTTGCCAGTACCCGCTTTTCCTGTGATGAAAATATTGCGGTTGGTTTGCAGGGCAAAATCTTTTGCCAGATCATAAAAAACAGATGAATCGTTTGTTGTCATAGTAGGTTTGTTTGTAGAGACGCGGCATGCCACGTCTCTTGATGATGTTAATTGTTATGTTTTGGTTTTAATATAATGTTTCAATTGGCATTACAAATATCAATAAAAGAATCAAAAGAACCAATCTGAATATCTATAAAAAAACAAAAAAGTCTGCAATTTATTGCAGACTTTTTTACATGTAATTTATCATTATTAAGAGACGTGGCATGCCACGTCTCTACGTTCGATATTTGTTGTTTTTTAAGAAAGCATACTCAGCAAAATACCTGCAGCAACAGCAGAACCGATAACACCAGCTACATTAGGTGCCATGGCATGCATGAGCAGGTGATTGGTTTTGTCGGCTTTCAGACCTTGTTCCTGAGAAACACGGGCTGCAGCAGGCACTGCCGATACACCGGCTGAACCGATAAGCGGGTTGATTTTATTGCCTTCTTTGAGGAATACATTCATCAATTTAGCAAACAACACTCCTGATGCTGTTGCAACAACGAACGACATTGCTCCTAAACCAAAGATCTTCATTGAATCAAAAGTCAGGAATCTGTCAGCTTGTGTTGATGCTCCAACAGTCAGACCGAGAAGGATGGTAATTGAATTGATCAATGCAAACCTTGCAGTTTCAGCCAATCTTTCTGTTACTGTTGATTCTTTCAACAGGTTACCGATGAAGAGCATACCCAATAATGGCAGAGCACTTGGAGCAATAAAAGTTGTCAAAATGAGTCCAATGATAGGGAAAGCAATCTTTTCAGTTTTGGAAACAGCTCTTGGAGGTTTCATTCTGATTAGTTTTTCTTTCTTCGTTGTCAATAAACGCATTACCGGAGGTTGAATAAGCGGTACCAGCGCCATGTAAGAATAAGCCGCCACCGCGATTGTTCCGATGAGTTCAGGAGCTAATTTTGAAGTCAGGAAGATAGCTGTAGGTCCGTCGGCACCACCAATAATACCAATTGCACCAGCTTGTTCGGGGGTGAAGCCCAAAGCGTAAGCTCCGATGAAGGTAATAAAAATTCCCATTTGAGCAGCAGCACCCAATAACATCAGTTTGGGATTGGAGATGAGCGACGAGAAGTCGGTCATTGCTCCGATACCCAGGAACACCAATGGAGGATACCATCCCTGAATTACACCACTATAAAGAATATTCAATACTGATCCTTCCTCATAGATACCAATACCTTCACCCGGCGCAAAAGGAATGTTTCCAATGATCATCCCAAAACCAATCGGAATGAGCAGGAGAGGTTCCCAACCTTTTTTTACCGCAAGATAAATAAATACAATACCTACGAAAATCATCGCAAGATACTTCAACTGGAAGTTGGCAAACCCCGTACTGTCCCAGAATTTTTGTATTCCTTCCAATAGCGCGTTGCTTTCTTCCGCTCCTTGTCCGAAGACATTCAAAGGAAGAAACAGGGCCATCAGAATAAATAATATGCTGATATTTTTTATTTTTTTATTCATATCCCTATTCAATTTCAAAAAGCACTTCATCCTGTAAAACTGTACTGCCTGCCGGGGCACAAATTTTAACAACCTTTCCTGAGCGTTCGGCCAGAATGTTGTTTTCCATCTTCATTGACTCCATTACTAAAATGATATCACCTTCATTAAAAGTATCGCCTTCATTAACATTAACTTTAATGATTTTTCCCGGTAGCGGTGATTTAATCGTTTTTGCACTTGGGCGTTTACTTTCTGAAACCGGCTTCATATTTTCTTTAGCTCTTTCATCCCCCTGTTTGGTTTGAATGTCCTTGCGCACCAATACTACCGGTGTTTTATTTGTTTTTATTTCTTCGTGGATTTTAACTGAATAGGGAGTTCCATTTACTTCAATATCAGCAATGTCACCCTCAATACTTTTGACTCTTACCGAAAAATCATCCCCGTTTATAGTGAAATTAAACTTTTTCATTATTTATCGAATTATATTTGTTAGACCATAGATTTTTGAATTCCACGGGGAATAACGTCTTTCAATACGTTTAATAGTGATGACGTTACTTTCCTGATCGTGAATATCGCTTAAGAAAAGATGTAATGCCATTGAAATTGCAGCTACCTCTTGTCCGGTAAGTTCCTTTTCGTGAATTATTTCACCTGATTTCTCCCGATCAATGGTTTTCTTTTTTAGCTTCATTAATGACTTTTTGCTCATATTTCCCATCACTTTAAAAGCAATTACCAATATGATAAGTGCAACGAAAACCACAGATACTCCAATGGCGGAATATAACAGAATTTGTTCAAATTCATTGATTGCCAATAATACCATATTATAATTATTTTTAAAGGGGTATATTACTGTGTTTTCTTAACGGATTCGTAAGTTTCTTTGTCTGAAGCGCCTGGAAAGCACGAATAACTCTGAAACGGGTATTCCGCGGTTCAATGACATCGTCAATGTAACCGTAAGCAGCTGCCTGATAAGGATTGGCAAATTTATCGTTATAGTCGGCAACCTTCTCGGCAATGAACTTATTTTTTTCTTCCACATCATTCATGGAAGCAATTGCTCTGCCTTCAAGTACTTCAATAGCACCTGCAGCACCCATTACAGCAATTTCGGCAGTTGGCCATGCATAGTTGAAATCACCACGCAACTGCTTGCAACTCATTACGTCATGAGCACCTCCGTAAGACTTTCTGAGTGTTATTGTAACTTTTGGTACGGTTGCTTCACCAAAGGCAAACATCAGTTTTGCCCCGTGAATAATGATACCCGCATATTCCTGACCTGATCCGGGTAAAAATCCGGGAACATCAACAAGAGTTAAAATAGGAATGTTAAAGGCATCGCAGAAACGTACAAAACGAGCCGCTTTACGCGATGCATCGCAATCGAGTACGCCAGCGAGGAAATTGGGTTGATTGGCCACAATACCTGTTGAAACGCCATTAAAGCGTGCGAATCCGACAATGATATTACGTGCATAGTTGCGATGGACTTCGAGGAATTCACCATCGTCGGCAATTTTGTGAATCACCTCTTTCATGTCGTAAGGCATGTTCGGATTATCAGGGATAATCTCATTCAGACTGTCTTCAAGCCTGTCAATAGGATCTCCGTTGTCGAAAATCGGAGCTTCTTCGAGATTATTTTGAGGGAGATAAGACAGAAGTTTTCGGATCAACAAAACACCTTCTTCTTCATTTTCTACCTTGAAATGCGATACACCTGACTTGCCGGCGTGTACATCAGCACCACCAAGGTCTTCTGTTGAAATATCTTCACCTGTAACTGATTTTACAACTTTAGGTCCGGTTACGAACATATAAGAGTTTTCTTCGGTCATCATGATGAAATCGGTGAGGGCAGGAGAGTACACTGCACCACCGGCACAAGGACCAAAAATTGCAGAAATCTGAGGAATAACGCCTGATGCCAGAATATTGCGTTCGAATATCTCGGCATAACCGGCAAGTGAAGTAACACCTTCCTGGATACGCGCACCACCAGAGTCGTTAATTCCAATCATAGGACAACCCATCTTCATGGCCATATCCATTACTTTACAAATTTTCAAAGCCATTGTTTCCGATAGTGAGCCACCGAAAACTGTGAAATCCTGTGCAAATACATAAACGGTACGTCCATCAATAGTTCCATGTCCTGTTACTACGCCGTCACCCAGGTACTTTTCTTTTTCAAGGCCGAAGTTATAACAACGATGGGTAACAAACATATCCAATTCTTCAAAGCTACCTTCATCGAGTAGCATGTCGATACGTTCACGAGCTGTAAATTTACCTTTTGCGTGTTGCGATGCAATACGTTTTTCTCCACCACCTAATTTTGCTTTTGCACGCAAATCAATAAGGTTTTTTACCTTTTCAATATTTTCCATAAAAAACAATTTATCTTTTATTAATTCAGTCAGATTGATTATGCCTTTGGTTTTTCACATAATTCAGTGAGAACGCCAAAAGTTGATTTGGGATGCAAAAAAGCAATGTTTAGACCTTCTGCTCCTTTGCGGGGTGTTTTGTCGATCAATGTAACTCCTTTTTCTGCAAGAATATCGAGACTTTCCTGTAGTCCTTCAGCAGCAAAGGCAAGATGATGGATTCCTTCGCCTTTTTTCTCAATAAATTTACCAACTGGTCCCTCCGGATCTGTCGATTCGAGTAACTCGATCTTTGTTTGTCCGACCTGGAAAAAGGCTGTTTTTACTTTTTGCTCAGCTACCTCTTCTACGGCATAACATTTTAATCCTAAAATTTCTTCATAAAAAGGAATGGCTGCTTCCAAACTTTTTACGGCAATACCTAAATGTTCAATGTGTGTAAGTTTCATGCGAAATATTATTTAATTTTTTGTGAATAATTTACGATGGATATATGGAAAGCTACCCGAAATAGGAATATGATTAAAGAAATATTTCCTTATTTGTACTTTCCTGCAAAATTACTCAAAAAGTATGTAAAAACAATGAAAAAAATAAAATTATTTTGAATGTTTTTATGAATTGAACTTTACGGTCATCAGGCTTGTTTAAGTGCTCAGTATATGCAATATAAAGGTATGATTTTTTATTTGAGTATTTAGTGGATTGGTAATATGAGACAAAATGCATACTTTTGTTGACAATTGCATAAATTTATGTATATAATTGCAAATATGCGGTGTTCTATAGTATTATTATTCCTCTTTGTTTATTTTTCCGGTATTGCTGAAAACAAGTTCACATTAAGTGGATACATTACCGATTTTGAAAGTGGTGAATGCTTGTCGGGAGCCTCAGTTACAGTTGCTGGAACGCCTTTGACAGGGGTTGTCAGTAATAATCGTGGTTATTACATCCTTATGTTATCTGCAGGAGATTATACTATGAGAGTTAGCTATCTCGGATATGAAAGTCGTGAGTTTCATATAAAGCTTAATAATCATCTTTTTAAGAATTTCAGACTAAGACTCCATTCCAATATTCTGAGTGAAGTTGATGTTTCTGCATATAAAAAACAGCATGAGCTTGCTAATCAGAATGAGGGTTTAGAACGTACTCATATCAGAGAAATAAAAAATATTCCTGTATTATTGGGGGAACAGGACATAATGAAAACACTGACGCTTAGTCCTGGAGTGAAGTCGATAGGCGAAAGCAGTGGAAATATTTATGTGCGTGGAAGTAATAATTCACATAATCTGGTGCTTCTTGATCAGGCAACTGTTCTCAACACTAATCATCTGCTTGGTTTCTTCTCGACTTTTAACAGTGATGCAATAAGAGATGTAACTTTTTATAAAGGGACGGCTCCTGCAGAATTTGGGGGTAGATTGGCATCGGTGATGGATATCCGGATGAACGAAGGCAATAATAGTGCTTACCACGTGGGTGGTGGAATCGGATTGATATCTTCAAGATTATCGGTTGAAGGACCATTAATTGACAATGAAGGATCATTTATAATTTCAGGGCGCAGAACTTATGCAGATGCTTTTTTGAAATTTTTTTCGAATCAAAATATCAGGAATAACGAGCTCTATTTTTATGATCTGAATCTAAAAGCAAATTATAAAATCAATGAAGAAAATAATCTGAGTTTGTCTGCATTTGCCGGACGTGACAGACTATTTATTCCGGGTCATTTTGCAGTCGACTGGGGTAATATGACAGCTACGTTGAAGTGGATGCATGTTTTTAATGGGAAATTTTTCAGTAATACTTCTTTGATATATAGTAATTTTGATTATAAAGTGGACATCATTGTATCTCCTTCGGTATATAGTCTTGGTTCTGGCATAAACAATCTGAATGTCAGGCAGGATTTTCAATATTATCTGAATGAATCAAATACCTTTGATTTTGGCTATCAGGGCATTTTTCATACTCTATATCCCGGTGAGTTGGATGCAGATGTTTCGGAGATTGTAAATCCAATGAAAATCCAAAACAGGTACGGTTTTGAACAATCTGTTTATTGGAGTCATAGTTTCAAACCGTCAGCACTGTTGAATATTAATTACGGTTTAAGATTTACCGGATTCTATGTATTGGGTCCGGGTGATTTCTTTACCTATTTAAATGGTTTGCCTGTTGATACTTCGAGTTATGCGTCAGGAAAGATTGTTAAGTCCTATTTTGTTGCTGAACCTCGTTTTAACTTATCATATAATCCTGATCACAAGCAATCATTTAAGTTTTCATATACAAGAAATTCGCAATTTCTACATTCTATTTCGAGTTCAACTGCCTCTTTGCCTACTGATATCTGGTTGATTTCAGGTAAAAATATTAAACCTCAAATCAACGATCAGCTTTCATCGGGTTATTACAGAAACATGAAAGATGGGCAATACTGGTTTTACGCTGAAATATACTATAAATGGTTAAGTAATCAGATAGACCTTAAAAATGGTGCTGATATCAGGGTCAATGAGCACATTGAAGGAGAACTGTTGTTTGGAAAAGGAAGAGCATATGGTCTTGAGCTGATGATGAAAAAGGAAACTGGCAGGTTGAATGGATGGATAGCTTACACATTATCGCGTACCGAATTGAATATCGACGGAATTAATGGTGGAAAATGGTATCCTGCACGTCAGGATGCAACGCATGATATATCAGTTGTTGGGCTGTATAATTTATCAGATGTTTGGTCCTTCTCGGCTATGTGGGTTTATCAGACAGGTAATGCAGTAACATTTCCTAGCGGTAAATATGAGGTTGATGGAGAAATAAGGTTTCTGTACAAAGATAGAAATGCGCACCGAATGCCTGATTATCACCGTATGGATCTTGGCGCTACATACAAATTCAAAAAAAGAAAGAATTATGAAAGTAGTCTAAATTTCTCAATTTATAATGTGTACGGAAGAAAAAACGCTTTTACCATAGATTTCGAGGAGGATCCTCATGATGCTTCGAAAACCAGGGCAGTGATGACTTACCTGTTTACTGTTATGCCATCTGTAACCTACAATTTCAGATTTTAAAATGAAAATACAAATCACTCTGTTGAAATACAGATATAATGTTTTGATAATAATTGTTGTATTATTATTAGCGTCGTGTACAGAAACCATTTCGATAAAATTAGATGGTGTTAGTCCTGAGATTGTGGTGGAAGCATCCATCCCTGAAGGAGCTAATGCTTCTGTAAAAATAACAAGAACAGCTGATTTTAACCAACCAAATGAATTCTCCGGTGTAACTGATGCTATTGTTACATTGAAAGAGGCAAACGGAGCTTACGAAATATTGTCCGAGATTACCCCGGGACATTACGTTTCTTCAGTCATCAAAGGGACTCCGGGCGTTAAATATCAATTAACTATCATGACGGAGGATAAAATCATTTCTTCTGAAGATATGATGCCGAAACCGGTCAGACTCAACTCAATAAGAGTCAGAGAACTTGAAATCCCGAATGGACCTGTTGTTGATAATATTATTGATTCGCCAAGAATGGAGATCATTGTAAATTACACAGACCCACAGGATGAAGTTAATTTTTATCGTTTTATTGAGTATGTTAACGGAAAACAGCATGGTTATTTCCTGAGTGATGACCGCTTTAATAATGGCAAGGCAGTGAGATATTTCATGCTTGACTTTAAAAGAATTCTGAAGGCCGGTGATACACTTGTTGTTGAAATGCAATCGATATCGAAGTCAGTTTATAATTATTTGTATGGTTTTAGTCTTCTGAACGTGCTTCCACAGGGTACCACTCCTTCAAATCCCGTTACAAATATCAACGGTGTTGAATTAGGCTATTTTAGTGCTTTTTCACTACACCGTGATACCCTGATCATACCGGAACTCTGAACGGAAAATTACTTTCTTCGTCTGAAAGTTCCTTTTCTTTTTGAGAACTTTTTGTTTCCGTGACGGTGGAGTGAAGGATTGTATTCAGGAGCTTCTCCTAGTTCTTCAGGTACAACATTCTTTGTAATTTCTTTTTCAAGAAAGTCTTCTATCTTTTTGAATTTATATTGCTCTTCTTCAGCAACAAAAGTAATGGATTTGCCTTTGGCGCTGGCCCTGGCGGTTCTCCCGATCCGGTGGACATAATCTTCGGCATCATGAGGAACATCGTAATTGATAACCATGGCAATGTCATCAATATCAATCCCGCGGGAAACAATGTCTGTAGCTACCAGAATGTTAACGCGGTTATTTCTGAATTCATGCATTATATGATCACGTTGTACCTGCGTAAGATCTGAGTGCATTTCTCCAACCGAAAGTCCCATGCGGTGAAAAGTTTTAAACAGTTCCTTCACCTTGAGTTTTGAGCCTGAGAAGATAATTACCTTGCTTATTTCTTTACCTGCAAATAGATAACGGACAATTCCCTGTTTCTGTGCTTCATGACAGATATAAGCGGACTGCTCAATGCTTTCCGGTGGCCGCGAAACCGCGATCTTTACTTCTACAGGATTTCGAAGGATGGTTTTAGCTAAAGTACGTATTTTGGGAGGCATGGTAGCCGAAAACATGATAGTTTGACGATCTTTGGGCAAGCGTTTAACCACCTGCATGATGTCGTCGTAGAATCCCATGTCTAGCATGCGGTCGGCTTCATCCAGAATAAAGTATTTTACCCCTGAAAAATCAATGTCGTATAGATTGATATGTGAAAGCATCCTTCCAGGAGTGGCAATTACTACATCGGCTCCCTTTTGCAGGCCTTTTCTTTGTACGTCCCATGCCTGAGCATCATTTCCTCCGTAGACAGCAACCGAGGAGAAAGGGGTAAAATAGGAAAAACCTTCCATTTGCTGGTCGATTTGTTGCGCCAACTCCCTTGTCGGAGCCATGATGATTGCATTGATCTTATCTCCGGCATGGGGTTCTGATTGCAAATTATGAAGTAATGGTAAAATGAAAGCCGCAGTTTTACCGGTACCTGTTTGTGCGCAGGCAATCACATCTTTTTTCTGTAATATTACCGGAATTGTTTGTTCCTGAACAGGAGTGGTTTCTTTAAAGTTCATGGCCTGAAGGCCTTCTAAAACAGCGTCACACAACGGAAGTTCATCGAATCTCATATAAGATAAATTATTTTGAAACAAAGTTACGCATTTTTAGCTGTATTTCCATCGGTTTTTTATTTGAAACATTTTGTCTTTTCTTTTGCGATGGTCGGGGTGTCTGTTTTTTCTGTTTCTGCAATACAACCGTGTTTTCTGCAGGAAAAGGGTGTTCTTCCACCACGGGAATCTGTACTGATATTAATTTTTGAATATCTTTCAGATAAGGTCTTTCTTCAATGTCGCAAAAAGAAATAGCCTTGCCGTCGAGTCCCGCTCTGCCTGTTCGGCCGATACGATGTACGTATGTTTCAGGGATATTGGGTATTTCATAATTGATTACCAGATTCAGATCATCTATGTCAATACCTCGTGCTGCAATGTCGGTTGCCACCAGTACACGGGTTGTACGGTCTTTGAAATTCCGTAAGGCGTTTTGCCTGGCATTCTGCGACTTGTTGCCATGAATAGCTTCAGTTTTTATATTTCCTTTGGATAAAATGCGTTGCACTTTGTCGGCGCCATGTTTGGTACGTGTAAAAACAAGAGCGGTTTTAATGGATTTATCTTTGAGTATGTGTAGCAATAAGTCTTTTTTGTTAGCTGCATCCACAAAGTACATTTCCTGTTGGATGGTTTCGGCGGTGGCTGATACCGGGGTCACTTTTACCTCTTCAGGGTTGGTAAGTATCGTTCCTGCGAGTACCCGTATTGATTCGGGCATAGTGGCTGAAAAAAACAAGGATTGCCGTTTGGCAGGGATGATTTTAATCAGTTTTTTTACGTCGTGTATAAAACCCATGTCCAGCATACGGTCTGCTTCGTCTAATACAAATACCTCCAGATCATTTAGTTTGATGAAACTCTGATTGTACAGGTCGAGTAATCTTCCCGGCGTAGCAATCAGGATATCAACGCCATCCTTCAGTGCTCTGACTTGTGGATTTTGAGGAACTCCTCCAAAAATCACCGTGTGGCGAAAGCGCATATTACGACCATAGGCCTCAAAACTTTCACCAATTTGAATGGCAAGTTCGCGTGTTGGGGTCACAATCAATACTTTTATTTTACGATGTATTTTGTCGTTTTCCCGCTCTAAGTAAAGATTCTGCAGAATGGGTATGGCAAATGCAGCCGTTTTACCGGTACCTGTCTGTGCGCATCCTAATAAATCGCGGCCTTTTAAAACAATTGGAATGGAAACTTCCTGAATAGGGGTAGGTTGGGTGTAACCCTCGTGCTGAAGAGCGTTTAAGATCGGCTCAACAAGATCTAATTTATCAAATGTCATAGAATATTTCATGCATTCCCGCTACTTTCTCAAGTTGAATTATTATGATGAGGAATGCGATTTTGCGCAAAGGTACGGAAAATAATCCGGAATATGTTTAAAAACGAATTCCGACTCTTAAATCAGCATAATGCATTCTGATTCTTTCTGGTTCATCAAAACGTGGATAGGAGGTGTAGCTGTACTCAATTTTGGCAAAATAGATTAACTTGCTGTTAGTGTTAATGTTTAAGCCTAAATCGAACTGTGTTTGATGACCAAATACGGAGCCTTCTCTATCCTCAATTCTCATATTGTTCAGTAATAGTCCATACCCTATAAAAGGAACAGTTCTTTTATTTCTCGTTAACTCATGTCTAACGGTCCATCCATAATTTAACATGGAGATTTGTTTTGAAAGTTTATCATTGGGGAGTAGCACTGTGTAACCGATAGGAACGGAAATGTACGATGCGTTTTTCTTTCCATCAAATCCACTCAGCTGCCAGGCATAATCAAAAAGGGCTCCATATCCGTGTGTATTATTCATTGTGATGTTAGAATATGCGAAAAGATTACGATACCCGAATTCGAAACTGTATTGTTTGGGGACTTTTTTAAATACGTTTTGCTGTGCCTGAATGTTAATAATGCAAAGAGCTAAAATAATAATAGTAAAGATACTTTTTTTCATGTAATCATTAAAATATAGTTTCGTCAGTTTAACAAGATTTATGCATGATTGTTCACCCTATCGATATATTTTTTATGATTAACGACTTTATGAGCCACATAAAATTTACTTATTTGTTTTGAGCATGTATGAACACGCTCAAAACAATATCATAAAAAGTATTAATAATTTATTCTCTTTTTGTTAGAATAATAAAAAATTTATTTCTTTGCATTTTATTAATAGATCTATTAAATTGTGTTATTAAAATATAGTATTAATAAATATGGGTGTAATAATCATTCAAAACAAATAAGCAAACTATGGCAACAGATGAAAAAAATATGGAAGAAGTAATCCTGCAGAAAGCAGAAGAACTGTTTCTGGAGAAAGATTTCGCTTCAGTTTCAACTACTCAGATTGCGCGTGAAGTGGGATGCAATCAGGCCCTGGTGCATTATTATTTCAGAACGAAAGAAAAGTTGTTTAATGCTGTATTCGAAAGTAAATTTAAAATATTCTCTGAATCATTACTTCCCTTATTTGGAAAGAAAGAATTACCTTTTATTGATCGTATTAAGGAAGTTGTCGCAGGGCATTTTGATATTCTGAAGCTTCACCCGACGATTCCCCGGTTTATATTAAACGAACTATCAGGAAATAGTCAAAGAAGAAAAATGTTGGTTGAGAAGTTTAAAAACCTGAGTCAACAACTTTATGTTGATCTTCAGAAAGAGCTTGATGATGAGCACGCAAAAGGTAATATTGTTGAAATACGTGCCATCGATCTGATGCTCGATGTTGTTTTGTTAAATGTTTCGGTATTTGTTACCTATCCTTTGGCAAACGAAATTTTTCATCATTATTCAGCTAATGATAATTTTTTAGAATCACGAAAACAAGAAAATATTAAATTGATAATTAATCGATTAACAAATAGATGAGCTATATGAAAAGAAATTTTTTGCTGTTTTGCAGTATAATCATTCCGTTTCTGGTTCCTGCTCAGAGTTTAACGCTTGATAGTTGCCTCAGTAAGGCGCTATCACGCTATCCTTTGGTGAAACAATACGGATTGATTGAAAAAACCACTGAATACAATTTGTCAAATGCTAATCGTGCGTGGCTTCCGCAATTTAGTCTTTCAGCGAAGGCCTCTTATCAGTCCGATGTAACAAAAATTCCTGATGCTTTGGGCGATATTCTGTCAAAACTTTCCGGTCGTCCCGTAACATTTGAATCACTTAGCCGCGATCAGTATCAGGCGGTGATTGATATGCAGCAAACCATATGGGATGGGGGAATGACAGCTGCACGAAAAAAAGCTATTAAGAGCAGTGCTGAAGTAGAAAAACAAAAACTGACGGTCGATTTGTACAGTCTGAACGATCGAATTACACAGCTATATTTTGGTATTATGTTGATTGATGGTCAGTTAAGGCAAAATAAGCTGCTGCAGGACGAGTTGGCAAAGAATTATAAACGGGTCCAGGCGGGTATTGAAAACGGAATAGCTCAATCATCGGATGCAGACAGGGTAAAAATGGAGCAGATGAAAGCTGTTCAGCGTGAAACTGAACTTGAAGCATTGAACCTGAGCTACCGACAAATGCTGGGTGTTTTTACCGGTTATGAGATCTCCTCAGGTACGCAACTCGAAAGGCCTGATTTTCCTGCAGTGATTGAAAATGCTGAAAATAATAGGCCTGAACTATTGTTTTTTGACGCTCAGCAGAAAGCACTGGATGCTCAGGATGCCGGCGTTAAAGCTGCCGTATTGCCGAAAATAGGACTCTTTGCACAGGGAGGTTATGCCAATCCGGCACTCAATATGTTCGACCCGGGATTTAATCCATTTTATATTGCCGGCGTTCGATTCAACTGGAATCTCAGCGAACTCTACAATAAAAAGGATAACCTCAGTAAAACGGATATGGGCAGGAAGAGTGTGGAGGTGCAGAAGGAAACCTTTTTATTCAATAATGATCTGGTTGGAAAACAACAACGAAATGAAATTGAACGACTTAAGTCTGTTATGAAGAGTGATGATATTATTATTGGCCTTCAAAAGAACATTAAAGATGCTGCAGAAGTAAAATATGTCAACGGAACGATTACTGTCAATGATTTGCTGACAGAAGTTACTGCTGAAAGCATGGCTGAACAAACACGCTTTCTGCATGAAATCCAACTTTATATGGCCATGTATCAATATAAATATAATACCAATAACTAATTGTTTCACAATAAGATAAACAACATAATTTATGAAGTCAAATAAAATAATAGCAGGGTTAATACTTATAATTTTCATCAGTTCCTGTAAAAAATCTAATGGCGATTATGATGCTTCCGGATCATTCGAATCAACCGAAATCATTGTTTCAGCTGAAACAAGTGGAAGAATTCTCGCGTTTCTTCCAGAGGAGGGCGATCAATTGACAGAGAATCAGGAAGTGGTAATCATTGACAGCACTCAGCTTTTCCTGAAGAAACTGCAGCTCAATGCTTCTATGAAAGCGCTTGAAAGTCGTCGTCCTGATCTTCAAAAGCAAATTGCCACTATAGAACAGCAAATTAGCACAGCCAAAACCGAAAAGAAAAGGGTGGAGAATCTGGTTAAAGCCAATGCTGCCACTACAAAGCAGCTGGATGATATAAATGCACAGATTCAGGTGTTGGAGAAACAACTCACCGCTTCCAGATCATCGATTGAGACAACTAATCAGGGTATCTCGGGCGAGGCTGAGGCGCTGAGAATGCAGGTGTTGCAAATTAATGATCAACTTCGTAAATGCGGCGTGTTGAGCCCAATCGCCGGTACTTTGCTTGCCAAATACACAGAAACAGGTGAACTGGCTGTGCCGGGAAAAGCACTTTTCAAAATTGCTGATACTGATAATATGATTCTCAGAGCTTATATTACTGCCGACCAGTTAACACAAATTAAATTGGGCCAGAAGGTGAAGGTGCTTGCTGACTTTGGAGAAGATGATCAGAAGGAATATGCCGGACAGATTAGCTGGATTTCCTCTAAATCGGAATTTACCCCAAAAACAATTCAAACCCGCGACGAAAGAGCCAATCTGGTGTATGCAGTAAAAATAAGGGTGAAGAACGATGGTTATTTGAAGATCGGTATGTATGCGTCGGTTCTTTTTAAATAATTTGTATGGTTAGCTGCGAAAATATCAATAAAAGCTACGGAAAAGTTAAAGCCCTGACAAATATCAATTTGGAAGTGGAAAAGGGGGAGATATTCGGAATTATCGGTCCTGATGGCGCTGGTAAAACGACACTTTTCCGCATCCTCACAACTTTGATACTTCCTGATGAAGGTGTTGCGCGTGTTGATGGTCTCGATGTGGTGACTGATTACAGGAAGATTCGTCAACAGGTGGGTTATATGCCCGGACGCTTTTCTCTTTACCAGGATTTGACTGTAGAAGAAAATCTGAACTTTTTTGCTACTGTTTTCAATACTACGGTAGAAGAAAACTATGACCTGATCAGGGATATTTATTGTCAGATTGAACCGTTTAAAACACGTAGGGCAGGGAAACTTTCAGGAGGAATGAAACAGAAACTTGCTCTGAGTTGTGCCCTGATCCACAAACCTAAAGTATTGTTTCTCGACGAACCGACCACTGGCGTCGATGCAGTATCCCGTAAAGAATTCTGGGAAATGCTTCGTAATCTGAAACTACAGGGGATAACCATTCTTGTGTCGACCCCCTATATGGATGAAGCCAGTCTGTGTGACCGTATTGCTTTGATACAGAACGGGCAGTTTCTCAAAACGGATACGCCCGATAATATCGTGAAACAATATGGGAAGAAACTCTGGGCGGTACGCAGTGCCAATATGTCGAAGTTGCTGAAAGATTTAAGAAGCCAGCCTCAGATTGAAAGTTGTTATGCTTTTGGCGACAGTCATCATATCACCCTGCGGGAGGTACATATTACGGTTGAGGATTTAATCGCCATGCTTGAAGAAGCATCACACAAGAATGTCCAAATCAGTGAAATTCTACCTTCGGTTGAGGATTGTTTTATGGACTTAAGCAGGAATAATTATATAGTGAATAACGAATAACGTAAAGACGTGGCATGCTATGTCTCCCATTGATAAATGTCAGTGTCAGTTAATATGTTCTTATATGGTAAAAAATATGCAATAATGGAAAATGTGATAGTCGTTGAAAATCTGACAAAGAAATTCGGCCAGTTTACGGCTGTAGATCATATTTCATTTGAAGTAGGCAAAGGAGAAATCTTTGGTTTTCTCGGAGCCAATGGGGCTGGTAAAACCACTGCTATGCGTATGCTCTGTGGTTTGAGTATTCCTACTTCAGGAAAAGGGATAGTTGCCGGTTTTGATATTAAGACGCAACCTGAAATGGTGAAAAGAAATATCGGATATATGAGTCAGAAGTTTGCCCTTTATGAAGACCTGACAGTTGCCGAAAATATACGTTTGTATGCCGGAATATATGGTGTGCCCGAAAAGGAAATCAAAGACAGAACAATCAGTCTGCTTCAGCGTTTGGGTTTTGAAAAGGAACATGATACTTTTGTTAAATCATTGCCTCTGGGATGGAAGCAGAAACTGGCATTCTCAGTTGCCATATTTCATGAACCAGGGATTGTTTTCCTTGATGAACCCACCGGCGGAGTCGACCCGGTGACCCGACGTCAGTTCTGGGAGCTGATTTATGAAGCCACCGACCGTGGAATTACTGTTTTTGTCACTACACATTATATGGACGAAGCGGAATATTGCGACAGGGTTTCCATTATGGTGGATGGACGGATTGAAGCATTGGATTCACCCGGGAATCTTCGGAAAAAATACAATGCTGGTAGTATGGGAGACGTTTTTTATCAACTTGCGCGCAGCGCACAAAGAACAGCCGATTAATATGAATCAGTTTACATCCTTTATCCGCAAGGAATTTCATCATATTTTCCGTGATAAAACCACCATGGCAATCTTGTTGTTATTGCCTGTACTGATGCTTTTATTGTTCGGTTATGCCATTACAACTGAGGTGAAAAATTCGAAGATTGCCATCCTGGATCCTTCAAATGATATTGCAACACGGGCGATAACAGAAAAGTTCAGAAATAGTGAATATTTTACAGTGGTAAGCGGGATTAACAATCCCGAAGAAATTGATAAGCTTTTTCTGAAGGATCAACTAAAAATGGTCGTGGTTTTCAGTGAAAATTTTTATGAAAATATGGTGCATACCGGTACTGCACAGATTCAGTTACTGACGGATGGAACCGATCCAAATTCAGCCAAGTCGGTAGTGTCCTATGCGACAAGTATTATCGCCGGTTATCAACAACAATTATTTGAATTACAAAAGATCCCTTTTCAGATTACTCCTGAGGTAAAATTGCTTTACAACCCTCAGATGAAAGGAGCATATAATTTTGTTCCCGGAGTAATGGGGATGATTTTGATGCTTATTTGTGCAATGATGACCTCTATTTCTATTGCCAGAGAAAAGGAGACTGGAACGATGGAAGTATTGCTTGTTTCGCCGGTGAAACCTATTTACATCATTCTCGCTAAAGCTGTACCTTATTTTGTACTATCACTAGTGAATCTGACTTCCATATTATTGCTGTCGGTTTTTCTGCTTGGAGTGCCGGTTGCAGGAAATCTGATATGGTTATTGTTACTTTCATTTGTGTATATTTTTGTCAATCTGTCACTCGGACTGGTAATCTCTTCGGTAGTTAGTTCCCAGTTGATGGCCCTTTTGATCTCAGGCATGGTGTTGATGTTACCGGTAATTATGCTTTCGGGCATGATGTTCCCTGTCGAAAATATGCCGGTCATTTTTCAATGGATATCGCAAATTATTCCTGCTAAATGGTTTATTATAGGGGTTAAGAAAATCATGATCAAAGGAGTGGGACTTGCGGCGATTTTACCGGAACTGACCGTTTTATCGGGTATGGCCGTACTATTGGTCACAGTGAGTTTGAAAAAATTTAAATACAGACTGGAATAGAGAATAGTCAACAGACAACAGACAACAGACTGTAGACCGTAGCCTGTAGACAGTTGTCAGTCGACCCAAAAAAGAAAAAAATGATGTTTAGACCACATAAACGTTTCAGGGGGCTTCGTTTTCTGTTGGAAAAGGAGTTCCTTCAAATTAAACGGAATAAAGCACTCCCACGAATGGTGGTGGTTTTGCCATTTGTAGCACTGGCATTATTTCCACTGGTAGCTAATTTTGAGATAAAAAATGTCAATCTTGCTGTTGTTGATCACGATCGCAGTACATATTCAGCACGATTAATCCACAAGGTGAATTCGTCAGGAAATTTCAGGCTTGTCAAATTACCGGAACATTATGATGAAGCTTTGGATGATGTAGAGCAGGACAGGGCGGATATAGTTCTTGAAATACCGGCTCATTTTGAGAAAGATATCATAAGAGAGGGAAGTGCAAAAGTAATGATTTCGGCAAATACGGTCAATGGTATGAAAGGAGGACTGGGTAGTGGCTATCTTATAAGTATTATCAATGATTTTGCTGGTGAATTACGTACCAGATTTTTACCACAGGGTAATAACCTGATAATTCCTAAAGCCGAAATAGTACCACATTACAGTTTCAATCCATTATTGGAGTATAAATATACTATGATACCAGCCATCATGATGATGATGCTTGCCATGATCGTCGGATTCTTACC
This sequence comes from Paludibacter sp., assembly GCA_034927265.1. Taxonomy (GTDB): domain Bacteria; phylum Bacteroidota; class Bacteroidia; order Bacteroidales; family Paludibacteraceae; genus Paludibacter. The sequence continues at coordinate 42,228 of JAYFQH010000018.1, forward strand.
TGCACTGAATATTGTAGGTGAGAAGGAAAAAGGAACGATTGAACAAATGAATGTTACTCCTGTAAACCGGATGGTAATCATTCTTTCAAAACTGATTCCTTACTGGATTATGGGATTTATTGTGTTAACAATTTGCTTTCTGGTGGCATGGCTTTTTTATGGTATGGTTGCGGTTGGTAGTTATGCCCTGATTTATTTATATGCAGCTGTATTTACGCTGGCATTTTCAGGTTTCGGTTTGATGATTTCCAATTATGCGTCGACGATTCAGCAGGGAATGTTTATTATGTTCTTTTTCGTGATCTCTTTTATATTCCTGAGTGGACTTTATACTCCGGTAAGTAGTATGCCGCATTGGACGCAAACAATCAGTTATTTTAGTCCTCTGAGATATATGGTTGAAGTGTTGCGATCGATATTTCTTAAAGGCAGCGGTTTTGCCGATTTGCTGATGCATTTTGTGGCTTTGTGCGGTTTTGCCATTTTCTTTAATGGCTGGGCAGTATTGAGTTATAGAAAAAGCAGTTGAAAGATGCCTTTATATGTGTCTTCCTACAAAATATCTATACAGAATTTGCTATCTTATTGTTTGATTGTAATTTTGAACTAAAAAAAAAGACAAACTAAAATAATTATAGTTTGTCTTTTTTTATCGGCATCGCAAATAAAGTATATTGCTGTGAATCTTATATTTATTTGTTAAAATAGAATTGTAGCGACTTTTTTAATTCAAAATTATGATGTGATAAATTTAAATTGAAATATAGTTTTCACTACTGGTCTGACAGAATGCACATTTTTTATCCATAGTTGCTTTTTCATATGTGTTGCCACAAACCGGACATACAACATAGTCAAAAGGTAAGATGTTTTCAATATTTTGATTTAAAGCCTCCAGGGCCTTTTTGTAAAATTCGGTATGTTTTTTTTCTGTGTCGACTGCCCATGTAAATGATTTCACTGCCTTTTCTACATTTTCAGTCTTTGCCGAAGTAATAAAGTCTGGATACATTGCTGATACCTCGTATGATTCTCCATCAATTGCTGCCTGTAAATTTTCGGCAGTGGTTTTGACTTCAAATTCAGGTTTGAATTCCTCCATTTTGACACCAAGTCCTTCTAATACCTTAGTGTGATTGTCAGCATGGATTGACTCTGATTTTGAGGCTGCTTCAAATAATTTGGCTATGGTATCCAAACCTTCTTCACGTGCCTTGTCAGCAAATGCCTTGTATTTGGCACTCGCAGTTGTTTCACCTTTAATACCAGCCTTAAGATTCTCAATAGTTTTTACCGGTTTCGGCTGGCAGCCTGCAAAAGCTAAAATAACGAATGACGTAATAATGAATAAGCTCTTTTTCATAACATTTTTGATTTAATGATTATTAATATTATATAGGCATCATATAACCGTAAACCAATGTTCCTCCCAGAAATCCTGTGAGACTTACAGCTATTGTTGCAAGCGCATAAAAAATGAATGATAGCCACTTTAAATTTTTGTTTTCGGGTTTACTAAGTAGTACAATCCGGAAAACAGAGGTAATAACCAACAACGACAAAGTAACAAAAGCAATTAATTCGTGTTTTTCCATTATGTTTCCTGCCTCTCCTGACATTTCGGATGTGAAAAAGACACCTGTAAATACAGCAGCCATGGCTCCCAACGTACCCGTTATCAGAAGGTAAAAGCTCATTTTAGAGAAACACAGTTCTTTTTTTATAAAAATTGATGCTAAATCGGCTAAAAAACCAATTGCCACTAATGCAATGGGGAAATGCACCAGCATAGGATGAAGATGACTTGTTTCTAACATGATTTTTAGTATTAAATGTTTGCAAATGTATATATAATTTTGTTAAATTTATATTGTTGTGTGTTTTTTTGTTGAATATTGAAAAATATAGGATTTTTATTCGAACAGGGGGCTTGTTATATGCAGGTGAATATGATTATAATACGCTGAAGTGACATATGCTTTTTTATTTGAATTTTCAGGCAAGCAATAAAGTCTTGATAAAAAAATAAGGACTTATCACTATGTAGTAATAAGTCCTTATATTTAGTAGCGGGAACGAGAGTTGAACTCGTGACCTCCGGGTTATGAATCCGACGCTCTAACCAACTGAGCTATCCCGCCTTGTTTTGCGCGTGCAAAGATAGGTTTTTCAGTCGAATTGACCAAATATTTCTTAGAATTTTGGTTTCATTCCCAGATGATACATGACGAATGACCACATATCGGTTTGTGCATCAATTACTTTGCTGATGGGCTTACCTGCTCCATGTCCTGCCTTTACATCAATTCTGATCAATGCGGGATTCTTACCTGCGTTAGCTTGCTGCAGTGTTGCTGCATATTTGAATGAATGGGCCGGTACCACACGGTCGTCATGATCACCGGTCATCACCATTGTTGCAGGGTAGTTGGTGCCTTGTTTCAGGTTGTGAAGCGGTGAATAACCCAGCAGGTATTCAAACATTTCTTTACTTTCTTCGGAGGTGCCGTAATCAGTTGCCCATGCCCAGCCAATGGTGAATTTCTGGTAACGCAGCATATCGAGCACACCTACTTCCGGAATGGCGACTGCATACAAATCCGGACGCTGAGTCATGCAGGCTCCAATCAGTAATCCACCATTGGAACCTCCATCGATAGCCAGTTTCTTTGATGAGGTGTATTTTTCCTTTATCAGATATTCTGCTGCGGCAATGAAATCGTCGAACACATTTTGTTTCTGCATCTTTGTGCCGGCTTTGTGCCATTCTTCACCGTATTCACCTCCGCCACGTAAATTTGCAATCGCATAGATACCTCCCTGTTCAAGGAAAGGAATTCGTACCGCACTGAATCCCGGTAGCAGACTGATGTTAAAACCACCATAACCATACAACATCACAGGATTGTTACCATTTTTTTTCATCCCTTTCTTGTAGGTGATGCTCATAGGAACTTTTGTACCGTCTTTCGAAGTGTAAAATACCTGTTCGCTGACATAATCTTCTGAATTAAAAGAGACTTCAGATTTTCGGAACAACTGTGCTTTATTTTCGGCCACACTGTAACGATAAATAGTGGGAGGGAAAGTAAAGGAGGTAAAGGTATAAAAGGCCTCATCCTTATCCATATCGCCTGATATGCCTACTGTACCAATGGTTGGTAGTTTGATTTCGTAGAGTTGCTTACCTTCAGTATTATAGGCAAACAGATGGTGAGAAGCATCTTTCAGATATTTTACAAAGAATTTTCCACCTATGATAGACACTGTTTCAAGTACATTAGCCGTTTGAGGGATAACTGTCTCCCAGTTTTCCAGTTGCGGTTTGGCTGGATCAAATGCCATAAGTTGTTGATTAGGCGCCTTATAATTCGTCAGTACATAAATTTTTCCCTGATAATGGTCGATGACACTGAAATCAGATTCAAATCCGGGACAAATAAGTTCCGGTTTTGTGTTTGGTTTAGTTAGATCTTTTATCCATAATGAATTCCCTGACGTTGATTCTGTTTCAACAATGAAAAGGTATTTTTCATCATCTGATACACCGGCACTGCAATTTCTGAGTGCAAATTCCTTATTTTCAAAAACAATTTGGTCATGCGACTGATCTTGTCCGAGTTGATGATAGAATATCTTGTGGTACTCATTTTTACCTGAATATTCTTTCCCAGCTTCCGGTTTACTGTATGCTGAATAGTAAAAACCATCCCCCTTCCATGCGATGCCTGAGAATTTTACCCATTCGATATGGTCGTTTAATAATTTGCGGGTGGCAATTTCCATAACGAAAATCTCATTCCAGTCGGAACCACTTTTTGAGATACTATAAGCCAGATACTTGCCGTCTTTCGAAAAAGTTGCATCAGACAAAGCTACTGTTCCATCTGTCGAGAGCTTGTTTGGATCCAGTAAAACTTTAGGTTCGGCATCCAAAGAGTCAAGTTCATACAATACGCTCTGGTTTTGTAACCCATCGTTTTTATAGAAATAATATTTGTCATTTATTTTTCTGGGCGATCCGTATTTTGGATAGTTCATCAGTGCCGTCAGCCTTTCTTTCAGCTTGTTCCTGAAAGGTATGGTTTCGAGGTAGCCATATGTCACTTTATTTTGGGCAGTTACCCATGCCTCGGTTTCTGCCGAACGGTCGTCTTCGAGCCATCGGTATGGATCAGACACTTTTGTGCCGAAATAATTATCAGATGTGGTATCCTTTCTTGTTTCTGGATATCTGATGTTTGCTTGTATTGCGCAACTATACATCGTAAATAGTAAAATTGTTAGTTTGAACAGAGGTTTCATTGTATCTTGATTTATTGTTGAATTGTTGAAACGTGAAGATATGTAAAATGCTGTCAATATTTAACACTCATCACTAAAAGACGTGGCATGCCACGTCTCTACTGTGCTATTCGCTATTACTTATTCGCTCTTCGCTAATATCCATCTCGTTTACAATCCGAAACATGTACGCTTTTGCCGCTTCGTACTCGTTTGGAATAATTCCGTCGAGAATGGCATCTTTAATTTTCATTTTAATTTCGCCTACTAAAGAACAAGCAGGGAGGTTAAAAAGTTCCATGATCTCTTTTCCATCAATAGGAGGTTGGAAGTTTCGTACCCGGTCTTTTTCTTCAATTTCCTTAAGTTTCTTTCTAACCAGTTGAAAATTATTGCGATATCGTTTAACCTTCTCAGGATTTTTAGAGGTAATATCAGCTTCACACAGCATCATCAGTTCATCGATATCGTCGCCAGCTTCAAAAAGCAATCTCCGCACAGCCGAATCGGTAACTTCATCTTCACTCAGAACGATAGGGCGCATGTGCAGGGAGACCATTTTCTGGACATATTTCATTTTTTCATTCTGAGGTAGTTTCATTTTTCTGAAAATTTCCGGGATCATCTTTTCTCCCACATAATTGTGGTTATGGAAGGTCCATCCCAGACGATTGTCGAAACGTTTAGTGCGAGGTTTGCCGATATCGTGCAATAATGCAGCCCAGCGCAACCAAAGATTATCAGTGTGCTCACTTAGTCCGTCGAGAACGGCAAGCGTATGATAAAAATTATCCTTATGACCAATACCATCTTTGGTTTCAGCCCCTTTGAGGGCTAATAATTCCGGAAAAATAAGTTCGAGCAAGCCGGTTTTTTCCAGTAGAATAAAGCCGACTGACGGTTTGCGTGATAGCATGATTTTATTCAGCTCGTCGGCAATTCGTTCTTTGGAAATGATGGCAATACGTTCTTTGTTTCTTGCAATAGCATCAAAAGTATTGGTTTCCAGAAAGAAACCCAGTTGAGCCGAAAAACGGATACCGCGCATCATTCTCAATGGATCATCAGAGAAAGTAATGTCAGGATTGAGCGGTGTTCGTATGACGAAGTTTTTCAGGTCATTTAAACCGTTGAAAGGATCGACCAACTCTCCAAAACGGGTTTTGTTCAGACAGAGCGCCAGCGCATTGATAGTGAAGTCGCGGCGGTTCTGGTCATCTTCAAGTGTACCATCTTCCACCAGCGGTTTGCGTGAGTCGCTGCGGTACGATTCCTTTCGTGCACCCACAAACTCAACTTCCAGATCTTTGTATTTGATCTGAGCAGTTCCGAAATTCTTAAAAACAGTGAGCTTCGCCTTTTTTCCTAAACGCGCAGCTACCAGTCCGGCAATTTCGATTCCGCTTCCCACAACAACAATATCGATATCCTTCGAAGGTCTTTTTAAAAAAATATCCCTGACATAACCGCCGATAACGTAACACTCTTTTTCGTTTTCGTCGGCAATGTCAGAGATAATTTGAAATATCTTGTCCTGTAAATGTTCTTTCATTCTTTTGTGAAATCGTTGAATTGTTGAATCGTTGAACTGTTGTGTTGCTGAATCGACCAAGTATTACAGTTCAACAATTCAACGATTCAACAGTTCAACATCACCGCAAAGATACTCCATTTTATTCAACTTTCGCTTTTCTCGCTTTCAGTTTTTTTAGTTCGTTTTCCAGCGTTTCAATTTCTTTTTCCTGATGATTGATGGTTTTTAACAACTCATTTAATTCTTCATTATCAATTGTGGAAGGATATTGAGCATTCACTCTTTCCAGAAAATCTGCCAAAACGTTCATGTAGTTCATGAATGCTTCGTAGGCGGTTTCGTAATTACTGCCGAAAGCATCTTTATGACTCATGTACCGGAAGTGTTCGGTGATTTGCAGCATCAGCCAGTCGTGTAGCAGGGGTTTGTCAGTGCACATACGCACGCGCTCACTAACACTGTAAAGTTTCTCGAGTGCTTCGTGCTGCAGATCATTTCCTGTCCATGGACTCAACTCTTTTTCATGACCCCACCAACTGATAGGAAATGGGACAAACAGACTGCCTGCTACTTCCTGTTTTTTTGCCGCCTCAGAAGGCAAAGCAAAGCCAATCTCATTTTCCATAGCGTGATAAGGAATTGCTTTCAGAAAATCAAAAATCCCAGATTCAGGTCTTTGTACCATACCGAGCGATTCATATCCCATCCATACATTAAATATTTTTTCTTCTGAAGGGGCTGAGGTGATCCAACTGATGAATTTCTCAGCAGTCAGAGGATAGTCGTGCCATGAGGGATGTGAAAAACGAAGGCTGATATCTTCCGAAAGTTTTAAATTTCTTACGAGCAGTTTTAATTTGCTGAGATGAGAATGTGCGTAGACAAAATTGGGACTTTTCCAACCCATGATGTGTTTTGCTTCTTCTATCAACATGGTTTTAAAGCCCATTTTTGCTACAACTTCACCAATTTCATCCGAATAGATAAGTTCCGAGTTTCGGAAAACAACAGGTCTTTTTCCGAAAAGATTTTCCATCTTATCAGCATGCATTTTTACCTGCATTTCAAATTCATCCGTGTCGAATACTGAAGATAAAGAGTGCGCATAAGTTTCACCAAGGAATTCAACACTACCCGTTTTAGCCAGTTCACGGAAACTGTCGATCACTTCCGGAGCATATTGTTCTAATTGTTCCAACGCAACTCCGGAGATTGAAAAAGCACATTTAAACTTACCGTTCGAACTCCTGATCATGTCTGCAATGATACGATTCGCAGGCAGATAGGATTGTTCAGCCAATGAACGAATCTTTTCTTCTATCTGAAAGTCATCATAATAATAATGATCCTGACCGATTTCGAAGAAACGATATTTTTTTAACCTTACTGGCTGATGAATCTGAAAATAGAAACAAATGTTTTTCATATCTTTTTGTTTGAATTGTTGAATTGTTGAACTGTTGAATTGTTAATTAACCTTTTTGCGATTAAACGTTTCAACGCTTCAACGCTGCATCATAAATTGTTCTTACTTTTAATCCGGCATCATACCATTTAATATTGTTCACCTCTTCTCTTCCGAGGTTTCTGAGGCTATTGTACATTGCCGGATATTTCACGATAGCATAAATTGCATCCGCCATCTCATCAATGTCCCAATAATCAGTTTTGATGGCATGGGTCAGTATTTCGGCACAACCCGACTGTTTTGAAATAATTGAAGGTGTTCCTACCTGCATGGCTTCCAAAGGAGAGATGCCAAAAGGTTCGGATACTGATGGCATAATGTACACATCGCTTTCAGCAAGCATTTCATGTACCTGTCTGCCTTTAAGGAAACCGGTAAAATGAAATTTATCAGCAATGCCTCTTTTTGCCGCCAGTTCAATCATAGCGGGCATCATATCTCCACTTCCGGCCATGACGAAGCGTACTCCGTCGGTTTTCTGCAATACCTTGTAAGCTGCTTCCACAAAATATTCCGGTCCTTTTTGCATGGTGATGCGACCCAGGAAAGTTACGATTTTGTCCTTTCTTTCAGTTTTTTTGAATGAATCGGCATCAGGCAGTGGTTCCACTGCGTTGTGTACGGTTGTTACCTTTCGTGGATCCTGATGGTATTTTTCTATTACTATTTTACGGGTAAGGTCGCTCACAGTAATAATATGATCTGCTACATCCATACCTCTTTTTTCAATGGAATATACCGTTGGATTTACCTGTCCCCGGCTACGATCGAAATCGGTCGCATGCACATGTATAACCAAAGGTTTGCCACTGATATGTTTGGCAAAAACTCCGGCAGGGTAGGTCAGCCAGTCGTGCGAGTGAATAATGTCAAAATCCATTTGGTGTGCAAGCACACTTGCCACCGCTTCATAATTGGATATTTCCTCAATCAGATTGTCGGGATATCTTCCGGAAAAATCAACACATCCCAAATCATTGGTATAGATACGGTTGTAGTCATATTTAATCCCGTTTCGCAACCAGAAATATTCATCCGGATGCATTATTTTGCCTAAGCGGTAATTTACATGTTCCCAGCTGTTTTCTTTCCAAACGATAGGAATATTGCATGCTCCCATAATCTTAAGGAAGCTCTGATCTTCATCTCCATGAGGTTTTGGGATTACGAAAGTGAGCTCCAGATCTCCCTGTTCGGCCATACCTTTTGTAAGTCCGTAGCTTGCCGTACCTAAACCTCCCAGAATATGGGGAGGGAATTCCCATCCAAACATTAGTACTTTCATAATCTACACATTTTCGTATTTTTTCAACATATCCAGCACTCTTAATGTTTCCGCCACACTCATGGCAAACGACATTCCTCCGTGACCTTTGTAGGGTGGATTTCCATCGAAGAGTTCAGGTATAGTACCAACGCAAAGTTCCTTAAGTTCGGCTTCCAGTCCTATCAACATTCTTTCGATGAATGATTTGCCGCTTTGTTTGTAAATTCGCATATAGGCTGAAGCATAAACACCTATAAAAAACGGCCATACCGGTCCATTGTGATAGTTCCTGTTTCTTTCCAGCATACCACCAATATAATTGGGGCGATAGAATCCACTTTTGGGACTCAGACTTCTCAATCCTTTTGGTGTTAGCAATTCTCTTGTGCAAATGTCCACAACTGATTTCTTTTGAACCTTGTCGAGAGGTGAAAAAGGTAATCCTACCGCCATCAGCATATTGGGTCTTACTTCAACATCTTTATAATTATCAACAACATAATCATTCAGATAAGTGCCGTTCCAGAAGGTGCTTACAAAAGTTTCGCGGGTAATTTCAGCCTGATAATCCATCAAATCGGCAGCATGTTCGTTGCCAAGTTCCCTGCGCAAAGTGGCAACAAATTTAAGTGCATTGTACCACAAAGCATTGATTTCGATCACATATCCCGTTCTCGGAGTAATGGGTCTGCCATCTTCCACCGCATTCATCCAGGTTGCTGTACGTTCTGTTCCATTAACGAAGAGTAGTCCGTTGTTATGAAGAAATACATTCGGATGATTTTGTTTTCGTATCCAGGCAATAATGTCGGAACAAATATTTTCAAAACGTTTGGCTGCTTCCCCCAGTGAAGTGTATACCGCATATTGCTGTACCGTCCAGATAAACCATAACAGTACGTCGGGTTCGTCAATTTCTTCTATATTAAACTTAGCTTTAGGATTCTCCATGAATAGCTTTATTTCTTCCATGGAAGTTTTCATAATATCATCGAAATAGTCCATCCTGTTGATGGCGAGGGTACAACCCGGAATAGCCACAAACTGATCACGCCCTCTTGATCCGAACCAAGGATAACCTGCAATCAGGAAAGTTTTGTCGCCTACACGTTTATAAAACTGCTGTGCCGAGTTCTTTAAAGTAGTGAACATGTCGGTGCGTTCATGTCTTCTTGCCAGCTCATCTTCCCATAATTTTGCCAGTTTTGACGGAGATACTTCTGAAATTCCCGCTGAGAAGATGATTGATTCTCCTTTTTTTACAGGCATCTCAAAATAACCGGGAACCATCAGATCTTCCTTATAAGCATATCCCCGTTCCTGTTCCTTGTAATACTCAATGTTTTTGTACCAGTTCGGTTGATGATTATATACGTTCTTTTTTGAGAATTGCATATGCAGATAAGGATAGTTTTCGTATAACCTCATACTGATGCCGTTTTTTACTTCCTGATAGGAGGTGTCGGCTTTGTCGTTGGCGTAGGTAAGTTCGTTAACGCTTCGAAAAGCCAGAAAAGGTTTGAAACGCAGAGTAGTAGGAGAGTGAGCTTCAAGCAAAGTGTATTTAATAATGACCCTGGGTTCAAAAGAAACCAGCATTCTTTCTTTTGAAAGAATAACCCCGCCCACACGATAGATAGTGCGGGAAATATTATTGCAGTCGAACTGACGGATGTATTTATGTCCGTTGGGACTGAAGGTATTTCCTTCGTATTTATGGATTCCCAGATTGAATTCGGCACCGTGTTGTATAACCGTTTCGTCTAATGACGACAGCAGTACATGATTTGACTGATCGATTTCAGGTAATGGAATGACCAGCTGCCCATGATATTTCCTCGTGTTGCAATCAATCAGGGTAGTGCTGTTGTATGCTCCGGCCCTGTTGGTGCGTATCATCTCTCTGGTGAGTGATTTTTCGAGGTTGATCAGTAGCGTTTTGTCAAAATTAAGGTAACTCATGCATCGCAGTATTAAGGATTACTAAAACGAATGCAATTTATACATAAATAGTCTATTTTGCAAATAAACGGATGATCAAATTTGTGTTAAATTTTTAGTAAAAGAATATAAAATCAAGTCCGACAATCAGATAAATTATTATTTGAAAAAATAATTCATAAAATTATCGTAGAATGTATTGTGCAGGTATTTTTTTGTGATTATTTTTGTCGGGATTTTCAAAAAATGCCTCTTTAGCTCAGTTGGTAGAGCAAATCATTCGTAATGATTAGGTCGTGGGTTCGAGTCCCATGAGAGGCTCAGATTAGTTGAGAGTTGAGAGTTAAGAGTTAAGAGTTAAGAGTTATATACTTAACTTTCAACTCTTAACTCTCAACTTTCAATTTAATTAAGCGCTTTGTCCAGATTGTTTTTTATGGCGCTGAGGAAGTCCTGAGTATTCAGATAGTCGTTACGGCTGATATTGTCACCATGGACGAGCATCGCCAGATCTTTAGTCATTTCGCCACCTTCGACGGTTGCAATACAAACTTTTTCGAGGGTTTCGCAGAATTTTACCAGTTCATTGTTGCCGTCCAGTTTTCCACGATGCATCAAACCACGGGTCCATGCAAAAATGGAGGCAATAGGGTTTGTCGAAGTTTCTTTGCCTTGTTGGTGCTGACGATAATGGCGGGTTACTGTGCCGTGAGCAGCTTCAGCTTCTACGGTTTTTCCATCAGGGGTAACCAGCACCGACGACATCAGGCCAAGTGAGCCGAAGCCCTGAGCTACAGTATCCGATTGTACATCACCATCATAATTTTTACATGCCCAGACAAATCCACCATTCCATTTGAGAACCGAAGCTACCATATCATCGATTAGCCTGTGTTCGTAGGTGATACCTGCTGCTTTGAACTTATCGATGAATTCAGTTTCGTAAACTTCCTGGAAAATGTCTTTGAACCGGCCATCGTAAGCTTTCAGGATGGTATTTTTTGTTGACATGTACAGAGGCCATTTTTTCTCAAGGGCTACCTGAAAAGAAGAGCGGGCAAAACCATATATCGATTCGTCGGTGTTGTACATCGACAATGCTACACCATCACCTTTGAAATCATACACTTCCCATTCCTGAGTCTCACCGTTTTCATTGGTGAATGTCATTTTTAGTTTGCCCTTTCCTTTGATTAGCACATCAGTAGCCTTGTATTGATCTCCAAAAGCATGACGGCCGATAACGATGGGCATATCCCACCCGGGGACTAATCTGGGTACATTCTTGCAGATAATGGGTTCTCTGAAGACGGTACCTCCAATGATATTGCGTAAAGTTCCGTTGGGCGATTTCCACATCTTCTTCAGTCCGAATTCTTCTACTCTGGCTTCATCGGGAGTAATGGTGGCACACTTGATACCTACATTGTATTTGAGGATGGCATTAGCGGCATCAACTGTTACCTGGTCGTTTGTCGCATCTCTGTGCTCAATGCCTAAATCAAAATATTTAATATCTAAATCCAGATAGGGAAGGATTAGCTGTTCTTTGATGAACGACCAGATAATTCTGGTCATTTCGTCCCCGTCGAGCTCAACAACGGGATTTTGTACTTTTATTTTCTGCATGTGATCGGTTAATTATTCAATTGTCTAATGTCTAATGTCTAATGTCTATTGTCATATATATTCAGACATCAACAAAAGTTGACAATTGACAATTGACATTGGACATTAGACAATCTATTATCTTTTATTTAATGGAATAAACTCTTGTTTTTCACCTACATTCTTGTACGCAGGACGAATGATACGTTTGCTTGCGAAATTCAGTTCCTCAATGCGGTGTGCTGTCCATCCTGAAACACGCGACATAGCAAAGAGTGGTGTATAAACTTCGGTAGGTAATCCCATTGCTTCGTAAACAAATCCTGAATAGAAATCCACATTGGTACAAACCTGTTTATTGATATCTGAACCCTTGTATGTCATGAAGGCATTGATAGCCCTTTCTTCAAGAAGTTCAATGAATGCGAATTCTTTCTGCAGACCTTTTTCAGCCGCCAGGGAGCGGGCTAAATCTTTCAGCAATACCGCACGAGGATCGGAGATCGTATATACTGCATGTCCGATACCGTAGATTAAACCTGTACGGTTGTACGCATCTTTGTTCAACATTTTCTGCAGATAGGCATCAATTTCTTTCACATCTTTCCAGTTCTTGATGGCTTCTTTCAGGTGATCAAACATTTCTTTTACCTCGATGTTGGCACCCCCGTGTAGCGGACCTTTCAGTGATCCGATGCCGGCTGCAATGGAGGAATAAGTATCGGTCTGTGTGGAGCTAGTGACACGAACGGTAAATGTTGAGTTGTTACCACCACCATGTTCGGCATGCAAAATCAAACAAAGGTCAAGTAGTTTGATTTCCAGCTCGGTGTAATTGTTCGGACCTTTTATCATATAAAGGAAATTCTCGGCCAATGATGCACCTTCAAGCGGGTGACGGATATGTAATGAACGTCCTTGCTGACTGTGACGCAGAATGTTATATGCATAAGCAATAATAGTAGGGAATTTGGCGATGAGGTCGACAGATTGTCTTACCAGATTTTCTCTGGAAATATCGTCGGCCTGTGGATCATAAGTATACATTTCGAGTACACTTCTTGCCAGGATATTCATGATGTTTTGTCCTTCTAGCTCAAGGATATTCATCTTCATCTTTGTGTCCAGCGCCATCGATTCGTTGATGATGCTGGTGAAAGTCTTCAATTCTTCTTTGTCGGGAAGATAACCTGATAACAGCAGAAAAGCTGTTTCTTCAAACCCGAGACGGTTTTCGGCCTCAAGTCCATGTACAAGATCTTCCAGATCGACTCCACGGTAAAATAACTTGCCGGGGATTGGTTTGAGTCCACCTTCAGGAAGGCGCTCATAACCTACCACATCTCCGACCTTTGTCAGACCCACCAGCACTCCGGTATTATCTTCATTACGCAAACCTCTTTTCACATTGAACTTAGTAAAGAGCTCCTTATCAATGCGACTGGTTGTTTTCACAGTTTCTGATAACTTGTATATCAGATAATCTTTTTTCTTACCCATTGTATTATCGTTTTTATTATTCATCATATGTTTCTTTTGTTGAACCGTTGAGCCGTAGAACTGTTGAATCATCAAAATTTAACGTTTGTTCCGGTATTTATTTCTTCATTGCATTCAGAGCGCTACCTGCTTTGAACCAATCTATTTGCTGTTGATTATAAGTGTGAATAGCCTCAAATTGTTCACTGCTACCGTCGGAATGTTTCAGTTTGATAGTCAGATTTTTTCCCGGAGTAAAAGTTGTAAGACCCAGGATGCTGATTTTATCATTTTCACGAATTTTATCGTAATCGTTTTTGTCGGCAAAAGTGAGTGCAAGCATGCCCTGTTTTTTCAGGTTGGTTTCGTGGATACGTGCAAATGATTTTGCGAGAATCACTTTTACATTCAGGAATCTGGGTTCCATAGCAGCATGTTCACGCGAAGAGCCTTCACCATAATTTTCTTCGGCTACAACTACAGAACCTAAGCCCTGCGCTTTGAATTTTCTTGCCAGCGAAGGTACCTGCATATAATTACCGGTTTCGGGATCGAGCACTTCATTTGTTTTTTCATTGAAAATATTGACAGCTCCAATCAACATATTGTCTGAAATATTGTCGAGATGACCGCGGAAACGTAACCAGGGACCCGCCATTGAGATGTGGTCGGTGGTACATTTTCCTTTCACTTTGATTAAAAGGGGTTGTTCAATAATGTCGTTTCCGTCCCAGGCTTTAAATGGTTCCAGCTTTTGAAGTCGCTTCGAATCAGGGTGGATGTTAATTTCTATAGACGATCCATCGGCAAGTGGTGCTATGTATCCGGCATCTTTTACCTCAAAGCCTTTTTGAGGTAGTTCGTCTCCCATGGGTTCCTGAAGTTTTACCCTTTCTCCTTTATTGTTCATGAGAGTATCCTTTAATGGATTGAAACACAGGTCACCGGCGATAGTCATTGCAGCGACCACTTCAGGTGAACCAATAAAGGTATGGGTATTCGGATTACCATCGTTACGTTTGGCAAAGTTGCGGTTGAATGAGGTAATGATGGAATTAGGACGTTCCGGAACGTCGATTTCCCGTTTCCATTGTCCGATACATGGTCCGCAGGCATTCGCCATAATAACCGCACCAACTGACTCAAATTCAGCTAAAATACCATCCCGCTCGGCAGTGTAACGTACCTGTTCCGAACCCGGATTGATAATAAATTGTGCCTTAACAGTTAACCCATCTTCTTTTGCTTTTTTTACAATTGAAACGGCTCTTGTGAGATCTTCGTAGGATGAGTTGGTACACGAACCGATCAAACCGGCTTCCATCTTCTGTGGATATCCTTTTTCCTTCACTGCTTTTGCAAATTCAGATAGTGGATAAGCTGCATCAGGAGTAAACGGACCATTTACGTAGGGTTCCAGTTCATTTAAATTTATTTCAATGACCTGATCGTAATATTTTTCAGGATGAGCAATGACATCAGCATCAGCCTGCAGATTTTCAATTTGTAGCAAAGCGAGTTCAGCAATTTTTTCGCGACCGGTAGCCCGGAGGTAAGCGGCAGATTTTTCATCAAAAGGAAAAATTGAGGTAGTTGCCCCGACTTCAGCTCCCATATTGCAAATTGTACCTTTACCGGTTGCTGAAATAGTGGAAGTGCCTTCGCCAAAATATTCAATGACGGCATTGGTTCCCCCTTTAACAGTGAGGATGCCGGCCAATTTCAAAATTACATCTTTAGGCGAAGTCCAGCCCGACATTTTGCCGGTGAGTTTTACTCCGATAATTTTTGGCATTTTCAACTCCCAGGGCATTCCAGCCATCACATCCACTGCGTCGGCACCGCCAACACCAATGGCAATCATCCCTAAACCACCGGCATTAGGAGTGTGCGAGTCGGTACCTATCATCATCCCCCCCGGAAAAGCATAATTTTCCAAAACAACCTGATGGATAATCCCGGCTCCCGGTTTCCAGAAACCAATACCGAATTTATTGGATACATCACTCAAAAAATCATAGACTTCCTTGTTGTTTTCGTTGGCTGTCTTCAGATCGACATTGGCTGATATATGCGCCTGAATAAGGTGATCACAATGTACTGTTGAAGGTACTGCAACACTCTTTCGACCTGAGTTCATCAGCTGTAATAAGGCCATTTGTGCTGTAGCATCCTGCATGGCAACACGGTCAGGAGAAAAATTTACATAATCGGTCGCCCTGTTAAAAGATCTTAATTGCTCTTCAGATGCCAGATGAGCATAAAGTATTTTTTCAGTTAGTGTCAACGGACGATTCAAAACTTCTTTTGCTTTCCTGATTTTTTCAGGAAGAGAATGGTACACATTCTGTATTATTTCTGCATCAAAAACCATATTTTGTGTGTTGTTTTCTATTGTTTGTGTTTTATATTTATAATTTTGTATTTTTACGCATTTTTATGTAAGAAATCATCCAAAGATAATAAAAAAGATAAATATTAATACAGATTGTGTTTGTTGAATCCGATATTTTAACAAAGAACTATGAAAAATGTTCAAACAGGATTGACATACAAATTATAAGCAGCAATAGCTAAAATTTTGAAAGATTATTCATATAAGCATGTTGTTTAAAAAAAAATACGGTTATGAGTTCTAAAGTTGTATTATTTCAATATCTTTGCGTTGTGCTGGTTTAATAAAGCAATATATATAGAGGAATTATAGGGAAAGTCTGTTTTAATAAAAGTAACCATGTATTTTTATTAAAGCTTACCTATCGTGAAAAACAATAATAACCGGTAAGGAAGCCTGCAATTATTGCAGGCTATTTTCAAACCTTCTCTTTTTGACTAAATTTATCTGTAGATTTTTTATATTAATTGTTGAAACGGGATATTCACTGAATTCATTATAAATGATTATTTGTTAATCTGAACATTTAGTGTAACAGACAATCAATTTATCTGCAATATGTTGAATAAATCTTTTAAAATCTGATAACATGGATGAAATAAAAGACTTGTATGAGTCTAATGAGCAACTGAAACTTGAAAATGAACGGCTTAAGAGAGAATTGGATGAAGTTAATGTTGAATTGCAAAATTCCATAGAAGATAATCAAAAGAATGTCAGCTTTATTGAAGCAATTTACAATAGCGTTCCGGGTTTGTTGTATTTATTCGATGATGAAGGAAAGCTCGTCCGATGGAATAAAAAAATTGAAATTTTATTAGGTTATACTGCTGACGAATTGCAGGATATTCATGTCATTGATTTGTTTATTAATGATGAACAAAGTATCCGGGCTGTTCAGTCAGCCATGGATAAAATTGATGTTGAAGGTTTTGCTGAACTTGAGGCCCGATTGAGGCGTAAAGATGGCACTTACTTGCCAATGCATTTTACAGCAGTTCCTGTGCAAATTGGAGGAATACAATACTTTACCGGAATTGGGGTAGACATCTCCCAACAAAAAAGAACCCAGAAAGAACTAATTGAAAGTGAAAAGAAATATCGTAGTTTGTTTGAAGATCATTCTGCAGTAAAATTGTTGATTGACGCTGAGGATGGAAGTATTGTGGATGCCAATCTGGCTGCGAGTGATTATTATGGTTGGTCAAGAGGAGAGCTGATGCAAATGAAAATTAGTGATATCAACACTTTGCCACCATCTGAAGTGAAAGAAAAAATTCAACTGATAAGTCACAATGAACAAAAACATTTTGAGTTCAGGCACAGACATAAAGATGGTTCTGTGAGCGACGTAGAGGTTTTCAGTACAAGAATTGATTTCAATGGTGAGAAATTCATACATTCGATCATCCATGATGTGTCGGAGCGAAAGAAAGTTGAAGAAGAACTGAAAGCTAATTATTCTTTGATCAAGGTGGCAGGTGAAACTGCTAAGTTCGGAGGATGGAGTTATAAAGTGGGGGATGATAAACTGGATTGGTCGGATTCGGTGTGTAAGATTCATGAATTGCCTGTGGGTACTATTATCGACGTGAGAGAAGCGATGCAGTATTATACTCCCGAAAGTCAGGAAATTGTTTCAAAAGTCTTCAATAAATGTTTGAGAAATGCCATTCCCTACGATCTGGAGCTACAAATAGTCACTGCCAAAGGACGAAAAGTGTGGGTGCGTACAACCGGAGAAGCTGTACAAGACGAGAACGGACATGTGGTAAAAGTTCAGGGCTCTTTCCAGGATATCAATGAAAGGAAAATTATCAACATAGCATTAAATGAAAGTGAACGTCGGTTGTCAACACTTATCAGTAACCTTCCGGGTTTTGTTTATCGGTGTGCGAATGATAAAGACTGGACAATGTTTTATATCAGTGATGTATGTGAGGAAATCACCGGATACAAACCCGAGGATTTCATCAATAACAACAAGCTTGCATTTAATGATATTATTCATCCGGATTATAGGGAGCTGTTGTATGAGAACTGGGGAGAAACTCTCAGAAAGCACAAAGCTTTTGAGTATGAATATCAGATTGTTACTGCTTCTGGTGAACTTCGTTGGGTTTGGGAACAAGGAAGGGGGGTGTATGATGAAGAAGGAAATATGACACATCTCGAAGGTTTTATTCTTGACATTACCGATCGAAAGAATGCTCAGGAAGCATTCAGGGTAAGTGAAGGTAAGTTTAAAACTTTGTTCAGAGAAATGAATGATCTTGCAATCTATTGCAGTATAGAGTTTGATGAGGCCGGAAATGTTGTGAATGTGAAAACGAGCGACTGTAATGATGCGTTTTTAAGTGCTTTTCATGTAAGTATTGACCGGGTTATCGGTAAAAAACCATCGGAAATTATGGGTATTGAAGAATTACCTTATTATGCTGAAATAATTGATGCGATAAAATACGGTAGAACCTTTAATTTTACGACCGGTTTTACGTCTATCGACCGACAATTTCAGGTGACGGTAATCCCTTTGCAAAAGGATGAATTTGCTATGATAGCCAGCGATATCACTGAATTGGCACGTTTCAATGATATGCTGATGGACAAGAACAAAGAGCTCGAAAATTATGTTTATGTCACATCACATGATTTACGTTCACCTTTGGTGAATATCCAGGGTTTTGGTGCCCGTTTGAAAAAACAGACGGATCTGATAGGTGAAATTATTGAAGGTTGTGATCTTGTTGATGAAAAGAAAATAATTTTAAAAGAAAGTATCGTACAGAAAATTCCTCATACGCTTGATTTTATTTTTAATAATGTAAGTAAAATGGAGAAAATGCTGAACGGTTTATTGCAATTGTCACGTACCGGACGTGTTGCGATGCATGTTCATCAGATTCCCATGCGCGATTTAATTATTAAAGTTATTCAGTCGGTGGATCATCAGTTACATGAGATATCTTCTGAGATTAATATTGGTGATCTGCCTGATTGCTATGGGGATGAAAATATGCTGAATCAGTTGTTTTCTAATATTATTACAAATGCCATAAAATACAGGGACTCTGAACGAAAACTAAAGATTGATATTGATGGCGTAAGGCGCTATAGAAAGGTACTTTACCGGATTAAAGACAATGGTATTGGTATAGCCAAAGATCATCTGGATAAAATATGGCAGGTATTCTACAGGGTAGACACGAAACAGGTTCAGGGAGATGGCATCGGATTGAGTGTGGTGAAGCGTATAGTAGATAAACATAATGGCCAGATATGGATTGAGTCGACCGAACTTGTCGGCAGCACTTTTTTCATCGAATTGCCTGCTGAGGAATTTTGTGAATGATTAATAGATTTGAACAATACACCATCAAAAAATAAAAATATGAAAAACCAAAAAGACATCATTATTTTAATTGCAGAAGATGATGATGGTCATGCAGAACTCATCATTGAAGGATTACGGGAAACGGGTTTGAAAAATGAGATTGTCCGGTTTTCCGACGGACAGGAATTATGGGATTATCTTCATTCTCAGTGCAGAGAAGAAATGCTGGAAAACAATCAGGAGTTTTTGATTCTGCTCGACATCAATATGCCACGTATGGATGGAATCACGGTACTTGAGAGAATTAAAAACGATGTATGTCTGAAAGATATTCCTGTAATGATGCTCACTACGACGGATGACCCGCGTGAGGTGGAAAGATGTTATCAGTTAGGGTGTAATGTGTATATTACAAAGCCGATAGAATTTATTAAATTTGCAGAAATTCTTCAAAGGTTAGGACTCTTTTTGCAGATTATTAAAGTATAAATATATGAAAATATTAATCATTGAAGATGATGCCGGTATTGCGGAACTCTTCCGTGAACAACTGGAAGAATTAAATCACCGGGTTGACTGGGTAGATACTTTCTCAGATGCTGACAGGCAACTGCAGGTGGATATGCCTGATCTGATGATTGTTGATTACAGGTTGACAAGTCACGATAATGCCCAGGACTGGTTATTACAACGCAAGGCTTCTTCTCTTACCATACCTGATTTTATTGTGTCAACAGGTCAGGGTGATGAGCGCATTGCTGTTGAGATGATGAAACTTGGTGCTCGTGATTATGTTGTGAAAGATTCAATGCTTATGACGAGGCTGCCTGATATAATCAGAAGGGTGGGAGCCGAGATTGATAATGAAAAAAGATTGAAGGAGGCCGATAAACTTATTGAGAAACAACTCAGATTTACTCAACTGTTGATGCGTATATCAACATCTTTTATCAATCTGCCTTTATCAGAAGTGGAATCGGCGATTCAAAAGTCGTTGGAGGAAATTTCCATATTTGTCAAAGCTGATCAAAGTTATATTATTAATTATGATTTTGAGAAAAGAGTTGCCGAAATTGATAATGAATGGTGTAATGAAGGATTCACTCCCAGAATTTCAAGTCTGAAATCGATTCCGATGGATAAGATGGGAAACTGGATTTCATTACATGAAAAAGGAAAAGTCGTATATGTAAAAGATTTAAATGACTATGACCAAATAGATGTTAAAGAGTCCATTCAAAAATATGGAATAAAAAGTGTGATTGCTATTCCGGTGATGGACGATGAAAAATGTGTTGGTTATGTCAGCTTTGATTCAATCAAAGAAAACAGGATTTACTCTGAAAGTGAACAAAATTTATTCCGTGTATTTGCGCAATTGCTTGTTAATATTCATAAACGCAGACAACAGGTGGAAGCGCTGCGTCTCAGCGGAGAAAAATATCATTTACTTTTTCAGCAAAACCCTCAACCAATGTGGATTTTCGATCTTGAGTCACTATCTTTTCTTGAAGTGAATGATGCCGCGATTGAACACTATGGATATTCACGGGAGGAATTTCTTTTGCATAATGTAAGAGATATAAGGCCCAAAGAGGATCTTGAACATCTGTATAAGAATATTGAGATCATGTCGAAAAATAACAGAGCCATTGTGTATGCACGACATAAAAAGAAAGATAAAGAACTTATTGAGGTTGAGCTGACTTCAGTACATGTTCTGTGGAATGACAAAATGGCCATTCATGTCATGGTGAATGATATTACTGAGAAGAAACTGGCACAGGAAAAATTACAGGAGAAAAGAGATGTGCTGAATAAAATGTTGGTTGAAACCACTAAATTTATTGAATCCGGCTCTGATGAGATCAATTATTCAAAAATAACCGAATTGATGTACGAAATCTCAGGAGCAAAATTTGCAGCTTTCAATGAGTATCTCAGTAGCGGATTGGAATACATGACCAGAAGTCTTAGCGGTATTACCGATTTTGTACGTAATTCGACAAATATTCTTGGATTTAATCTATTGGAGAAAAAATGGAAATATGATCCATTTAAAAATACCGGTGTTGAAAGGGAAGCAATGCATGTGTTCAGGAATATTCGTGAAATTGCTGACAGAGCACTTCCTAAGCCTGTAATTCAGTTGCTTGAAAGTACCTTTAATCTTGGCGAAGTGGTAGTAGTTTCGGTGAATGACAATGATAAACTCATCGGTGACTTTGTCCTGCTTTTCAAAAAAGGGGTGAGCATAAAAAATAAAGAAATTGTTGAATTATTTGCCAGTCAGGTAGGTCAGTTTATTGTGCGTAAACAGACAGAAGCGACTATGCGTGAAAGTGAAAAAAACTATCGTCTCTTGTTTAGTAATAACCCTCAGCCAATGTGGATTTACGATCTAGAGACACTTGCTTTCCTGGAGGTAAATGAGGCTGCAATTTTAACCTATGGCTACAGTCGGAAAGAATTTTTATCGATGTCGATTCTCGATATCCGGCCTCCTGAAGATATTCCTGAGGTAATTAAGTCGGTTATAGCTAACAAGGAAACACCTAACCAAACAAGCCGTTGGCGTCACATAAAAAAATCAGGAGAAATTATTTGTGCGGAAATTTCATCCAGCGCAGTTGAATTTGAGAAACGACCCGCAAGGCACGTTATGGCGACTGATATTACCAAACGTTTAAAACTGGAAGAAGAACTCAACAAAAAGATGAGTGAGTTTCTCGATGCATAAATCTCCTAAAGCATTTATTTCTTAAGTGAGGAATTGTCCTGAAAAACAGTGAAATTTTCGTCTCCGGAAGCAAGAACGGATATGGCCTTTTGTAATAACAAGGCATTCGGGAAGATATGTATTCCACCATCTTTGGTTCTCAGGTGCGTGTAAAAGGTAAAAATATCTTCTATACGTGCTTCTATTGGCATGTCTTTATCTATTATTCGAATATAATCACCTATTTTGAAAGGGGCAGAGAAATAGATGATGATGCCGGCGGTGATGTTGCTTAAAATCGACCATTGCGCAAATAAAGCCACTCCGATTACAGCAAACACCGAAGATAAGGCAACAAAAAGATTTCTGGTGTCGACGCCCCAGATGACAATGAGTATTATGACTGCCGCAAGGTTGATAAATATCGATAAAATACGGTTGATTTGACTAATGCGGGCTTCAACGATTGTACTGAAACGTCCGTACTTCTGTACAAGCCTCCGGATGATAATTTTAAGTCCAAATGCTACGACGAATGTAATGAGAGTACCGATAATCTGCGGCAGGTATGCTATCATAAGTTGAAAATTGAAAGTTGAAAATGTAAAGATAGGATTTTTTTGTCATTATTGGATGAGAACTGAAGTCATCGTGAGTGAACCTGCAATTGCCTTGTCGTTAAATAAAGTGGCCTGTTCATTTTTTTCTTTCAATGCCAATACATAAAGCAGAGGAAGAAAATGTTCAGGAGTCGGGATGGCTAATTCGAATGATCTGCCGTTTGACCTGTAGTTAATGAGCGATGAATGATTATTATCGATTATGAAGTTGTTTATTTTCTCTTTTGCTTCTGAGGCCCACTCGTGTGCATAACCTGTTTCATTCATTTTGCTCCAGTCAACCATTCTGAGATTGTGTACCAGGTTTCCACTCCCTATAACCAATACTCCTTTTTGACGCAAAGCAGAGAGCTCTTTAGCCATTTCATAATGATCCTGCGGAGTTTTCATGTAATCCAGACTCATTTGAATAACCGGAACGTCGGCTTCAGGATAAAGATGCTTGATAACACTCCACGCGCCGTGGTCAAGTCCCCATTGATAATCGGTTCCGACCACAGCTTTTGTAATAAGCTCACAGGTGGAAGCAGCAAGTTCCGGACTTCCCGGTGCCGGATATTGCACCTCGTATAGTGCTTGTGGAAATCCCCCGAAATCATGAATAGTTTGTGGTTTTTCCATTGCTGTAACAAATGTACCCCGGGTTTCCCAATGGGCAGAAACGCATAAAATTGCATTCGGACGCGGAATAATTTTTACCACATTTCTGAATCCGGCCACAAATTCATTTTCTTCAATGGCATTCATAGGATTACCATGTCCGAGAAAAAGCAATGGCATTTTGCTCGTATTTGTGAATGAAGATAGTCTATTTAATGCGTTTACTTTCATCAAAACTACTATTTGTTTTTAAAAATTAACAAAACTGAGGGAGAAAAGTTCTATTGTTGAGCTGCTACTATAACTGCCGCAATGCTGCAGGGAGAAAAATCTTCGCAGGTAAACTCTTCATGATATTGAAATCGTCGATGAAATTGCTTTTGTTACTAAGAAAATCAAATACTTTATCCGGAGAAACTTTTTCAATAATCCTTGCCATGAGTTCAGCTCCTTTCATTTTCCCGGAGGCCAGAACATAAAGGAAAGTCCTGTCGTACCAAAGAAATTTCTTATTGGTAAATGAACATCTGATCACCGGGCTTTTCCCCTTCTTTAATTGCCTGATGATTTTTTCTGTCTGTATTTGAATAAATTCAAAAGCGTATCCACTACTCGCTTTTACACATCCACCAGCTGTTCCTATATGAATGACTTTGTGTTTTAAGTGTGTTGGAAATTTGTCTCTCATCAGTGGTATTACACCTGATTCTTCCCTTGTTAACTCAAAATTTTTGATATTCAGCTTTGTACGGATATATTCATTAAGAGCGGTAACATAGGCATCCAGATTTAAGGTGCGTGGAGTGAATAATGTGTATTCAACAAGCGCTTCATCCTTTCGGGTAGGCAGCATGTACATAAAAGCTGTGCCTCCATGTTGTTCAACATTAAAATCCATCAGTGTTCCCTTAAGAAAATTGAAACCGGATTGTTCTGTTTTAATTGCCCATCCTTTGAAATGCATTAAAAGGGGAACTCCAGAAACATTTTTTGCAGGATAAAAGAGCTTTGTAGAATTGAAAATATAAGAAGCACTGTATGTACCGCTTGTTGTCTTTATGAATGGAACTTTGCCTGAAACATATAATCGCTCAATGTGTTCATACCTGAATTCCACATTGACAAATTGTGCTGCAAATGCGTGCACATATTTATAAAAATCCATTCCCCTGATCATTTTGTAACGATAGGGAGCAATACGCAATGTATCAGAATAATATGACGAGAAAAAATCCAGTTCATCCCACTGATGATAAACGATTGATTGGAATAAGCCGTCTTCTTTTTCCCAAAAACACCATGTACGGTCATTGTCGGTTTTTCTTGCCCTGTCGATGACCAGAATCTTCTTTTTGTTAAGTGCAGATTCCCTTAACATACGGTAAAGTAAGGTTAACCCGGCACAACCTGACCCGGCAATAATGTAATCATAGAATGAGGATGTATGACTATTCATTTAAATAGATTATAACTGCGGTGTTTATTTTGGCAAAGTTACAACTATTTTAATATTCATCAATAAATGATGATTGAAAGTTGGATTTAAAAGGTGGATGAAAAAAGGCTGTTGAATAAGATTTTTTTTAAGAGTATTTAAAAATCAATCTGATCAATTCGGTACGGTTAATTGGTTTTGTTATGAAATCAGTACAACCCGACTCAAAAATTTCTTCCTTATCTTCTTTAAATGCATAGGCTGTTTGAGCAATAACAGGAACGCTCCGATTAAAATCTCTGATATGTCGGGTGGCTACAAGTCCGTTCATTTGCGGCATTTTAATGTCCATCAAAATCATTGTTATATCGGGATTTGATTTCATGATTTCAACTGCATCGATACCATTTGTGGTGTGAATAATGGTGATCAGGTCATTTCTAAGAATATTTTCCAAATACATATAACTAAATTCATCATCTTCAGCAATCAGAATTGTTATTTGTTTATTTAGTTGAACCAGCGAAATCTTCTCTGCAACCATAGTATTTTCTTTTTGTTTAACAGGAATATAAGGAATATTAAAATAGAATTTACTGCCTTTGTTTTCTTCCGATTCCAGCTTTATTTTGCCTCCGAGCAATTCGATGTATGCTTTTGCAATTGCCAACCCCAGACCCGAACCTTCGTGTGCTCTTGTGAGATTTAAATCAGACTGAACAAATCTTTCGAGAATGGCATCGTGTCTGTCGGCCGGAATACCGCATCCTGTATCATTAACATAAAAGATGAGGTCGTTTTTTTCACGATAGTAACCGAATTCAACAGATCCTTCAGTAGTGAACTTAATGGCGTTTCTTAACAAATTTACCAATATTTTTTCGGCCAATGACCTATCAGTCTCAATCAAAGGTATTTTTTCCTGTAGATTTGAATTATACAATAATCTTATATTTTTTTCATTCGCTTGTTTTCTGAAAAATTCATATAAATCGGTCATCATTTCCCCAATATTTACATTTGAATAATGTAAACTTATCTGTCCACTTTCGATTTTGGAAATTTCAATCACATCATTTATGGTATTGAGCAAGCGTTGTCCGCTTTTTGTTACAATATCCATATAATTCTTTTTATCTTTTTCAACCAGTTCTTCATCATTAAGTAATTCTATAAACCCGAGTATTCCGTTCATAGGGGTTCGGATTTCATGTGAAATATTCTGTAAAAAAACGGTTTTGAGGCGGTCGCTTTCTTCCGCGTTTTGTTTGGCAACCATCAATTCCGCTGTTTTATATTTTACGGTATTCCGGAGCAAAATGATAAACGCGATGGCCAAAATGGAGAAAATTGATATGATTATGATGAACCATCTTAAGAAAGGTGAGATCACATGCTCGTGTTTATGAATATCCAGCCATTTATTTGTTGAAATATAGAACTCAGAATTGGTGTCATTCTTGAGTTTTGAAATGTTATTGTCGAATAAGGTGAGTACTTTCCCAGGAATTTTTTTGCTAAAACCAAAATATAATTCATTAGGATGAAAAACCACTCCTGTGGCATGTATCTGATCATCAAAAATATCGGAAAAATAAAAAAAACGATCGGCAACCATCACATCTGCTTCATTGTTCTTTAATGCCTGTACTGTTTCAGCGTAATTATTGTAAGTCAGTATCTTAAAAGATAAGTTAAAATCTTTTTTGACTTTGTTGTTAAGTAGATCTTCTTGATAAGATCCTTTTAAAACTCCTACTTTTTTGTTTTGTAGATCGATTATAGAAGTTACGGGAGTTCGTTTTGTTGTGTAAATCTCAAGCCAGGTATTAATCACCGACAGGTTGTTAAAGTTGAACAGGGAATCTCTTTTCTCTGAATAAGCCATGTCAGGTAAAACGTCGATTTCACCCTTGGCAAGCATATTTATTAGTTGTTGCCAGTCACCGACGATGTATTCGGGTATTAATCCTTCTTTTAATGCAATAGCCTTTAATACATCAATAAATATTCCGTCGGGACGGCCATGAGCGTTAATAAATATCTTCGGCGGGTTATTGTAGACACCAACTTTAATAAATGTATTATCTTTGTGTCTTTCACAGAAAAGCACTGTTGGGAATCCTATAAAAAGTATAATAACGAACAGGACTTTTTTCAGCATATAGTGGATTTTGTTAACTGTAAAACGGGTTTCTGATATCAAAAGTTTAAAGCAATATTAAATCTTTTCTTCAAAGGGTATGCTGAAATAGAAAGTGCTGCCTTTGCCGGTTTCCGACTCTACCCAAATCTTGCCTTTCAGTAATCCAATGTAGGATTTTGCAATGGCCAATCCAAGACCGGACCCTTCATATGCCCTTGTTATACTCAAATCGGACTGAACAAAGCGCTCGAAAATAGCATCGAGTCTGTCAGCCGGTATACCACATCCGGTGTCTTTAACATAAAAGATAAGATGATCATTTTCCTGAGAAAAGCCAAATTCAACAATGCCTTCAGTGGTAAATTTAATGGCGTTTTTCAATAAATTAATCAATATTCCTTCCAATGCAGACTTATCTGTTGTAATGATAAGTTTTTTATTCGGATGTGCTTCGTTGAAAATAAGTTTTAATTTCTTTTCCTGAGCCTGATTAACGAAAAAACCATACAGATAGATCATTATTTCATGAATGTTAACTTCTGAAAGATGCAGACGGAGCTGTCCGCTCTCAATTTTTGAAATCTCTATTACATCATTAATGGTTGATAATAAGCGTTTTCCACTTTTATTCATAATGTCGATATAAGCTTTCCTGTCTTTTTCTAAAAGATTGTCGTCATTTAATAAGTCCAGAAAACCTAATATCCCATTCATTGGAGTACGGATTTCATGCGAGATGTTTTGAAGGAAAACGGTTTTCAGCCGTCCGCTTTCTTCTGCTTTTTCTTTGGCCTCAATCAGTTTTTCGTTCATCAGTTTATATGCTTCGTTTTTTTCTTTCAGTTGTTCCTCATACATTTTCTTTTTTGTCATGTCGACTCCAATGCACGCTACCCCGGTGACTTCATTCTTATTGGAGAATAAAACTGTATTATACCATGAAAGATAGATTTTCTTTTCGCTTTTCGATAAAATATAATTATCGAAATTGGTGTTAATTCTTTTGTTATAAATAATATCAGAAAACTGCTGGAACATGGCCGTTCTGTCATTTTCCATGATGAAAACCTTAAACCAGTTTTTTCCTTTAATCTCATTCAAGGTATAACCTGTAAGTTTTAACAGAAAATCGTTACAGTATCTGATTGTACCATCATTATTTAATGCCATAGATGCAATATTACCGCTCTCCAGGATTTGAGCCAGTCTGCGCTCCGACTCAATTAACCGCAACTGCGCAAACTTATTCTGCGCATTTTTGTATTGTTTCAGCATGATCATTCCTAATAACATGGTTGCAGGAGAGTAAATAAGGATCAGTGGGAGAGCAATGGTTTGCAGGGTAGGCAACATCCGTTCATGGGGTAGAAATACAGTGCACAAGGACATTGTAATGTGCACGATTATTCCCAAACTCAGGAGCTCAAGAAAATTGTATTTCTTCGTATTCCAATCCGGACGATACTTTCGCCACAAAAGCCCTATCAATCCCGAAGATATAATGACCGCAATACCCATCCATTGTCCCTCTCCGTCAATGATTAATCTTACAGTAGCAGTAATTATTATTGCAACAATGGTGGGTATGCCCCCGAAAAACAGTCCGGCAATGGAAAGCATAACCGAACGGGTATCGAAAACAATTCCGGGAATCAATAACCATGGAGTGAACATTAACAGGGTACCGATAGTACCGATAACCACCCCTGTAATTATTTGTGTAAAGATGCTTTTTTTACGATCGTTTTTTAGCCAGAAATTCTCGTATAGCATTGCAAATACAAGAAGTATGGTTGTATTTTGTAGCAAAGCGATAATAAATGATTCTTTCATACACAAAATAGAATTTTAATAAGGCCGTATTGAACTCAACTGTCTGTAATATTTTATAAATAAGATAAACACATACTCCTTTGATAAATAAACATCAGGAGATTTCATAACCCGCAAATGTAAATAATATATTTTGATTATAGAGTTGTGTCAATTAATTTATAATCATTTACACAAACAACCCGAAATTTTGAATTCCGGGTTGTTTGATGATGAACCAAAATATTTGTCTGTAGGCTTTTTAATTATGCCAATCAGGACTTGAAAAGTGTTTTTTTCTGCTTCCGTAAAAAGCAAGAAGAAATTCGTTCATCACACAAAAACTTCTAACAATAAACTTTCAACTCAAGATTAACATTAATTATTGATTCTTATTGAGCTTACTGTGTTTTCTGCTATAAAAGAAATAGATAACGATACCAATAAGCAACCAGATGATGAGTCGTTCCCAGCTTTCTTTCCCAAGCGAAGTCATCAGATATATACACACCAGAATGCCTGCAATAGGGATATAGGGAACCAGAGGCACTTTGAATTTTCTCCGGGCATCAGGTCTGGTCTTACGCATGATCATAACGCCGAGACATACCAGAGAAAAGGCAAACAAAGTTCCTATACTGACCATGTGTCCGAGAGATTTTATAGGAACAAAACCGGCAAAAATACTTATGAACAGCATGAAGAAGATATTGGTTTTCCAGGGTGTTCGGAATTTCTTGTGAATATCACCGAAAAAGCCGGGAAGTAAACCATCTCTGCTCATGCTGTAGAAGACCCTGCTTTGCCCCAACAACATCACCAGGATGACCGAAGTATATCCGGCCAATATCGCGACGATCATGCCTGTTTGAAGGAAATCATAACCGGTAACCTTAAAGGCTGTTGCGGCAGGAGAGGCGTCTCCTTTAAATGTCTGGTATGGTACCAGACCAGTCATCACATATGAAAAAAGTACGTATAAAATTGTGCAAACAATTAATGATCCCAGTATTCCGATGGGCATGCCCTTTTGCGGATTCCTGGCTTCCTGAGCAGCCGTTGAAACGGCATCGAAACCAATGAAAGCAAAGAACACCAGTCCGGCGCCTGCAGCGATGCCCGATATGCCGAATTCTCCCATCACTCCTGTGTTTTTAGGAATGAAAGGAGTGTGATATGCCGGATTGATAAATTTCCATCCTAGAATGATGAACAGGAATACAACAGCGAGCTTGACAATCACCAGAAGATTGTTGATGAAAGCCGATTCTTTTGTTCCTCTTATTAATAAAAGCGAAAGTAACCATATAATTGCAATGGCCGGAAGATTAATAATTCCTCCATCGGCAGGCGCATTGGTCAGTGCATGAGGAATTTGTAAGCCATACATGCCCAGCAATGCATTAAGATAAGAAGACCAGCTGACACCCACTGTGGCTGCACCGAGGGCATATTCCAGCACAAGATCCCAACCGATCACCCAGGCGATAAATTCACCCATGGTAGCGTAGGAATAAGTATAGGCACTTCCCGCAACAGGAATCATGGATGCAAATTCAGCATAACACAAACCTGCAAAGGCGCAGCCAACTGCAGCCAGGATGAAAGATAAAACAACAGCGGGACCTGCGTGATCGGCAGCTGCTATTCCCGTGAGCGAAAACAGACCAGCCCCAATGATTGCTCCGATACCCATAAACACCAACGATCTGGACGATAGTGTACGTTTTAATCCTTTTTCTGATTCAGCTGCTTCTTCTAATAAATGTGAGAGGGGTTTTGTTTTCCAAATTGACATATGCTGTGTTGAAGTTTTTTTGAATTAATTAAACACAAAGATAAAGTTAAGTACGGAATTCGCAATGCAACTGAAACTTTTTCTGATAAACTCGTTGTGGCAGTAGAATACAAAAGAATGTTGATATTTCTTTTGCGTTTTACTTTGTTTTGCTTCCTACTTAAGCAAAAGGGTGGTAATAAATACGCTATATTTTTACAACTTTTCTGTTTTACAGATAATCATTCTGGAAAGTTCTCACAAAGTTCTCACAACTTTCTTATTGTTTCTTAAACTTTTAGTTGTTAGGGCCTTAATTCTTTAGAGATATGATATCAAATATTATTTTTGCATTGTCACAAATGGGACATATGATAACGAATTTGTCAATCTCGTTGACCGCAGATAACAGAACCGTTCCATGACAGAAAATTTTTGTTTACACTTTTTTTGAATAGTTTATGTTATTTGTGTATAGCGCCATCATCAGCATTATTTGTTCATACCCACAGCAGCCGGACAATTTGAATTTATCGACGATATACCTGTTTACCGGATTTCCGGCAGACAGGTTTTTTTGTATATTAACTTTTAATTAATTTTTTTATTATGGAAAATGTATTTCACAAGATCAAAGCAAATCTCTACCCGAATTTGCTTACTGAAGATCCAAACGATTACGTAGCAAGGGTAATTTCTGAACGTTCATTAAATGTTAAACAAATTTGTAAAGAAGCTGTCGGCCGTGGTGGGGCGCCTACTACTGCGGCGGCCATGGAGCACAACGTGAATTTGTTTCTTAAAGAAATGGCTTACCAGTTGTGCGACGGTTTTTCCGTGAATACCGGATATTTTACGGCTTGTCCTCAGATCAAAGGGGTATTTAACAGTCAGAATGAAAGCTTCGATCCCGCAAAGCATTCTCTCTTATTCCTGATGAACCAGGGTGAATTACTGCGTAAGGAAATCGGAAACATTCAGGTTGAAATCAACCAAGTGGGCTCAAGCAGCATTAAGATTGACGAGGTGGTTGATGTTAAAACCGGGTCGGTTAACGATTTGCTAACTCCGGGTAAGGGATTACGAATCTATGGTTTTAAAATAAAAGTAGGAGGTAATCATCCAGATAACGGGGTATATTTTATCAATCAATCAAGTAATGTACGCACTAAAGTGCCCGATGATGAGTTTATTACCAATAATCCTTCTGAAGTTGTGGTAGAAATCCCGGAATTGCCTGCGGGAACGTATAAACTGGAAATAACCAGTCAATTTAGCTCAAGTGCTGTGTTATTAAATGATCCAAGATCTTTTATTTTTGATAAAATGTTGACCGTCGCATAATTGTTTATTAAAACACCGGTGTTGAGGTATAATAACGCCGGTGTTTTATATGGGTTTACAGTTCTCCTGCTATAACGACACCTTTTACAGGGCGGTAACGACAATCATCACAACATTGTAGCGATGCCCTTTACCGTGTTGTAACGATGGTCGTTACAAAATTAATCATTCAAACTTATAATAAGCCCGGGAAAGGGGAGGAGCACTATTATGTTATATTTAAAAAGGGTTGACGGAGAGGTTTGAACTAATTGTATTTTATTTTGTTTTTACAGCCGAAAGCATATTACTGTAAAGATGATTCAAGGCTGCCAGATTTTTGTTGAGTTCTTTGATTTGTTCGCGGTATATTTTAGATTCGGCGGCTGATTCAGCCTGATCCTTCAGAAACTCGTCGGCTTCTTTTTTCTGTTGTTTATATACTGCATTCAATGCCGAGAGGTTTTTGTTGAGCGTACTCATTTGCTGCTCGAATTCCCGTGCTCCGCTTTCGATACCCGACAGGGAATTGGCGATGCTTTTGTATTTGAATACTGTTTTGGCGGTGACATTAGAGATTACAAACTCGTAGGATTTAGCGGTCTTCTCAAGTGATTCGTCGGCCTTCTTTATTGTTTCCATGTACTTTAACGATGCTGTTGAAACATCTACTATGGAATTCATATTTTCAGTTGTTTCTCCGAGTTTCTTCATCCCTTCGCCGAATTTGAAAAATACGTCGGGAGTGAGTGCGACATCTTCAAGCATTTTTTCAAATTTTGTGAGTGAAATCCCGGTTCCTCCACTTATTATCTGACCTGTTTCATTCATTGTGGAAGGGTTTTCTATTCCATCATGTGAAAGTTTATCAGTGATATGATCGTGCTGATCGGCATCATCATTCGGTTCAAATGCATAGACAAAGAAAATCAACGCTTCGGTGATCAGTCCTGCTGAAAGCATAAAGCCAGCTCCCGGCCAGTGCTGGATTTTGAAAAGCGCTCCCAATACTACAACCGAAGCTCCCAGACTATATAGCATTGATAAAAAACTTTTGAACTTTTTATCACGCATTAATACCGCAATTGTTTCTTTGAAATTTTTTTTATGTGTTAAATTTGAAGTATCCATAAAACGTATTTTTTTTTCTATTAATTAATTGTAATAATGAGTGGTGTTAGTTCCCTGTTTGAACCATCGGGACCACGTGCGATGATGTCTTCAAAAATGATTACCTGACCACGATTGGTGTTTCTTATTTGTTTTATCATTTCATCGGTCAGTTTGTTGTTGTCCGACTCATAATTATATGTATTAAAACCTCTTTGCATAGTCATGGTGAACGACAGGATATCGAAAGTGTAATCGAATTCAAAATCCGCCGGCATTTTAGGAATAATTTTTCCGGCAATGATCAGATTTTCTCGACTGACAAAGCCATTTTTGGCTAAAGCAATATAGGGTGCAGGATTCGGTAGTTTTTTAACCCTGAATATTGCTGATCCCATCTTTTTTTGTAATCCGTTGGTTTTTAACGATACGTCAATGCGGGTTTCATTGACTGTAGGGGGAACGGTAGCAGTCCAGCCTCCTCTCAGCTTGTCCTGTTTCAATGTCCCGATGGAAATAGTGGGGTAGATATTTTCGGCTGGAATTCCGGCCACGGAAATCGAAAGGGGATTATTCACCCCGACATAAAGCACATTCATATTAGTGGCCGAAACGGTGAGCGACGGTTTTGCAACAAAGTATTCGCTATTGAAATGATAGGTGTTTTCGTCGCCTGAATTGTTACGTACGCTTACAAAACCTGCAAACTTCTCAATTCCGGTAGCATTTGCCGGGAATTTAAAGTTGATATGTCCGTTTTGTCCGGTGATTTGTGTAGCCTTGTCTTTCATCGCAATCGGAAGGGAATCTACACCCCGCATCAGATACACATTAGGAGTCTGGCTGGTGTCGTAGGCGGCCACAATCACTTCGGCTTCGTATTCATCACCGGTAAAAAGGAAATTTGTTTTTGGTAAAATACGTGCAGCAATCTTGTCGTAACGATAGTCGCCGGCACTCATTTCGCGCAGCAGCCCTTCAAGCACTTCCTGTTCTGCATTATTAACTTCTGTGATGAATTTGTTCAGAATAGGGACATCAGCTGCTAGGGGTATGTCATAGAAATAATGACATTCCCAATTTTGTTGCACACCATTGGTATTGTAGTATTTACCTTCGGTCTCCAATCCTATTTTTATTTTATCCCTGTTTTTTGGATCGATTAAATTCAGTAATGTTTCGCGATATTCTTTGATTCTCTTTTTGAGAACGTTAGCCCGTCCGTTTGATCCATCCTCATTAATCCCAATCAAAAAGTTTGTTGGAATAGTGTAATTGTCTTTGTTTTTAAGATCGAGTACCGAGATATTTCTGGCCGAATCTATAGGAATATTCTCTGTTTCAGCTATGAGTTCATTGCGTAGATTTTCAATATATTGCACCATCTCTGTAGAAATCCGCTTTGCAATCTTCGATTTTTCTAAATATGGTCCTACTTTTTTTTGATTCAAAGAATAGTCTCTTTCAATTCTGGCATAAATTTCATCGCGTTTTGAGGCATAAGCACTATTGGTTAACATCACGCTGTTATTTACTACTGAATATCCTTCAAGAACTTCTTTCGAAACATTCAGCGCCAGTAATGCTGTCAGTACGAGATACATCATACCGATCATTTTTTGTCTGGGAGTTTCATTCTTTGATGAAGCCATAATAAATAAAAGTATTAATTAAGAGTGTATTGAATATATAAATTAAACTCTCCGGATTGAAGCAGTGCATAATCGGTAATGACTACCGATAGCGTGAGTTTGTGCCCGTGGTATTTGCCATTTCCCGTGTTGCATGTACCGATTTCGTCGATCAGAACATTCGGCACGCTTCCCAGCTTGATTCGCCCTGTTGGTTTGCCTTTCTTGCCCCAGCCTGATCCATGATCGTGACTTGCTTCAAGATATACTTCCACTCCGGGGGGAATACTCCCCGACGCAATGGAAGCCGAAATTGATTCCATAGGTTCCGACTGGTTAATGTTAACCGAATAGTTGATCCACTGCGTATTATCAAGTACCATCTCCATAGCTTTTCCTGCCGAATGAATAGCCGATATATTCAGTACAGAAGAAGTACGGTTGGTTACGTTCAGGTTGTTCCTGTTCTGTGCTGCTGCTGAAATACACACTAAAGTCAGTAATATATATATGTATTTTCCCTTGTCCATATCAATGGTCTTTAAAAACTACGCTGGATTTTAATTTCCCGGTTCTTTTTATGTATAATGACTTCCATTTTCTTTACTTCTCCCTTACCAAGCTGGAAATTGAACAGATCTTTTTCGAGTTGATAGCCGTTTGGTATGCCATTCGGATATACTTTTATATTCCAGCTTCCGGGACGTAAATCGTTAAAGCTGAAGGTGCCGTCGCTTTTGGTATACACCCTGAAAACTTCAGTTTCACTGGCTGCTTCTACAATGAGTTTGTCAATATCTTCTTTTACAGGATAATAAGCATTATTATTATTTTTTATGTCTTCTTTAATAACCAAAAGTCCCTCAATCTTTGCGGCTTTTGTAAGTTCGATTTCGAAAGGAACTTCTCTTCCGGGTTCTATATTGACGCGATAAGGTCCCGGAGTTGCGGCAATGGTGTTGATTTCAAAAGTCGATTCATCCATGATCATGTCGTATGTTCCAACCTTCAGCATGGGAAATTTGAATGAACCGTTTTTGTCGGTCATGGTTTTCATTCCTCCTACATTAAAGATGATACCATCTGTTTTTTCGGTTCCTTTGGAGATTACTTTGCCGGTCAGACTGCCTACATTCTTCTTTTTGGATATCGGCAGGTTCAAAGTATAGGTGTAACGAAGCTGAATGCTCAGGTCTTTTTTTGATAAGGAGTTTTTCACCAGATTATAATTTGTACTCAATTCAAGCTCATGACTGGGACTTATTTCATGATGAACCTGTAAGGACAAAAGACTCCGGTCGCGAAAGTAATCCTTTAATTCATAATCGCTTTGGTAGTCGAACGATACATAAGTTTTTTTCAGGTTCATTTGCAGCGATCCACCATAATAATACCGGTTCGATCCGGTGATCTGATACTGTTTTCCTCCCTGATAATTGACAAACCCACTGAAAGAAAAGGTTTCGTTGAGGGCATATTTCAGCAATACATTTCCGGTATAATAATCGGTAATATTCCCTTCGTTTACATCAAGAAAGTTGATAATTTTGCCGTAATCCCCGAATAAGTTGAAATTGACGTGTCCTATTTTACTTTCGATGAATACCCTGCCAAAGTACTTGTTATAATCAAAAAGGTGTTTCGCTCCGCGATCTTTAAGAACAATAGAGTTTCCACTGATCCCTATTGAATTACCGGGTTTTATGCGGTAGATGGTCGTGAAATAAAGGTTTTTACTGTAGGGAGCATTCGCATAAAGTGTGTCGAGTGCCATGTTCGAACTGTTGAGGTCGTAGTTGGCCGACAGGCTCAGATTTTTCATATTAATTTTCACTCCCGAAGAAATTACCATGGAGTTGGAGAAATAACCAGGAAAGTCAGGGTCGGCAAACTTTATGTTGAAATGTGACGACAGAAAGGATTTGTTTATATTTATCATCCCGCTGTAGGCTTTGGTTGTGCGGTTTTGGCTCATCCCCATTGCCACTTCGAAAGCCGAATTTATCCATGAAAAAGGTCTTAAATAGCCTGAAAGTGTCAATAAATTTGCAGTGCGGTTCATGGTGTCGGTTTTGGCCAGATATCCCGATCCGAACCTTATCTTGTCATTCAGTTTGTAGTTTGTAAAAACCGAATAAGTTTGCTTAATTCCCGGATAATATCTGGGAAAATGATAAAAGGAACCTACCGAAAGTTTATTTATGTTGTATTGAAATTTCACTCCGCGTCCGATTCTGGATGACTCAGTAAGATCACTCAGGTTGTAATTATGATCACCAAGGTAGATCTCGGTTTTCGGAGTGCGGTAAATCATATTGTATTCATCATTCATTCCCAGGATAGGATTTCCCCTGCGATCAGGGCCCCTGAAATGAAATTCCAGCTTTTTGTTTCCATCCTCACTGATAAGGCCGCCCCCCCTGATGTCGTACATGAAGGCGTAATACCTCTTATCCAGCCGGTTACTGGAAGCAAATACGCCGGAAATTTTCACAGGTAAACGATTGTAACCGTCGAATTTAATATTCTCGGAAGGAATGATGTCGAACCAATAAGTGCCAATGCTGCTGATTTCAGGTTTATTGGTTACCGAAGCCGACAGAGTGACACTTTGCTGCGAGAAATAATCGAGTTTTTGGGGAGTATTTACAGGTACTGTTACGAATATCGCCGAATCTTTGGAAATATCCATCGTGTGTTCCTCTGGTTTTCTACCATTGATGATAGTGGTTGTCACCGCGACATCTGTATTGGATAAATTCTGAATCAGAAATTTAACTCCGATGGTGTCGCCCGAGAATAAATATGCCGGAACTTTTTGTTTTATAACACGGATTTCGTAACAGGGCATTACCCGTATAGGGATGCTTACTTTTCCCGAAGGCTCATTTCCGGATTTTTCATATGCCTCCCATACTATGTCGTAATCACCTGCTTTCGCGTTTTCGGGTACCTTGATGCAAATAATTTTATTTAAACTTGAGTTTTTTTCTATCAGGATTGATGAGTAATCCATAATTTGTCGCCAGTTGTTGTCATGGGTATTGAGCTTGAAAGCAAACTCTTTAATGGTGTCGGAATGGTTGGTGAACGTCACAAGAATGTTGGAAGTGGCCCCGGGAGCCATTTCCTTTCTCTTGTCGCTGAGTAACCTGACATCCAGATTAGCCGGACAGACCTGAACCGAATGAACAAAAAATGTTACAAGAAACAGAATTGCAACAGATTTCAACATTCATGTGCAAATAAAAATGCAGTCTTAAAAATAAAGGGTGTATTCAAGTCCGAAAACGTCGTCGCCCTGTCCCGCAGCGATGATCATCGCTTTGTAGGTTTTCTTGGACTGAATGCCTTCCAGATCCAGTTTGAATCGGGTAGAGGTAGTCGGATAAAGCCCTTTCTTCGGAGCTGTGATGATACCTGCAGATTGTCCCGATTCATCAAACAGTTCGAGCGATACTTCAGGAGCGATATAATGATCACCGTTGTTGACAAGATCAACAGCAAGGAACAATTTTTTATCTTCTCTGACAAGCGTGGGTTCCATGAATTTCAACAAACCATTGCCGGTTTCCGACATGTCGGTGACCATCTGTATCGCATAACGGGTTACCGTTCGTATATTCAGATCTCCTTTTTGATTAGGATCAATCGGAACAACACCTTCCACCATGATTACACTCCAGTAGGTACCTTTTAGTTCGCTGTTTTGTGGTACCATAATTTCATACTGAACCAGTCTTACTTCTTTTGATTTAAGTATAACCGATTTAGGGCTGAACTGAATCCACTGTGCATTCGATCGTTTATTGTTGCCCGGTTCATCATAAAAGGTTTTTTCTTCGAGATTGTATAATAAATCGGTTTGGTATACTTTTACCTCCTGATCTGTGCTGTCGTTGTTTTGTATTTTTATTTCTCCTTTGATAACATCCCCCGGTTTCACTTTATAAGCATGTTTCAGACTTCCCAATACCTCAACAGAAGCATTAGCACTCATCGACAAAAAAAGAAAAATGGAGAGGAAGGTCAATAATCTGTATTTTTTCATATTATACGCTCTGTGTGAGAATTGTTATCCTTAATGAATATGGTAAATCGATATTTCCTGCTCCTTTAAATTGCTGCCGTTAAAGTGAAAGTAGCGGTAACAGTTTGTCCTCCAACGGCTCTGATGTCGCCATAATTTTCTGTGGAAGCTGAAACTCCGAAAGTGTAGAGGAGTTTGTATCCGTCGTCACTCCCGGTTCCTGAATAGCAGGTACCTATACCGGTAATAATATTTTGCGCTGCACCTCCGTTGGTTGTATAAGTCACTTCCGGTTCTACAGCTCCTTTACCACCCACAAAATTACCATTCGGATCTTTGGCTTTAAGTTTCAGATAAGTTCCGCCGGGGAGATCACCGGTAAATACAACACTCATGGTTCTGAAATTAGATCCTGTAATTACAGATGAAACCAATACTCTTGCAGTAGAATCGCTGACACTGGGTTTAACCGCCAACCCTGCAGATTGAGGAGTCAAAATCAGAGATACGGGCGCTGTACTACCTTTTATCAGAGATACTTCTGATAATCCTAATGACAAGGTATTGGATGATGTATTGGTGTCTTGTCCCATGGCGCTGAAAGTCAGCAGGCTACTTAATAATACGATACTTATAACAAGTAGTTTTTTGTGTGAAATCATAATCTTTAATTTTAATTAATTTAAAGCTAATATAACAGTAAAATTCTTTGTGTGATTGGAAACACCAGGCAAAAATAGATGATGTGAAGTCATTCTTTTGAAATGGATTTGCTGAAATGCTTGTAGGGGATCCGGTAAATTTGTGTAAGGAAATCCGAAAAGCAGTATCAGGAACAACAGTTATCAACATCAGTTTGAGTCGTGTGCTGTGATTGTTAAAACCACGGTTATTGTAACGGGAGAAGCCGTGGAACTGATCAGTCCGTAATTGACCGCAGTGTCTCTCATCCAGGTATAAGTAAGCCGGTAGCCGTCGTTGTAGCCTGTTCCGGTATAGCAGGTGCCAATCATGTCCACCAGTTCTTTGTCAATTGCATTTAATAATATTGGAGTGGTGAAGGCAGTACCCAACACACCTCCACTATTGGCAGTAGTGCAGGGCGCCGCTACCAGTGTCAGTTTCGTGCCAACCGGAACAGTTCCGCTGGCAATACGTGCTGTTAGTTCGCGGTGTGTGCCGCCGGGAACGATGGACGAGACTTTCACATACATATCGGAGTTCGATACGGAAGTAATGGGTGCTCCCGCCATCGGACTGGTTAAAGTCAGGTTGACAGGAGCATTATTTGTGGCTATCAAGCTATAACTTGAGATTTGCAGTGTGATCGGTTCACCGGCAGTATAACTCTGAGCCTGCGATTTACCTGTAAGTAATATCACGAACAGGCATAATGTAATGCGTAATGTATATTTTGCTGGTATCATATGGTTGATTTAGTATTGATTATTTGGCCATAATAGTATAAGTAACGGCAATTTCAATATTCTCTATGGTTGATTGTTCAATATCATAAGGCGACAACCATTCCCAGGAATAAGTTAGCTGATGACCCTTGTGAACACCCCGTCCGGTATAGCAACTGCCAATATCCACGATAATGTCCTGAGGATAGGTGGTAAGCAGGATAGGACCCACCGGTTTTCCCAATTTGCCGGCACCTGTGTCTGCATGTTCTCCGACATTTAGCCTGATGGATATTTCCGGAGGTAAATTCTTATAACTCAGGTTGACGGAAATGACATTGGTGGAATTTCCATCCACGATGGAAGAATAGTTGAGCCATGTTTTATCCAGGGTAGAGGGAGTAATGATTTGTTCTGCCCCTTTTCCCGGTATGAAAGAGATACGTTTGTCAGATCCTGCAAACTCGACCAGTGAAAACGCGGGAATTTTTACTGTCACAGGCATGCTTACGACATTATTGTCCTGAGCGTATGCCATCTCGATCATCAAATAGGGTATAAGGAGTAACAAAAGAAAAGTCCTGTTCATTTCGCCGGTGGATTGCATGTTTCGGATTCGAAAATACAACTTTAGTCAGTGGCGGTTTGTAAGGGAATCAGGAGAATTGCAGGGTGATTAATCTTAAATGGTTGTAAGAGATTTACTCTCCAATGATCTTAAACATTAGCATAGGAGCTATTTTACTGTTATTTATCTGATCAGCTTATATGTAACTTATATGCCATATATGGTTTAAGAATACTGATTACTCAATAAGCTTATTTTTCAAAGCATAAATAGTCAGGTCGGTATTGCTTTTCAATCCCATTTTTTCCATGATCCTTGTCCTGTAGGTACTTACGGTTTTGTCTGATATAAAAATCTCATTTCCGATTTCTACGAGCGATTTACCTTTGGCCAGCATGATCATCACCTGAAATTCGCGTTCAGAAAGTTGCTCGTGAGGTAGTTTTCCTTCTATTTCCATATCCTGGAATATCAGTCGTTCGGCCAGTGCCGCAGAGACATATTTCCCGCCCGAAGCGATTTTCTTGATAGCTAGATGTAGCTCTTCAAAAGCACTGTCTTTTGATAAATATCCCGATGCTCCGAGTTTGAAAGCTCTGACAGCGTATTGTTCCTGAGGATAAAAACTTAATATGAGCACCCGCGTTTTAATGTCTCTGGCTTTCATTCGCTGAAGTAAATCCAGGCCCGTCATCTTAGGCATCGAGATGTCGAGGATTACCATATCGTAATCAGTACTTAGTATCTTGTTATATGCTTCTTCGCCGTCGGCTACTTCATCGATTAAAGTTACTTCAGGCAATGTTTTGATAATCTGTTTGATGCCTTCACGCACTATAGTATGGTCGTCAGCAATAAGAATCTTCATAACTTTTGAGCTTTTTCGGTATTTTTACTTCAATTGATAAGCCGTTTCCGGGAATGTTTGAGAAATCGATATTACCTCCGCAAAGCTGTGCCCGCTGGCGCATCGACATAATGCCGAATGAATTAGTGGCAGTAAGTTTACCTGCAGGGATACCGGTTCCATTGTCAGAAATCATCATGATCATCTCATTTCTCATGTTGATCAGTTCAATACTTACACTGGTGGCTTTCGAATGACGAATCACATTGGTCATTGCTTCCTGTAATATTCTGAAGAAAGCCAGGTTCACCGTCGAAATTTCTTCAGTTACTTCCTCTAAAGCGAGAGTACACAAAACGCCTGTACGTGTTTCAAAATCTTTACAATACCATTCGATAGCCGCAATCAATCCCAGGTCGTCTAATATACCCGGATGCATCTCGATGGATATTCTTTGCACCTTGCTGATTACTTCATTTACGGTCTCAATCATCCTGTCGAGTTTCCTTTCCGATAATTCCTGTTCGTTAAGGTTTTGCTTTACCCAACTCAAATCCATTTTCAGGGCGGTCATCGATTGTCCTAGTTCATCGTGTACTTTATAAGAGATATTTGTACGTTCTTCCTCAATGGCATTAATAAGGTGCTGATTGACCTGCTCCAGTTGTTTTTTTGCCTGCAACAACCTGGTTTCAGATACTTTTAATTTCTCCGTCTTTTCAATAATTCTTTGTTTTTGCCGGTATAATTCCAGAAAAATATTGATTTTGCTGATCAGGATACTTTTGTTCAGGGGTTTGATGATAAAGTCGGCGGCACCTGCTTCGTACCCTTTCAGCACCTTTTCGTCATTAGGACTGGCAGCTGTCAGGAAAATGATGGGGATCTTATTATCGGATCGCTGTGCGTTAAGTTGCAGCGCCAGCTCAAATCCGTTCATTACCGGCATCTGGACATCAATAATGGCGAGTGTAAGCTCCACATCCCTTGTGAGCTCCAAAGCCTTAGCGGCCGAATCAGCCTTAATGATCTTCGCCTGAATTTCGTACAGAATGATCTCCAGATAAAGGAGATAAGTTTCATTGTCATCGACAACCAGTATATTGGGTAAGTGGGACATGCAACGGATAATTGAAATTTACAGGTAGGCAAAGATACAAAAAATTGCAGGATGACAATGATTAATATTTAATGCAATTTGTGAATATTGACAGCATTGGTGAATAAATGATTTGGATTAATTTACAGTTGTCTCTTTACCATTTCATTAATCCAAATCGGAGCAAAAGGAGAGACGCAGCCCTTTGAAACAGGATAGTCACGGTACACCCCGAGTTTTTCCCCGATTTCAATAGCCCGATTCCTGTATTGTGGATGATTGATCCCAATAGCTGCCAGACAGAAATTCATGGTCCATTGTGCATCAGGTGAAGCGCTTCCCATCTCCTTCTCAATACGGTCGAGCAGTGATGGAACATCAACCACATCAGGATCTTTTTCTACCCTTAGAGTAGTCAGGTACCAGCCCGAACGCAATGCCATGGGGTCGTCATCTGTCATCCATTGCTTTCTTAAAGTTTCATTGTCAGGATGAACTTTCACTACATAGGAATTTAACCAGTCGGACACACGGGCGTATTTTACAGAACGCACCAGTGCATCCAGTTCTGTAGCAGTCAACTCTTTTGGTTTGAGAATAAGTGTTGCCAGCATGCGGGCATCAAAGTTTTCTGTTTTCCATAATTCAAGAGCTAACTGGTGATCCGACTTTATGTCTTTGGCAATTTTACGGATATCGCCCAGTTTAACACCGAACTGATTTTCGCCCACACCATGTTTAGTGTTGTAGGTGAGTGTGCTTTTATCGCTGAGTGCTTTGAGTTGGTCGAGGATTTGATTTGTTGTCATTTTACGTCAGTTTTAAATGTCTCTTTTTGAATATAATACCTCCAATGATGAAATAAATGATCGTCAATACAATGATTGAAATTATCTCGGGAATAATACTGGAGAAATCCATGTTCATTATCAGTGTTTTGTTTAAGGCTGAGATGGCATGTGTCGGGGTCATTAATCCCTGAATGTTGACAGGATATCCGACGATTGTAAACAAGGCGTCGCTTTTCAGTGGGAAGGCGGCACCTGTAAAGAACATGAACAAAAACATCGGGAAATTGCCCACTACCAACACTTCGCTGGCTGTTTTGGTTAATGCAGCAATAATAAGACTAAAGGCGATGATGGATAAACTTGTCAGGCCGGCAATAAAGATCATCATCAGCAGTGAACCTTCATATCTGAAGCCGAGTAGTATTGCCGTTAATAAAGTTAATAATACCGAAACGATGCCTACAAGCAATTGCACAGCACTAATGCCTGTCAGAAAGTCAACAACACGGAGTTTCGACAGCTTTAACCGGATGATGGTTTTGTTTTCGATTTCCGATACAAAGGCAATACTGGCAGTAAACATCAGCATAATCAGGGATACGATAAGAATTCCGGGCACAAACATGTCAAAGCTGCTTGCTGTACCCGAATTGCCTAATGCAGTTTCTTTCAGGTGAACAATTCTTTTGTTGTTGGTGGCATTCAATGCAAATTCATTGACTATCTCATTGGCCCACACAGCACTGATCAGATAATTGGTATTGCTCAGATCACCTACAAATTCGATATTGACCACAGAAGTGGTATCGGCTGCTTTTCGTTTTAGTATTGATTGTGAAAACGAGTCGTCGATGATGATCAAAGCATCAGCCTTTTTACTTTTCAGGCTTACGGTGCCGACAGTTTTGTCAGTTACTTCCTTTATGTTTAAAGGAATAGCAGTCGTGTCGGAACTGAAAAATTTAAAGTATTCAATCAAATTATTGCCGTAATTAACATGCTGTTCATCAATAATCACCCCTTTATCATTATTGGCTATCAGGATGGTATACTGAGGTTTTGTCGTTTCCATGATGAGGAAGTATACGAAAATGAAAAAGGGTCCCATCGATAATGTGAGCAACAGCACCCAGTAGCTTCGTATCTGCTCTTTCAGCGATTTTGATATGATGTTTATTACTTTCATCAGCGTAGATTTCTTCCGGTTAAGTGAATGAATACATCTTCGAGGGTGGCATTTTCACCTACTGTTCGTTTAAGTTGATCTGGGGTATCCAATAAAAG
The DNA here is from genome assembly GCA_034927265.1 of Paludibacter sp. GTDB lineage: Bacteria > Bacteroidota > Bacteroidia > Bacteroidales > Paludibacteraceae > Paludibacter. The sequence goes on from JAYFQH010000018.1 coordinate 86,736, forward strand.
TAATTTGCCATAGTCAATTATTGCCACTCTGTCGGATAACCGATCTGCTTCATCCATGTTGTGTGTGGTGAGGATGACTGTTTTTTTATTGCTGTAAGCTTTAATGAAGTCGCGTACGAGTATTCTGCTTTGGGGATCCAAACCCGCTTCGGGTTCATCCAGAATAAGTATTTCCGGGTCGTGCACCAGCGCAAGACAAATATTAAGTCGTCGCTTCATTCCTCCCGATAATTTCCGGGCTAACACATGGGTTTTATCCGATAAGCCCAACAGATTCAGCAATTCGATGGCTCTTGTTTTTGCAGTATACGTTGGTATGCCATACATCTGGCCCATGAATATCAACTGCTCCAGACAGGTCAGTTTGGGATAAAAAATGTTGTCCTGCGGGCAATAACCGATCATGGATTTCTTGTCCCTGCCACTGGTGTCGGTAAAATTGATTTTTCCTCCCGAAACAGGCAGCAATCCGCAAATCATGGAGATGAGGGTTGTTTTACCTGCTCCGTTAGGACCCAATAGTCCGAATACCTCATTCCTGTTGATGTCGAAACTAATGTCATCAACGGCAGTGAGTTCGCCGAATTTTTTTGTCAGACTTTCGATTTTTATTAAAGCTCCCATGGGGTAGTATCGGTGTTGTTTATTCTTTTTGTTTTATTATAATTTCAGACCGAACTTTCATTATTTAGTATGATTATCCTTATGATGACTATGTCGTCCCTCCGGGACTACCTAGGTCATAATACGGATATACATTTATTTAATCTAAAACTTTATTGGAACTACGAAATATGTAGGAACTTTTTCTCCATTACATTTTCCTGAACTCCAGTTAGGCATGTTCTTCAAAATTTTAATTGCCTGTTTGTCGAGAGTAGCATCAAGACTACGAAGAATTTTGAAATTAGTTAATGTACCATCAGTTTCAACAATAAATTGAACGATTACTCTTGCATTAATGCTCGAATAAAAATCCTGATATTTCAAGTTCAAATGAATATATTTAAAAAAATCAGTTATACTGTCTCCGAAGACCGGCCATTCGGTAACTTTTCTAAAAACTTCACGCTTGCAAATGGTGTCATATTCCGAGCTACAAATCAAGCTGTCATGTAAATAGTATTTATATCCTTCATGAACATCAGAAGCTCTTACTTTCTTAATATCTTCCTGACCATATATAGCGGAAATTGTTATCAGACACGATATTAATAAAAATAAATTTTTAAAGTCTGTTGTTAAACTCATAGTATTGATTTTTAAATTGAGGTTAAGGAGAGAGAGTCATAAATAGAAACCTAATGTTAGAATTAGTGTGTCAACAATCCGGCAATTATCTGTTCAAGTATTCTTTTGCAGTCAAAACAGGAAGTTTAGATGTTTTAAAATCTTTTTTATTTCTCGTTATGATTATATTCAATTTGTTTTCCAACGCTGTATAATATTGAATAGCATCTTCAAAGTCATTAAAATCAGAAGACAAAACCAACCCCAATATTTTATCGTCAAGAGGTAAAACACTCACCAGAAGTTTAAACTTAATCAATATTTTTCGAGCTTCATTCGAATTCAACTCCTTAGAAAGCAAATAGTGGGTGTTTGCAAATGTCAAAGAAGAAATATAAAGCTTAATCTCTTGTTCATCTGCAAGTGTAAACAATTCTTGTGCTTCCTGATAAAAGTTTTTCCGCTTTGAGAGCAAATCAACTATGATGTTTGTGTCGACTAAGAGATGCTCCATTATGAGTATTTTTCTGATAAATAATCACGATAACTTTTTCTTTCATCCACTTCAGACGATATAACACCTGTTAAACTCTCTACAAGAGGGCTTACTTTTGTGGTCTTTTTGTGACTTGTTTTCACAAGGGAATTCAGATAGTTCTCAATGAGTTTGGATAAACTTACCTGATTTTTCTTTGCATAGGATTTTGCCTCGTCAATGATATTCTTGTTTAAATTTAATGTCAGCTTGGTGTTCATATTATTTTCAATTATGTTTACGTGCAAATATAAATATATTGTACGTGAAGTGCAAATTTTTCTGTTATGATTAGTAATTTTTTTATATAAATTCAACAGGGGCATAGTCAAGATGTTTCACGTTCTCTTTTATTAAAAATTGTCTTGTTGCCTGACTGATAATAATTTTTCTGGTTTGACCCCCAATTCCTTGGATACTTTTTTAAAAATAGTATAGGACAAAAATATACATTTTTCACACTCTTAAGTTGTGTTATTCATTTTTATCTGTTAAGCAAATGTAGCTTCAAGTTCCGTTTTTGTCAAGGGCAAGGCAAGCGGTTTCACCGCCCTTGACAAATCTCAACTTTCCGCTTTTGGAGGCTTAACAGATGAAAAATGAAAGAAAGTATTCCAATAGTCCTGCGGGCTTCTTCTGCCCAGTGCATGCCGTCGTCTTTTGGTATTGTGATACAGGAAGTAGCGTTTAAACACCCCTCTGGCATGGTGTAGACTATCAAACTCATATTCGGGTATCACTTCTTTTTCTACACAAGAAAAACCATCATAATCTGCTCATAACACCCCAAAATTAATGTTCTAAATGGAATTATCAAATTAGTTCAGTTAATTAGGGGGCTAAGACACAATAGACTCTGTCTGTTTTTTTGCGCTTGATCCTAACACAGACAATACCGACGGACACTATGTGACCCAATAGGGTGAAAGTACTCCGTGTTATGACCTGGTAGCAATGCGTTATAAAATTTTATTTCTATTTTCTTCAATAATTCTTTCTAAATGATTGAGTTCTCCCATCCAATTGATTAAATCTTTATTTAGCCAATTGATTGCTCCCAAGATTTCGTTTTCATAATTTTTAATTACGTCAAGATTCCACGTTATTGCTTCGTGATGAAAAATCCTGTTTCTTAATTTTCTGATGGAATTAAACTTAGAACTCATCGTTTTTCTTTTCCGGATTGCTTTCGGACAATTTGGAAACGACAATCGAAGTGTCTTCCATAGTGTCATTTCAAATTTGGTATCAAATAATGAGGTCCAAAAACCACACGATAACTCTGATATGATTCTTCCACATGTAATTGTCTTTTTTTCTGACCATATATTTGTTCTCGCCTCTGATATTCTGTCAATTTGAAATCTTGAGGCAATCTTTATAAATTCATGGTTTTCAAACCAATTCCTGTCATTAAACCTTTTTGTTAATTGGTAATCAATTGAGTTTCGCAGTCCAATCTCTAATACTGACAGTAATGGGTAGAATGCCTCTGATACCAGAATATTGCTTTTATAATGCTGAATTGCCTTATCAATATCATTCCTATGATATGTCAAATAAGGTTGTAAACGTTCAGATGAAATAATTTTTTCAATAATAGTTGTGGTCTCCATATTTTTTGTATCTTTGTGCCGTAGTCCCGGTGATTCCTCTCCCAGTTTTTATGCTGGTGATGAAGCCGGGTTTTTTGTTTTTAATACCCCCAAAGATAATATTTTTATTTCTGATTAAGTTTACTGATTATACTTTTTCTTTCTACTATTGGACATAAAAGATTGTATGTGTAATTAACAGGAAGAGTATATTATTTCTTTTTCAACGCCTCCTTAAACACCTGCAAACATCTCTCTCTTGCCCACTGATGTTCCACGATGGGTTTGGGATAATCCTTTTCGTGCAGGTTGCCGACCCATTGCTTGATGTAGCGCCCTTCAGGATCAAACTTCCGGGTTTGTTCTGCCGGATTGAATATTCTGAAATAGGGAGCAGCATCGCAGCCACAGCCGGCTGACCATTGCCAGTTGCCATTGTTGGAAGATAGTTCGTAGTCCAGGAGTTTTTCGGCAAAATAGGATTCTCCCCAACGCCAGTCGATGAGTAAATGTTTTGTCAGGAAACTTGCGACGATCATCCTCACGCGGTTGTGCATGTAACCGGTAGCATTTAACTCCCTCATGCCGGCATCCACAATCGGATAACCGGTGTGTCCGGAGCACCAGCGCCTGAATTCTTCTTCGTTGTTTCTCCATTTTAGCTGATCGTATTGCCCCTTAAAGCTGCGGGTTACCACCTGTGGGAAGTGGGAGAGTATCATCATGAAAAATTCTCTCCAGATGAGTTCGTTCAGCCAGCTTTCGTTCCACCGTAGGGCCATCTGAACCAACGCCCTGATGCTCACTGTTCCGAAACGGAGGTGGACGCTTATACCTGATGTCCCTTTGATGGAGGGAAAATCCCGTGTTTCGTGGTAGAACCTGATGATGTTTTCGTCGACAAAAGGTGGGGGAAAGGATGCCCCGGAATCCTGAAACCCGATTTCTGAGAGTGCAGGGATGTTTAGAGGATGCGTTTTGTACAGGTATTTTAATAACTCCACACTTGGGAATGGCTGAATGTCTGCTTCATTGATTTTGTGCTTCCACGCTTTGGAATAGGGTGTGAAAACAGTATATGGATTGCCGTCGGTCTTCACTACTTCCGATTTCTCAAAAATGACCTGATCTTTGAATGTTTTAAAGGGAATCTGCTGATGATGGAGAAAATCAGTGACGGCAGCATCACGGTTGATCGCATCGGGTTCATAATCATGGTTGGCATACACTGCGGCGATCGTATATTGTTGGCTTAGCTGCTGAAATATTTCCAGAGGTTTGCCATGGAGCACCAGCAATGAACTTCCTGCCTTTACCAACTCTTCGTGCAGTTGGAGGAGGTAGTGATGAATGAAACCAACCCTTTTGTCGCCCTTATCAGGTAATTTACTGAGAACATCTGTATCGAAAATAAAGAGGGGCAAAACCGGGTTGCCGCTTTGCAGCGCTTCGAACAGACCATGGTTGTCGTGCAGCCTTAAATCTCTGCGAAACCAAAAAAGGGTGAGGGGTGTTTTCATAGAATTATTTCAGTTATAGCAAAAATGTGTGATAATTGAGGCTTTTGAATGCAAATGTAAAAAATAATCTAAACGGATGAAAGATATTCCCAACTTATGATGAATTTGAATCAATCAAAATTATTTTCATATGTATTTGAAACAAGAGCTAATGTCGTTCCTGCTTCCGTTGGAAGCAAAAAACTGAGCTTCTCTGTGAGTACAATCCGATAGCTCCTCTGTGAGAGGTACACAATCCGGCTTAACGACAACAAGATAGCCGGGATGCGTATATCGAACAATAGACATCGTTCAACCATGACGATGCCCATCGTTTAGCTACAACGATGTCCATCGTTCGATCCACGCAATTAGGGTTGTGCACGATTGATACTGAGAAGTGTGAATGGTTAGCACACCAGATAGCAGATGCTTTGCTTCGGGGCATCCAAGTGTGCCTTATTGTAAGCTTGTGTTTATTGTTCGTCGACGATATAGTTAAGCTCCGTTACACCACAAGTAAACGGTCTGGTCGACAGCAATTTCAGGTTTATTTTGTTTTTAATATCGGTAAACAAAGGAATTCCCTGTCCGAGAATTACCGGGTTAACGAATAACCAGTAACCATCGATTAAACCCAGTTGAATGAGGGTGTGTGTTGCTGCAGGGCTCCCGAAAAGCAGGATGTCCTCGCCCTCCTGTTGTTTTATTTCATTTATTCTGTCCGAAAGATGGTTGCTGATAACTGTTGTGTTGGTCAAACCGGCCTCTGTCATTGTTTTTGATAAAACAATTTTTTTAGCTTTGCTATACCACTTTGAATGTTCAATGTCGTGTTTGGTCGCATCGGGCTTGTCTCCGGCAGTTGGCCAGTAGTTTTCCATCATTTCATAGGTTACTCTTCCGTATAAGGCTGTGTCGCTCTGGTTGATACGCTCACCGACAAAATCGAAAATCTCATCGTTCACTTTTATCCAGTCCATTTCTCCATTAGGTCCGGCCACAAAGCCGTCGAGAGAGATATGCATAAATGATATTATTTTTCTCATAAAGTGTTGTTTTTTATTGATAGTTGTTTTTTAAGTCTGATAAACTTTATTAATAATGCTAATCGGGAGAAAAAAGTTCAGTGACGCGGGTTTTTGTAACAAGGTGCAGGTACCAGGGGGTTGCTTCGTCCCGCTGTGTGGGCCTACCAATGACATGTAGCCAGATGCTTCCGGAGGAAGCAAAGTTTTGTAACCAGTAAGCTTGCTTACTGGGATATGGCGACCACCTCACCTTACGGATCTGCCGTAGGCAGCGATACTTAAGTTTGCATAAGAGTTGGCTTCCTCTGGAAGCCCTTGGTTTCGGAGACCTCTGTTTTCCAGTAAGCAAGCTTACTGGTTACAAAACTATGCTGCCGATGGCAGCAAGAATGTGCAACTGAAGTGTTTTTTACGAATAAGTAATGTCATTATTACTTTATGCCACAATTTTTGGGGTGGGGACTCGCAATGACGAGGCTGTGATGGAACCAACAAACGCCCGTCATTGCGAGGAGAGAACAAAGTGAACGACGAAGCAGCCCCCTCTTTTATCAGGGAAGTAGATGTAGAGAAACTTTATCATTAGTAGGAGTTAAATCATTGCTCAAAGACAGATTGAGAGGGTTCCTGTGGCCTTAAGCTGATCAGCCAGTTATAGATATGCATTGCCTCAGTTGATTTATTTTCAATATAAACATCCCCAATTTGCCTGATCAGAACTTCTTTGTATTTCTTTGTTTTCGGGAGATAGATAAATCCGGAAAAAGATGTTGAACCTGCATCATACATTTCAGTTTTAGGTTCGCTTAATTCTCCGTATGCTGCCCTCAGAAGTTTGCTGTAGTATTTTTGTAAGGTATCTTTATTTATCGTCACTGAAGTCATTTCAAGTTGATTGAAATTTTCTTTCATGTCTTCAAAACTTATATAACCATTAGTATCTGCAAAATTCCATTCTTTTGGCAGATGATAACTCCATACTTTACCAGTGGAGTCAATCATTAGTCCATGATGTTGATAACCCCAGGCATAATTTATATATTCTGTCTTGAACAATACTTCCTGATTTAGTTTGGTTGAATTATATTCTTCATTACAGCCGAAAAATGTAAAAAGTACAGAGATAATCAGAATTTTTGTTTTCATATAATTCTCATATAAATTCTATATACAGATGTCTGCCATCTATAAAAAGTTGCATACATAAGGCGGTGCTGCTCCGGTTGATACGCTCACCGACTAAATAATATATCCTTTGTCTGACAGAAAATTATTGCTATTTTTGCATCAAAATGATCAAAGTAAAAGAAATATTTCTTCAAATAACCTTTTTACTGGTTATTACGTCCTTCTATGGAATAGCTGTGTTCTCATATTTCCATACTCAACAACCGTACGCATGCGAAATGACGGGAAATGAAAATACGGTTGAATACGACAGGTTTTCAGAATTTGATGTACTGGAAGATATTCATGTAGTAAAAAAAGAGATTGTCCCCGGTAATACCTTTGTATGTAAGACAAAAGTACGGTTTGCAAAGACATTCTTTATAATCCTGCATCCTTCTTTTTCTATTTGGCAACCGCCAAAATTGGTTTAATTCATTTATTCATATGTTTTTTACTAAACATGATCTATGTATCAGGTTTGGTTAGACGGTTATGTGAATTTTTCGTAAGAGTAGAACCAGATTTAATTTATGTTGTTTATTAAATAAAATTATACTAAAATTTTTTTAGATTATGGTTATCGATATATATGTATGGATTGCGTTTATCGCATTTATTATTTTACTGTTGGGGTTGGATTTAGGGCTGTTTCACCGTAAATCACACGAAGTTAAAATCAGGGAAGCTCTTATCTGGAGTGGGGTGTGGATTTCGCTGGCGCTTGTTTTTAATTACGGAGTTTACTATTTCATGGGAAAAGAAAAGGCGCTAGAATTCCTGACCGGATATTTGATAGAGAAGTCGTTGAGTATTGATAATTTGTTTGTATTTATCATGCTTTTCACCTTCTTTGATGTGAAACCACAATATCAACACAAAGTATTGTTCTGGGGAATCATAGGAGCACTTGTTTTAAGAGCGATTTTCATTTTTGCCGGTGTCGCGCTGATTAGTAAATTTCACTGGATTATCTTTGTTTTCGGCGGGTTTCTTGTGTTTACGGGCATTAAAATGCTTTTCCATAAAGAAGAGAAGATTGAACCGGATAAAAATATACTGGTACGACTCTTTAAGAAGTTTTTCCCTGTTACGGAAAAAATGCACGATGGAAAGTTTTTCGTAAAAATTAATGCGAAAACATTTGCAACTCCTTTATTTGTGGTGTTACTGGTGGTCGAATTTACGGATTTAATTTTTGCAGTGGATTCTATACCGGCAATTCTTGCGGTTTCGACTGATACATTTATAATATTTACGTCGAATGTCTTTGCCATATTAGGTTTGAGAGCATTGTACTTTGCTCTGGCGGGCATTACAAAGTACTTTTATTATCTCAAATACGGGTTATCTGCTATCCTTGTGTTTGTAGGTGTTAAGATGATTATTGCCGATATATACAAGATTCCGATTTTTTATTCATTATTAACAATCACTGGAATTCTGATAGTTTCCATATTGTTTTCACTTATCTTTCCCAGGAAAGAAGATAAGCCCACGACTCTTTAATGAATTAACGTGAGTTCGATATAAGAAAAATAATTTATGCAAACGATGATCAAACAGCTAATCTGCCCCGTACGGGGTTATGCACATTAAACCTCATTCGGGGTTTTAACTCAATTGTGAATTATTTGCCTATATAGAACTCACGTTAAATCAATGAAATAAAAAATACACCCGCCTGCCAATGCTGGTACGCGGGTGTGTTATATTAATATCAATCAGCCTGCTAGAGACCGTTTGGAAAGATTAGTTGTTTTCAGGACGCAGTTTGCGGACAACAGCGCCGGCTCTCCACATTTCGCTTTCGCGGAGGGCTTTCAGTTCGGCTTCCAGACCTTCGCGATAGTCGGGTTTGGAGTTGGTGTCGATAGAGCGTTGTGCTTCGTTACCACAGGCTACTTCAGCATACAGTTTTTCGAATACCGGTTTAGAGGCATCGTGGAATGGTCCCATCCAGTCCAAAGCACCACGTTGAGCGGTGGTTGAGCAGTTGGCATACATCCAGTCCATACCGTTTTCGGGAAATAAAGGCATCAGCGATTGTGTAAGTTCTTCTACTGTTTCGTTGAAAGCTTCAGAAGGAGTGTGTCCGTTGGCACGTAATACTTCGTATTGTGCCAGAAGGAGGCCCTGGATAGCGCCCATCAGTGTACCGCGTTCGCCGGTAAGGTCGGAGTACACTTCGCGTTTGAAAGTAGTTTCAAAGAGGTAACCTGAACCAACACCGATACCCAATGCTACAACACGTTCCCATGCACGGCCGGTAGCATCCTGGAAGATGGCGAAAGAAGAGTTCAGTCCGCGTCCTTCAAGGAACATACGACGCAATGAAGTTCCCGAACCTTTAGGAGCTACGAGGATCACATCCACATCTGCCGGAGGAATAATACCTGTACGTTCTTTGTAGGTGATTCCGAAACCATGTGAGAAATAGAATGCTTTACCCGGAGTGAGGTAAGGTTTAATGCGTGGCCATACTTCGATTTGGGCTGCATCGGAAAGTAAATACTGAATGATAGTTGCTTTTTCGCAAGCTTCCTCAATATCGAACAGCGTTTCACCAGGTACCCAACCGTCGGCAACGGCTTTGTCCCATGTTTTTCCGCCTTTGCGTTGTCCCACGATCACGTTGAAACCGTTGTCGCGAAGGTTCAGTGATTGACCGGGACCTTGTACACCGTATCCGATTACGGCGATTACTTCGTTCTTTAATACTTCACGTGCTTTTTCCAATGGAAATTCTTCGCGGGTTACAACGTTTTCGTCTACACCGCCAAAATTCATTACTGCCATTTTTTTGTTATTATTTTGTTTGTAATTGATTTGTTGTTTATATTGAATCGTTTTTGATTTCACGTGTAGAGACGTTGCATGCAACGTCTCTACCTATGTTGGGCATTATTCGTTGAATTTGATGCGTGCCCGGCAGGCAACTTTATCATTCTTACGTATTTCGAAATGAAAATCATCCTTCTCAGATTCGGTTGCAAAGATACTAACTTCATCGCCAAAAATGATTTCATTGATGAAATTTATTTCAAAACGAGCGATATTTTTTTGCTGAAACTGCTTTATTGTAAAATAATTGCATATCCATTCAACATAATGGATGGTGCTCACATGATTGTTGATGTCGATGTGACTATATTTTGCCTTAAAGCTGTCGTAAGCTTCTCCTTCGATGGCTCCCAAGCGTATGGGTTTTTCCATCGGAACGGGAATGCCGGTAGCATGGGCATGGATGCCGTCGAGCGCTAACAAGTCCTTGGCACGTCGGGTATTCAAATCGATCATTGCCCAGATGGAACAGGCTTTGCCTATCGGTTCGTTTTTCTCATTATAGATCTGAAAATTACGGATGGTCGATGCCCTGCGTACATCTTCAACCCATGTCGCTACATGGATGGTTTCGTATTGCAGGGGAAAATAATCCATCTCTACAGCCAGACTGAGTAATACCCACGAATGGTCGTTGCTGTTAAGATCTCTCAGCCCGAAGCCATTGTCGTCGGCATTTTTTCCTGCTGCTGCCAGCAGGATGTTGGTGAGCGATGCGGGAGTTACCCGGCATTGAAAATCAACATCCTTCGGCTGAATCTGAAACGAATAACTTTTGCCCGACACCTGCCTTATTTATTTGTATTCTCAAATTTTTTCATACTTTCCAGCATATCGCTCAGTCGTTCGACTTTCGATTTGGTAATGGCCACACGTCCCGAACGGATGAATTGCAGTACCCCAACTGTTTCGCTCAATTCTCTGAATAATTCCTGAGTTTCGGCATAATGACCGGTCTTTTCGAATACTACGAAGGTTTCGTTCATTTCCAGAATATGGATATGATGTTTGCGTATCAGCGGTTCGATGCCTCCCAGTGCGATGAGCTTGTCGGTCGCGATTTTGTACATCGCTATTTCCTGATGTACCAAATCATCGTCGGTGTTGTAGTATGACTTCAGAATGTCCACCCGTTTGTCGATTTGTTTCACGACTTTCTCCACCACATCTTTGGTGGTGTTAACGGTGATAGTGAATTTATGAATGCCTTTCAGGGCCGAAGGCGATACCGATAGTGTTTCGATATTTAGCGCCCGGCGGGTGAAAATAATGGTAATCTGATTGAGCAGACCGACCGTATTTTCTGAAAAGATAGTGATGGTATATAATGTATTTTCCATTTTTATAACATTAATGATTGAAGACTCCTGTTTTTATTCTCCTAATAGTATTTCGGTTACCGAAGCTCCGGTAGGGATCATTGGATAAACCATCCCTTTTTTCTCTACATTTACCACGAGCAGATAGGGTTTATCGTCCTTCAACATGTCGGCGATAGCTGCGTCGAGATTTTCCCGATGAAGTACTTCCGTGCCTTCAATGCGATAAGCTTTTGCGATGGCAATGAAGTCGGGATTCTGCATTTCGGTAAAAGAATAACGTTCGTCGAAGAACATTTCCTGCCACTGACGTACCATGCCCAGAAAGTGATTGTTAAGAATAATCATCTTAACACCGATTTGTTCCTGCATGATGGTACCCAGTTCCTGAATGGTCATCTGGAAACCTCCGTCGCCACTGAACATGCACACGGTACGTTCGGGAGCTCCTATTTTGGCTCCCATGGCTGCCGGAATACCGAAGCCCATGGTGCCCAATCCCCCTGAAGTTACCAGACTACGTGTCTGTGTGTATTTCGAGTAGCGGGCAGCCATCATCTGGTTCTGACCAACGTCGGTTACAATCACCGCTTTGTGTCCGGTAGCTTCCGAAACCCTTCGGATTACTTCACCCATGGTCATTTCTCCTGAAGTGGGGTATAATTCTTTTTGAATGACGATTTCGTCTTCCTTATCGTCGTATTCTTTAAAAGAATCAATCCATTCTGTATGTTTGGTCGGGTTGATCTTAGCTGTTAGTGCCGTTAAAACTTCTTTGGCATCACCCAGTACCGGGGCATCAGCTTTCACATTTTTATTTATTTCAGCCAGATCAATATCTATATGAACAATTTTAGCTTGTTTGGCATAGTTGCTCAGATTTCCGGTAACGCGGTCGTCGAAACGCATCCCGATAGCAATCAGTACATCGCATTCATTCGTTTTCATGTTGGGACCAACATTACCATGCATGCCCAGGAATCCTTTGTTGAGAGAGAAATCGGTCGACATGGCCGAAGCACCCAGCAAAGTCCAGGCAGCAGGGATGTCGGCTTTTTCCAGAAATGTTTTCAGTTCTGCTTCGGCGCCCGACAATACAACTCCCTGTCCCACGAGGGCAAAAGGTTTTTTTGCATTATTGATCAGTTGAGCGGCATCTTCAATTTGTTGCATGTCCATCTCGGGGATAGGACGGTAACTGCGGATGTAGGTGCAGGGTTCGTAGCTGAATTCAAACTCCTGGAACTGGGCATTTTTGGTGATGTCCAGTACCACAGGTCCGGGACGACCGGTACGTGCGATATAGAAAGCCCGTGCTACTGCCCAGGGAATATCTTCCGCTTTGCGCACCTGATATGCCCATTTGGTAATCGGTTGGGTGATACCCACCACGTCAATTTCCTGGAAAGCATCCGTCCCCAGCAACGCAGCGCCAACCTGACCGGTGATTACCACCATCGGTGTACTGTCAAGCATGGCATCGCTGATACCGGTTACCGCATTGGTAGCAGCAGGACCCGAAGTTACCAGACAAACGCCTACTTTTCCCGAAACCCTTGCATAACCCTGTGCGGCATGTGTAGCTCCCTGTTCGTGACGTGTTAATATATGATTGATTTTATCATCGTAATCGTAAAGTGCATCGAAGGCAGGCATAATTGCGCCGCCAGGATAACCGAAAATGGTATCAACTCCTTCATGCAGCATTGATTCAATCAAAGCCTTAGCACCTGAAATCTTTTTTTGTTCCATTTTATTTAGATGTTATTTTGATTATTAACCTGATTGTTTTGTGCCGGTTAAAACCGGTGTTAATTGATGTTTTTTTTAATGTATCGTTTTATAATGTACCGGTTAAAATCGGTTAATCAATTAGATTGATATATTTTATTCCGATTGAAACCAAATAAATTTATTTGTATGTTTTGTACCGGTTAAAACCGGTACCTATTGATGAATCAGATTATTACTCCGGTTAAAACCGGAGCGAATTGATGGCCTTTTCGCTATTAGTTATTCGCTATTCGCTATTCGCTATTCTTTCATCATTTATCACTTATCACTCATCATTCAATCACTCTCACGGCCCCCTTATCAGCCGAGCTTACCATCGAAGCATAGGCTTTGAGGGCCTTGCTGACGACTCGGTTACGGTCTTTCGGGGTAAAGGCATCTTTTCCGCGGGCCAGTTCTTTTTCGCGACGGGCAGCCAACTCTTCATCACTTAGTTTTACATTGATGGAGCGGTTGGGGATATCAATTTCGATGATGTCGCCATCCTGAATGAGTCCGATATTTCCTCCTGAAGCTGCTTCGGGAGAAATATGTCCGATGGATAAGCCTGAGGTTCCGCCGGAGAAACGTCCATCAGTAATCAGTGCACATTCTTTACCCAGATGTTTTGATTTGATGTAGGAAGTAGGGTAGAGCATTTCCTGCATACCCGGTCCGCCTTTTGGTCCTTCGTGGGTGATCACCACTACATCACCGGCAACCACAGCACCACTCAGAATGCCATAACAGGCAGTGTCCTGTGAAGTAAATACTTTTGCCGGTCCGGTAAATTTCCAGATGCTCTCATCTACACCGGCAGTTTTAATAACGCATCCATCGAGCGCAATGTTTCCTTTCAGAATGCCCAGACCACCATCTACCGTATAGGCATGCTGCATATCACGGATGCAGCCTTTGCTGCGGTCGGTGTCAAGTTCTTTGTATTGAGTGTTTTGTGATCCCATCACCAGATTGAAACGGTGGGCGGGAGCACTTTTATATATTCTTACTGCTTCTGCCGAAGGATTGGATTCTGTAATGTCGTATTTAGCAATGGCTTCCTTCAGAGTGAGTCCGTCAACACGGTGAACATTGGTATTCAATAATCCTCCCTTGCTTAGTTCTGCAAGAATATTCAGTATGCCACCGGCACGGTTAACATCCTGAATGTGGTATTTATCGGTATTCGGGGCTACTTTACACAGGCAGGGTGTTTTGCGCGAAAGCAGTTCAATATCTTCCATCGTGAAATCAACTTCTCCTTCATGGGCGATAGCCAGTGTATGCAGAATGGTGTTAGTGGATCCTCCCATCGCAATGTCGAGTACCATCGCATTCATAAAGGCATCTTTGGTGGCAATGGTGCGGGGTAATACTGTTTCGTCGCCGTCGCGATAGTATTTATAGGCATTTTCAACAATCAGTTTGGCTGCGTCGATGAATAGTTGTTCGCGGTTGGCATGGGTAGCAACAATAGTACCGTTACCAGGGAGAGCAAATCCGATAGCTTCGTTAAGGCAGTTCATGGAGTTGGCGGTGAACATACCCGAGCAGGAGCCACAGGTAGGACAGGCAGCACTTTCAACTTTGGCAATTTGCGCGTCAGAGATATTTTCGTCAGCTGCCTGTACCATTGCATCAACCAGGTCAAGTTGTTTCCCATCGAGTTCGCCGGCCTCCATCGGTCCACCCGAAACAAAAACGGTGGGAATATTCAGTCGCATGGTAGCCATCAGCATACCCGGAGTAATCTTGTCGCAATTGGAGATACAGATCATGGCATCGGCTTTGTGGGCGTTTACCATGTATTCAACGCTGTCGGCAATCAGGTCGCGCGATGGGAGGGAATACAACATTCCGTCGTGCCCCATGGCAATACCATCGTCAATGGCAATGGTGTTGAATTCAGCTGCGAAACAGCCCAGTTTTTCTATTTCAGCTTTTACTTTCTGGCCAATGTGATGCAGATGGGCATGACCCGGTACAAACTGAGTAAACGAATTGACAACGGCAATAATAGGTTTGCCGAACTGATCATCTGTTACCCCATTGGCTCTCCACAGAGCTCTTGCACCTGCCATTTTACGGCCTCCTGTGCTTGTCTGACTGCGCAATACGTTTTTCATTTTATTGTTCTTTTCAGAGTTTTACCTGTTGTTAAATGCTTAATAAAGAAAAAACCTTTCTCATTTTGGGTGAGAAAGGCTTTTTTTTGTGCTTTTATTATTCAAAAATTATCACATAACCATCCTCACCCTTGATTTTTGACCAAAAGTACCACGACGATTAGAGCGACAATATTTAAAATCTGAGTTGACATGTAATGTTATTTTCGACTGCAAAGATAAACACATATTTTAATTCTCCAAATAATTTTTCGGAAAAAGTTATGTTTTTGTGCAAAATTGTAAGTTTTATGAGTGTTAAAATGAGAGAAGGGAAGTTTTTATTTAGTTGAGAGTTGAAAGTTGAGAGTTGAAAGTGAGTATATTTCATAACTTTCAACTCTCAACTTTCAAC